>QXXE01000143.1 GCA_009911355.1 Clostridiaceae bacterium | reverse complement strand
TTTTTTCGTCCTCTTCTCCCATATTTCTTGTAGGGTAAATCTTTACCGGGAATTCAGGTTGATAATCTGCCTTGCCTGTGCTACAATATAAGTAAAATAGCAGGAGGAATGGTATGCCCAAAATTATGATAATCGAAGATGACCCAGCTATTCGGGAGGAATTGACACTGCTCCTGGAAAACGAGGGAGATACACCTCTGGCAATTACAGAGTTTACAGATGTACCGGGTCAGGCGGCGCAGGAACGCCCGGATCTTATTCTTTTGGACATCGGTCTGCCTGGACGGGACGGCTTCTCTCTGTGCGCCGCGCTGCGGAAAGCGGTTCCCGCGCCGGTGATCTTTGTCACCAGCCGGGATGCCGGTGCGGACGAGGTACGGGCGCTGAGTCTGGGCGGGGACGACTACATCACCAAGCCATACAGTGTTCCCGTTCTGCTGGCTCGGATCAGGGCGGTTCTGCGCCGGAGCGGCGGCGGACCGGAACAGTCTGACTTACTGGAGGCCGGTGAACTGCGATTAAGCCTGACAAAAGGGGTTGTGTCGGCCAGCGGAAAAGCCGTAGAACTCAGCCGGAATGAACTGCAAATTTTGGCTTGCCTGATGGTTCATACCGGGCAGATTGTTTCTCGGGCCGATCTGATTGACGCCCTGTGGGACAACCAGATTTACATCGATGACAACACCCTCAGCGTGAATATGACCCGGCTGCGGGGAAAGCTGGCGGAGATCGGCCTGCCAGACGCCATCAAGACCCGGCGCGGGATGGGGTATCAACTATGACCCTGCGGGAATTTTTGTCGGACCGGCTGAAGCGTATCGCACTCCAAGTGATTTGCGCCGGACTGGCAACGCTGTTCCTTTTCGCCACTGGAACACAGCCAGGAGTTCTGGTGATTTTGCTGATTGTGTTTCTGCTGGTTTTCCTGACGGTGAATATGTTTGATTTCTTTCAGCAGCGCGCCCGCCTCTTGGAATTGAAATCTATTCTGGATGGTCTGGACCATAAATACCTGTTTACAGAGTGCGTTTCACGGCCAAAAGGGCTTTTTGAACGGCGGCTCTTTGACCTGACCCGCCTGGCTGGCCGCGATATGACTGGTGCCGTATCTGACGCTCAGGCATCCCAAAGGGAGTACCGGGAATATGTGGAACGCTGGGTGCATGAGATCAAAGCCCCCATCACTGCCGCCCGGCTCATTTGCCGGGAGTTGGACGGGGACACCCGCCGGAAGCTCACAGCGGAACTCAGTCAAATCGAAGCGCATGTAGAGCGGGCATTGTTCTACGCCCGTGCGGAGAACCCGGAGCAAGACTGCCTGTTCCGGCAGATAGCGCTTGAAAAAATCGCAGCTCAGGCGATTGAGAACCACCGTTCCCTATTGATCCAAAACGGTATTCGGGTAGAGATGGAAAATATGAACTGCGCCGTCTATACCGATGAAAAATGGGCGGTCTTTATTCTGGGCCAGCTGCTCCAAAACGCTGCCCATTACCGGGGAGAAGCCCCGGTCATCATAATCTCAGCCCATCCTCTCGGAAAACAGGTACAGCTTACCGTCTCAGACAATGGTATTGGTATCCCCGCCCATGAACTGCCCCGTGTGTTTGACAGAGGTTTTACCGGCAGCAACGGACGGAGCCGGGGCGGTTCCACTGGTATGGGACTGTATCTGTGCAGAAAACTGTCTGGATTCCTGGATCTTGGATTGGAGATTGTCTCTGAGGAAGGAAAGCGAACCACTGTTACCCTCACCTTTCCCGCAAAGCAAAACCTTACAAAACTGTAAGACAAATCAATATGACTTCGATACAACAGCCTTCGCTTTTGGTGTACCATAGAGCCACAAGCAAAGGAGGCAAATTACCATGTTACAAGTACAAAATATCGAAAAATATTATGGGAGCAAAAACAACGTCACTAAGGCGCTGGACCGGGTGAGCTTTGACGTGGAGGCTGGGGAGTTCCTGGCCATCATGGGGGCATCCGGTTCAGGCAAGACCACCCTGCTCAACTGCATCTCCACCATCGATACCATCAGCGCCGGGAAGATTCTCCTGGACGGGGTGAGCGTGGCCGACTTGTCGGAAAGTGAACTGGCCAGGTTCCGCCGGGAGCGGCTGGGCTTTGTGTTTCAAGACTTCAATCTGCTGGATACCCTGACCATCGAGGAAAACATCGGTCTGGCCCTCTCCCTGAATCACCAAACCCCCGGAACGGTACAGAGCCGGGTCCGGGATATTGCCCAGAAACTGGGTATCACCGACATCCTGACGAAATTTCCGTATCAGGTTTCCGGAGGCCAGAAGCAGCGGGCTGCCTGCGCCCGAGCAATGGTTGCGGGACAGTCCCTGCTCCTGGCGGACGAACCCACCGGGGCGCTGGACTCCAAGGCATCTAAGAATCTGCTGGAAATCATGAGCACCATGAACCAGGACATGGGCGCTACCATTCTCATGGTCACTCACGACGCTTACAGCGCCAGCTATGCCAAACGGGTGCTGTTCCTGAAGGACGGGCGGGTGTTCAACGAGCTGCTCCGGGGAGAACGGGGACGGCCCGTATTCTACCATGAAATTCTGGATGTTCTTGCCGCGCTGGGGGGTGATGTCAGTGACGTTATCTGAGCTCTCCCTGCGCAACGCCAAGCGGCAGGCCCGGGATTATCTGGTCTATTTTGTCACAGTGGTCATGGCCGCGGCCCTGCTGTATTCGTTTAACGGGCTGGTATTCTCTCAGGAGATCATCACCTTGTCCAAGGGTATTTCCGTACTTCCCCTGATGATCGTGCTGGCCAGTGTGGTGGTGGTGTGCGTCTTTGGTTGGCTGGTGGCCTACGCCACAAAGTTCATGCTCCTGCGCCGGAGCAGGGAGCTGGGGCTCTATCTGCTCACCGGCATGGAGAACCGGCAGGTGGCCCGGCTGTTCTTTCTGGAAAATCTGGCCGTGGGCGGCTGCGCCCTGGCGTTGGGGACCGCCCTGGGCGGGCTGCTCTATCAGGTCTTCCGCGCCATTGTGCTGGCGCTGTTCGGTCTGCCCTACGCCTTCGCGTTCGGCTTTTCCCTCCCCGCCTTGGGGCTGACAATCCTCTATTTTACCTTGATCTATCTCTTTGCCCTTCACCGCAGCCGCAAATATATCCGCAGGGCGAATATCCACGACCTGATCTATGTTGACCGTGCTAACGAGGGTATGGTCATTCAAACAGGAAATGCGCGCCGCTGGATGTTCTCTTTCTCGATTGTGCTGGGTGCGGCCGGAACCTGCCTGTTGATGGCGGGTGGGTCCATTTTGGGCATCATCGGGGCGGGATGCGTCATTGCGTTCCTGTTCGGATTCTTCCTCAGCTTCGCCTCCGGTGTACCCGCCTTTTTCGACAGGCGGCCCGCCCGGAAGTACCGGGGACAAAGCCTGCTGGTGTTTCGTACCCTGACGGCCAAGCTAGCCACTATGGGGATACTGATGGCCACCATCTCCATGATTTTTACGGCCACCCTGATCTCCGAGGGGGCCGGGTTGGTTTTCCGGGGGCTTTTCGCGGGCCGTGCAGCGGAAAACGCCTGCTTCGACCTGTATATCGGCGCTGCCGGCGACGGACCGGTCAGCCAGGATTATTTCGATTACATTCAAGACAATATTTCCGCGGAACAGGAGCTGCACTACTGCGTCTACCAAGCGGAGGACAGCCGGGTCATGGACTATGTGGAAGGCATGGGAGAGGACTATCACCGTTACTTGGACCGCGACCCGGTGCTGCGGTACAGCGATTACGCCGCGCTCCGCGCCATTGCCGGATACCCGCCGGTGGAGTTGAAGCCTGGGGAGTATCTCGTCCATTGCAGGGCCTATCTGGAAAAGCATCTGTCCGGCTACACCCAGCCTATTTCCCTGGGGGGCGACAGCCTGACTCCCGGTGGGGTCCATGCGGAACACCTGCTGCAAAATTACGACACGGGCAACGGGGCGCGGTATATCCTCGTGGTGCCGGACGAGGCGGCGGAGGGCCTTCCGGTGTTTCACCACGCCTATGCGGCCAAGACTGCCCAGCCGGTGACGGAGGCCCAATTTGACGTTCTGTGTGACATCAATTACAGACTGGGAGAACAGAATCTTCTGGAGCCAAGCTATGATGAGATTCACACCAAAGCCTCGGAAAAGGCGGAAGAGGCGGCCCAGACGGTTCTGGTCGTCTTTCCCCTCTTTTATCTGGCTCTGGCCTTGACCATGACCGCCGCCACCATCCTTACTATTCAGCAGCTCAGCGAGACAGAACGGTACAGGCGGCAGTTCCAACTCCTGCAAAAGCTGGGCATGGATCCGCGAGAGATGGTAAAGGCTCTGGGCCGTCAGTTTGCCATCTACTACGCTCTGCCCGCCGTGCCCCCTGTGCTGATTGGCGTACCCTTTATCCTCCACTTGTCCCACGCCCCCGAGCCAGGAGTGATGGTGGGAATGAACAGCCCTGGGATTATCGTAGCAATTTCGCTGGGGATTTTCTTTCTGATCTATGCCATTTACATTCTTTTGGCCTATACCAGCTTGAAACGAAACGTACTACCCAAATAAGGTAGCAGCGCAAGGGGCTGTAAAAAAGTCCTAGAAAAATAACAGCGGCTGTCACAAAAATGTGACAGCCGCTGTTGTTTTGTGAGTATGATTGGAGTAATCGGCGAAAAGATATTCAGCACCCGGCGCAGGTAAACCAACCTTGACAATCAGAAGGAGTAACCAGGTTAAGAGCCTGACGAATTGCGGGAATCAGCTTATCCTTGGTGCGAATACGCCATTTACGCAGGATGGATTTCAACTTTGCCCACATCTTCTCAATGGGATTCAGATCTGGGCTATACGGAGGCAGATATAGAGGTATTGCACCTTTTGCCCGAATCAGTTCGCCCATAAAATTGCAATGGTGCGTTCTGAGATTGTCCATAATGACATAGTCACCCTCATGAATCGACGGCAGAAGGACGGTTTCCAGGTATTCTTTGAAGCGTTCTTTTGTCGTGCCTCCTTCAAACGTCATACAGGCAAATTGACCATCCTGTCCCCTCACAAGCCGTTCCCGGGTTTCAATGCTTAACATCCTTTTTCACCTCGGACTCATGATACCTCTTCTTCCCACTGTTTGTGAATCGTTTTTCGCTGATTGCTCTAATACAGGCTTTGTCTTCCAAAAGCCGTAGCGTCCAGCGCGAATGTCCCTCGGGGCAGGGCTGCAGGCCATCTGAATGATATGTGCCTCGGCACGCCCATCCACTTTTCGCAGTGCAGCGCTGGAATTGGGGCTGATATTGTAGCGGATAATCTTCTTTATGCCATTTTTGACGTAAGACTGGATGATGTTGGTTATGGTATCCGGACAGACAGCATAGCTGTGGGCAAGCTGAGCATGGGTAAGCCCTGTCCCCTATTCTTCGTCCAGCTCAAGCAGTATCTGGCAACGCTTCAATACAGTCTTACAGGTCTTCTTATTATGGATTGTTTTTTGAAGTGTCGCCCGTTCATCGTCACTGATTGGCCGTCGCGCCGATCACTACCTGGATTTGCGTGCCGCTCCCCAGCACGCTGATGACACCCGGCGTGCTTTTTTCAGCTCATCCATCCGAACCGGCCCCGAAGCGTTCAGGGTGAACCGCAGCCGGGTCGCGCAGTGGTAGACATTTTTCACATTGCCGGGACCGCCGACATTTTCGAGCACCTTTTGTGCAGTTTCTTTGTAATTCATAAAGTTCCCTCCCAGAAAGGGCCTGCCCTCGGTTTTCCATAAGTCACCCCGCTGGACAGGCCCCGCATCTGTTTACAAATTCTCTTTCAGGAATGCGGCAAGCGCTTCGGCAGCTGCCGATTCATCCGCGCCGTCGAAGGACAGCGTAATCGTATCGCCGCACTTGATTCCAAGCCCCATCAGCGCAAACATTTTCCGGGGGTCTGTGCTCTTGCCGTCCTTGATGAGCATAGGAACTGCCGAAAATTCCTTCAGCTTTTTAATCAGCAGCCCCGCCGGGCGGGCGTGGATGCCCTGCGCATCCCGGATGGTATATTCGATACTTTTCATGCGAATCAAGAGTAGAAAAGGGTAGACAAACAGCGCAAAAGAGCAGAGAATGTAAGTATGTGGCAAACAAATCTC
>QXXE01000142.1 GCA_009911355.1 Clostridiaceae bacterium | reverse complement strand
ACCCCGCGCCTGCGCGGCGGGCGGCAGGGCTCTGCCCTGCACCCGCTGGGGCTTTCGCCCCAGACCCCGAGATGCTGCCGCATCTCTTTTCGCCTGCGGGCGGGACGGGGGCTTGGGGTTTCTGCCCGTCCTTCACGCCCAGTGACCCAGCCCGCCAGAACGGCGGCGGGCTGGTCGGGGAGGTGGTTGGATTGGTGCTTCCCCACCGACTGCTCAGACGCACAAAAAGCCACTGGCATTATGACACCAGTGGCTTTTCTTTGCTTCTCTCAGGTGTTATCCCGCAGGCGGGCTGAGCGTTGCCATCCCTTGGCTGAACAGCAGTTCATTGGTTTCTAAAATGCCCTGCCCGCGTACCAGCGTATACAGGATCAGCGCGTCCCGTTTATCCCTTGCGTACAATTCCCGGTAGCCCGACAGCTTGAGCAGCTGCTGCGCTTCCCCGTCTGTAAGGCTTAGGCCGAACGCAATCGCGATCAGCTTATCCCGCGAGGGCTTCCGCGTCCCGGAAAAGATCTGGTAAATATAGGCGCGATCCAGCTGCGAGCCGCGCACCACGTCCGCACGGCTGAGCCCCTTCTGTTTCAGCAGCGCCTGCAAATGCCCGCAAAGGCTCCTCGAAAGCAGCTGCTCTGCATTTACGGAAAGAAAATCCTGCGCGTCCGTTGCCGTTTTGATTTCATGATATAATTCGTCTGTGGTTTTCTGTTCCATGTTGCATCCCCTTTTGTGAATCTGCTATAATTATAGCAGGTTCCCGTGCAGACGGCAAGAATGGATGTGAGGGTTTATGGAGTACGAAGAACAGCAAGTCCTGAAAAAGAGTGAGAAAAGCACCGTCCTTCTGGTGCGCGAAACATGCAGCGGGAAAGTTTTCGTGCGCAAGCGCCTAAAGGGCTGCCATAGCGTTTATTATGAGCTGCAAAACGCCCCGCATCCCTACCTTCCCGTCCTTTACGGGGTCGAGGAAGAGGACGGATGCACTGTGATTACAGAAGAGTACATTCCAGGCGGGCCGCTCGGCATGGCCGCGCCTGAAAAGCAGTTCCGCAGCGTGGCAAAGGATTTATGCGCCGTCCTTTCCTTCCTGCACGGCAAAGGGATTATCCATCGTGATATCAAGCCCTCCAACATCCTCCTCGCGCCGGACGGCCACATTCGGCTGATTGATTTTGACGCGGCACGTATGCCCAAAGACGGCGCAAAACAGGATACCCGCCTGCTCGGAACCCGCGGCTATGCCGCGCCTGAGCAGTACGGCTTTGCGCAGACCGATGAACGCACTGACATCTATGCCCTCGGAGTGACCCTTGCGCAGCTGCTCGACGGCGCACCCTATCAGGCGCGCTACCTGCCTGTCCTGCGCAAATGCATGAACCTTGACCCTGAAAAACGATACCAATCCGTGCGGCAGCTGGAAGCCGCTTTCTTTCATCGGCGCAGGGGCGCTCTGCTGGGCGCGTCAGCCTTCGCCATTGCCCTCGCGGCTTTCTTATGGCTCGGGTTCCGCCCCGTCCTGCCGCCTCAGCTGCCCCTTCCGCAAAATGGGATACAAAACGGGATGGCCTCGCAGGACGGGCCGCAGTCCGCCCCCGATGCCCCTGTTGCCCTTCCGGCGCCAGACAGCCCACACTGGGACGGCGAAACCGGGACCGCGCTTTGGGGCGTTGTCCCCGAATCCGGTTCGGACGGGAACATGAAATACCGATGGCGGCTTTACTGTGACGATGGGACGGGGCCCGTCTTGGTGCGGGAAAGCAGTATGTCCGGCAACAATACCCAGAACAATGAAGGGCTGCTGTTTGAAGTGAGCTTTGCGGCCTGGCTGGAAAAGAATGGGGACTACCATTTCGAGGTGGCAGCTGCCGGGGACGGCGTGCGCTATGCGGACAGCGGCTATGCCCGTTCCGATACGTTTACCTTCACAGGCGAAAACGCGCCCCTCCTGCCGGAACCTACCGGGCTCCAATGGCGGGCAAAATATAGCGGCGAGAAAATGGTATATTTCGCGGTTTGGGACAACCTTGACGAATATGCCGGCGGCGACAGCTTCAATGTGCGCGTTTATAACCGGGAGGGCTGGGTCGTATACAATAATATCTGGACAAAGGCGTTTATGCAGTCGCACGGGGACGGCGGGATCTGGCTCAATTTCCCGCAGCCTGAGGATGCGGGCGATGCCTACCGGTTTACCGTGCAGCCCCAGTCCTCCCGCCCGAACAATTACCGCTCGCGCCCGGAACCCGATCCCACATCGGAAAACTCCTTTAGCCCTTGGCTGACGCTGCAGGAAAACAGCGGCAGCTGAAAATCCAAGTCCCGCCCCACACAGTCCCGTCCTCGTAAAACCAGCGTTTCCATCCCGTGGCGCACTTTTTTCCATCCAGTGCAGGTTATCCCCTTTACAACGCAGCACTTCCACACCCAGTGCAGGTTTCCCCCTTCACAGCGCGGCACTTCCGCGCCCGATGCAGGTTTCCCCTTCACAGCGCAGCACTTCCACACCCGGTGGAGGTTTCCCCCTTCACAACGCAGCGCTTCCGCGCCCAGCGCAGGTTCTCTCCTTCACAACGCAGATACCTATGCGCGGTGCGGGCTATCCTCTTTGCGGCGCGGCATTCGAGCGTGAGAACGCTGTCCATAGCCCGGCCCCTCCGGGGTGCGCTTAAAATCTGAAAATGTTTGCTGCCAGCAGACCAAAAGTGACAAGCTTCCGCTTATAATAAAAAGCGGAAGCTTTTTATCGTAATGAAAAAGGAAGGTATAGGACATGACAACACTGATGGCGCTTTTGATGATATTTTCGTTGCTGGCATTTCCGGTCGGCCTGATCGTGCTGGTCGTCAAGCTGATCCAGAAAAAGCCGGTCAAAAAGACGCTAAGAATGCTTGGCGGAACGGTACTGGTGTTTTTTGTGTCAGTGGCGCTGTTCTCAACCGATACGGACAGTACGGGCACAACGGCGGGCGAGCCTGCGCAGGAACCGTCCGCAGCGGTTGAGGACGCAGCAGGCGAAACAGACGGCGCTGAACCCGCCGCAGGCGAAGCAGACGGTGCTGAACCTGCCGCCGATGGTTCAGAAGCGGCAGAGCCCACTGCGGCGGCCGGGCAGTCCGGCGCGGAGGATGCTTCTGCGCGGGACGAAGATGCGATATATCTGGGCGACGATATCTGGCTGGACCATATTACCGATTTTTCGGAGGGCCGGGCATGGGTCGAGTTCTCGATCAATCACCTGAAAAAGGGCAGTGGGCGTTCGGCAAGACAGGCGGTGGATGCAGCGATGGGGGGAACGCTTGGGAAAATCATTTACGGCTTGCAGAACGGCAGCATGGATGGGACGCAGTGCGCGGCGGTGATTGATACCCACGGTAAGATTGTGTGGCAGTCCGACGTGACGCGTGAAACCAGCGGTTATGTGCTGTCGGAAAAAAGCGATTTCCGCGACGGCTTGGCGTACTGCCTGTTTAACAGCAACGACGGGCCGGTTTACTGCATCGTTGACGGGAGCGGCAATTTGACCTATACGCAGGCGAAGAGCGACGATTTCCAGATACTCGGTGCAGGGGGCGGGTTCTTTCTTGTGGTGAAGAAGGTTTCAGGCTTCGAGGCGGAGGGCTGGCAGATCGGCGCGATTGATAAAAACGGGAATGTGGTCATGCCCTTCCAGGCGTTTCAAACGACCTCTCCCGATTACCAGGAGCCGCTGGGCTTTGATGACTATGGGAGCGAATTTATCCAGTGCCAATACATGGGCGACGGGGTTTTTGAGCTGAGATACCAGACGTTCTTCGTGCTGCTGAATGTGAAAACGCAAAAGATCATTTACACGGGTGAAAATACCGATCGGGAAGCGATCGATCAATTCCTGACGGAGTTCCAGGACGGTGCGGCGACGGTGATTGTCGGTGGGGACGGCGACAGCAAGCTGTGTACGCTGGGGGCGGACGGGACGCTCAGTGAGCGGCTCAATAACGCATGGACAAGGCGCATGCTGACGATGAGCAGGTCTACGTATGATGCAAACGCCGTGTATGGGGACGGGCTGCTGTTCGTGCCGTATGACAGCAACCTTGACGGGCATGAATTTGGTGATTATTATGAAGCCTTCGGCGAGGAAAAGCCGAACAGCGAGCCGTTTATCTGCCATACCGGCGTTTATTATGGGCTGGACGGCAAGGTCGCGGTCGACCTGCCGCAGTATCGCGGAAAGCATGACTTTATCGCAACGCCGTTCCAAAACGGCCATGCGGCAGTGCGTGTAATTGGCGCGGACGGGCAGCGGTATGTGACCGCGATTGATAAGAGCGGGAGCACGCTGTTTGAGCCGCTCCCTGGCTTCTGGGCGGCCGGGATCAGCGACGACGGCAAGTATTTGACGGCTGCGCGCAGGGGCGCGGTTTCGGTGTTTGACCTGACGGGAAAAGAACTGGTTGAGGTGAAATATGCGGGCATCTATATGGAAGAATGGGACGAAGAGAGCCAGTATAATGTCCGCGGCGGAGTGCTGCGCGCGGGGGATTTTTATGTCAATGTGACAGACGGCACGGTCATTGGGCTGCATCAGGAGTACGACCGGGAATTCTCGCTGCGCGTCAATTGATCGCGCGTATCCGTGAGCAGGAACGGCGCAGGCGGCGTCCGGTGCGCCTGCCCGCCGTTCCTGCCGGATAGGGGTTCCGTGCTGCTGTGCCCGGAAGGGCGCAGACGGACAATGCCTGGCCCGGGAAAGGGGCTGTGCAAGGGGGGGCTTCGGTGAAGTCCCCCCCTTGATTATAAGCAGAATTGCTTATCGTCCATATCCCCAGGTCAGCAGATCCCATTCGCCGCCTTCAGTGCGTGCGAACCACCATCCCCAGTCGGTGTATTCACAATCTTCCTCCCATGCGCCGCTGTTGGTTAGCGGGGAGTGGAAGTCGCTGACAAGCTTTATGCACTGCGTGAAGGTGATGTTTTTCCCATTTGCCTGCGCGATCATGTTCAGCCATTCTAAATTTTCGCTGTTATTGCATTCGTCTGAGCTGTAGCGGATGCTGTGCAGCTCGCAGCCCTCCCAGGAAGAAAACTCTTCTATGACCAGCGCAATGGCCGCGTCCATATCGGCTTTGGAATAGAGGTCGGAGGAACCGTAATCAATTTCTGCGTTTGCGGTATTGGAAGCGCAGGCGGTCAGGCCGAAGGCTGCCAGTGCTGCAAGCAAAAGTGCCGCGTATTTTTTCATGTTTTACTCCTGTTCCGGTTGGCAATTTTTGTACATTTATAGTATACTGCTGTTGTGAGCACAATGCAAGCCGCAGCGGCGATGCAGACGAAAAAACGTTGTGTCGCTGATGGATGGATGGGCGCAGCAGGAAGGGGAGCCCCCGCCGCGCCTTTTTGGCGGCGGCGGGCGAAACGGCGCGGCGGTAAAGGGAAAGGAGCCCGCCGGGTGATAGGCGGGCGCGGCAGCGCAGTAAGACCCCCTGCGCCAGAAACGGAACGGGTTGTAACGGGCGGGAACGGGGGCGGTGCGCAGAACCTAAAACCTCCCCCGTGGAAGCCCGGAACACCGCAGCAGCTTTGCAAGCCTTTGTGCGGCGCGCCCCGGAGGGGCGGGACGTGCAGGCTTGCAGTACGTCGGAAACGGCCCGGAGGAGGGATGGGGAGAGCGCGAGAGGGGGAAGGGAACCATAGGTGCCCTTCCCCCTTTCGCAGACCCCCGTACCCTTCCGGAAGGGTACACGCCAACTGTTAGGGCAAAAAACATCGCTAAAAGGATAACAAGCATTGCATAGAGCGGCAAATTTGAATGTGAAGCACTTCTTAGGATTACCCGGTCACGGCGCTTCCGCCCTTCCGGGTATGGGCTGCTCCGAGAGGCGTTTTTTGGAATTAAATGGGGGATTTTATGGGCAAGTAAGCGTAAAAACAGCACCATTCAGGACAGAAGCTGCCCAAGAAGAAAGCAAAAGAGGAAAAGGGTTAAGTGACATTCCACAAATCCCCAAGATGCTTTTTGTGAATTATATAAGAAAATTCACATTTTGAACATAATTTTTTCACATTTTGTTCAAACCCCCTTGCAATCGCCAAAATGGTATGGTACAATAACACTATAAAAATTCATATTGTGCTTGGAGAATTTGAGTCAAAGTAACAAAAACCGCAGGAAGGGATGCGGTGTGTTTCTTTTGGCTCTTTTGTTTT
>QXXE01000141.1 GCA_009911355.1 Clostridiaceae bacterium | reverse complement strand
TGAGGGGGACTATGTCATTATGGACAATCTCAGGACGCACCATTGCAATTTTGTGGGCGAACTGATTCGGGCAAAAGTTGCAATACTTCTCTATCTGCCGCCATATAGCCCGGATCTGAATCCCATTGAGAAGATGTGGGCAAAGATGAAATCCATCCTGCGTAAATGGTGTATTCGCACCAAGGATAAGCTGATTCCCGCGATTCTTCAGGCTCTTAACCTGGTTACTCCTTCGGATTGTCAAGGTTGGTTTACCTGCGCTGGATACTGAATACCTTTTCGCCGATCGCTCTAATATAAGGTATACCCGCCGTCCACAACGATTTCTGCACCAGTAACATAAGAGGATGCACTGCTTGCGAGATAAATGACTGTCCCTGACAATTCATAAGGGTCAGCGAAACGACCCATCGGAATGCGCTCCAACCATACAGGGTGGCAATCGGTCCACTGTTTTGCCATTTCCGTCATATGATATCCCGGGCTAATGCAATTTACGCGTACACCTCCCGGAGCCAGTTCGCAGGCAAGAGAACGGGTGAAAGAGAGTACAGCGCCCTTTGTAGCCGCATAATAAGTTGCTTTCTGCGGTACGTTGTATATATGCGCCGACATAGAGCACATATTAATGATTGAACCGCTGCCTTTTTTCAGCATAATCTTTGCAGCTTCCTGGCAACAGTAAATCACGCCGTTGACGTTGACGTCTACATGGTGTCGAATGTCGGACGGATCAAGGTTCACAAGCGCATCCGCGACATTTGCAATACCTGCATTATTAAACAGGATATCGATCGTCCCAAATTCAGAAATAACGTCTGCAAACAGTTTCCGGACATCCTCTATGTCCTCAACTCTGCATTTCAGGCCCAGCGTCCGGGCGCCGGTTTCCTGAGCTGCTGCTTCAGCGGCCTTTTGCGCCGCTTCTAATGTGGTCGCAGTGAAAACTACCGTTGCGCCGGCTTCACAAAGCCCCTTTGCAGTCGCGTTGCCGATACCGCGCGATGATCCTGTGACGACTGCAATTTTCCCGTTCAGCGAAAATCGATCCAGATAACCCATAATATCCTCCTTAACACGGTTACTTCATTTCCACAAGTTCAAAAATAACACCGTCTTTTTTACAAACGAAAAGTAAAACGGTCCGAAATCTGTCTTAGGCATCAAAACTTCATCTACTGCCTTGCTCGTCTCCTCAATGGAATCGACCTCCCCGGCAACATGCGACGCATAATGGATGCTTTCGGGGAACTTTGTGCTGGGCAAGAACCGGACATATTCCATCTGAAATGGGGATTTCTCCGGTGGGACAAAATAGATTTCCCAATCCTTAAGAAGCGTTTCACCCTCCAATATCTTGGTCGCGGGCACGCCTGCATGAAGGAATTTTTTAGAGCCTATCCCGAAATGATCCGCACACAGCTTGCTGGTATCTTTTCCGTCATGCAGCGCCGCGTCCCCTTGAAATCCACAAAGGATTCCTGCGGGAAATCGGCTTCGCCTGACGAAAAATCTGACGGCGCAATCTACGCACGTCTAATTATGGGATTGGCTCTTAATCAGCATTCGTTTTGCCTCCTTTTCGTACTTCGTTTGTTTATACATCGACAACGCACTAAAGCGCGGTATCTGCTTTCTAAAGGTTAGCCAGCTTTTGAAAAACCCGCGCTTTTTCCATTGCTTCATAGGTATCGCAATAGATACGGTACAGCTCTTCGTATTTACCGGCATTTTGAGGAACCGGCTCATATCGCTCCCCGATATGCACCATATTTTTCGCGCCCTCAGCCAAAGAGGAAAAAATATGGGTACCTGCCCCAGCGCTGATTGCAGCCCCGAGCACTGCCGCGTCATTTATCGCAAGGGTTTCGCAGGGCAAATTGTAAATATCTGCTTGTATCTGGTTCCATACCGGTGATTTGGTTGCCCCGCCAACGATTCTGACATGGGAAAAGCCCTTTCCTGCATCTTGGAGGCTGTGGAGAATGTCTTTTTGTTCCAGCGTAATGCCTTCCATGCAGGCACGCGCCATGTCAGCGCGCGTATGCGAAAGCGTAAGACCAAGGAAGCCGCCACTTGCCGCAGCATTCCATCTGGGCGCAGCGCTTCCCGCAAAGTAGGGAAGCATCAACAATCCATGCGCGCCGGCCGGAACCGATCCGATCATCTGATTGAGGGTATCATAAGCATTCCCGGAACCTGCGGCCTGTGCTTTTTCCAGCGCAGCAATTTCATCCCGGAACCAGCGGAATACACCGGCAGCAGCATTTTGCAGCCCCTCAAAGGTCCATAAGCCGCTGATCGCATGGCTGGTGACCATGCCCTGACGGCGCGGATCCCGATAGCAACCGTCTAAAACGACCGTTGCCAGCCCGCCCGTCCCTAACGAGATCGATACCGCGCCCGGCGTGGTAACACCGGCTCCCAAAGCAGCGCTGTTCTGATCGCCGGCACCGATGCAAAGCGGGGTTCCAAACGGCAGGCCCGTCCGTTCCGCAGCATCCGAAGAAAGCGTTCCGGCAACCTCCCCGGTTTTCCGGATCTCAGGCAGCAGTGTACGGTTTATCTCAAAAGCAGACAGCAACGCCGGATCAAAACGCAAGGTGCGATTATCCCACAGCCCCCAAAAGCACGCTTCCGCTTGGTTCCCGAAATAATCCTCTGCACCCAGTGAATGAAGGATAAAGTCATGAAGCTGACAGACACGCCGGACTTTTCCCCATAAGGCAGGGTCGTGCTGACGGATATGCAGGAGCTTTGGGAGAATCCATGTTGCGCACAGCGGGAGGCCCGTGATATCGTAAAACCGCTCTGCCCCCAACACACGCGCAATCTCATCCGATTCTTCGGCCGCGCGGTTATCCAGCCAGGAAAGCATGCGCAGCGGGATACCGGCTTCGTCCAGCAGGATCACACTGCTGCGCTGTGCGGACACGCTCACCCCGGCGATTTCAGCCTGCATCCCGGGCACCTGCGCCATAGCTGCCCGGCAGGTCCTGTCCATCGCATTTACCAACATCTGCGGGTCTTGTTCTACCCAGCCGGGCTTGGGATAAATGCAGGCATACTCCTCATAGGCGCTGGAAAACGCGGTCCCATCGGGTTCAAATAAGATCACCTTTACGCCGGTAGTCCCGACGTCAATGCCGGCAAGCAGCTGCTTCTTCATTTCATGAACCTCCCATCGTCAATTTGGTACGTATGCAGCAATCCTCCAACGCCGGTTATTCCCCCATAACCAGTACATGGCATTTTCTATTGCGCACACGGTTTTGGTCCCAATCGATAAAATAGATATATCCGACAGAGCCAGTCTGAAGCTCCCCATTTTTGAGTATGAACGATTCGCTTGCCCCAAACAGAGACGCCCGAATATGTGCATCGCCGTTCAGGATCGTTGCCGGGTCACAGGGAAATTGCGGGTCGTCCAGGCTCATGAGGAAGTCAACATGCTTGGGGCCTGGATAGCGGTATTCCATATTTTCGGTGCGTTCCCGTGGGATGATCCGGTCGAGGATGCGGTTGAGGTCAACCTGCAAAAATTCGTCGCCGTTGAAATCCGTGTCATGCACATATTCCTCAAAAATAACCGAACAGGTCGTATGGGGCGACTGAACGACACAAAGCCCGTCGCGAATCCCGCTTTTCCGGATGATCTCCTTCACCTGTTCGGCTACATTATGATACGAGGGCCGGTTCCCGTTCGACTGCACAATGATGGTATCCTGGTAAACTGCCATAGCACTCACTCTCTTTCGCTTCTTGCTTGATCCAGCGCCGTTATCATTTCCAGAAGCGCGGCGCAGGGGTCCTCTTTTGCAACGATCCCGCTGGTTGCGCCCGTACCGTCCGCGCCGGACAGGATCGCCGTGTATACATTTTCGCCCGTGCTGATTCCGGCGGCCTGAAGCACAAGCGTATCTGGGGAAGCCGCCTTTACTGCATCGTTTGTCATCCGCATGTAGCTGCTTCCGCTTACCTTGCCGGTGCCGATCATGGAAGCCGGTTCGCAAACCATAATATCCGGCTTCAATGCGGCGAGCGCCTGCGCTTCTTCTACCGTATCCGCGCACACAATCGTCAAAAGCCCGAGGGCATTCGCGCGGGCCATTGCTTTTGCAAGGGAAGAAAACGGCATCGGATGCTCCGCGTGGTTCAGAAATACCGCTTCCACGCCCGCCTCCGCAAGCGCTTCCGGCAGGACATGCCCCATCCCCACGCCGGGGGTAATGCCGTCCATGTGCTGTGCGGTAAGGATGAGGTGTTCCGTTTCCGCTTTCAGGCGGGGCAGGTCAACCAGCTGCCCCGTAAAAAAGATATCGAAACCGTATTGTTCCGCTAACCAGTCCGCGTATTTTGCCAGTTCCAGCGCCTTTTCCCCATAGAGATAGGCTTTGGGATTTACGACAAAAAACGGTGTATGGATCTTTCGTTTTCCCATGTGGTTCACCTCTTTGAGAAAATCTGATAGTAATAGCGCAAAATATCCGCCATACCCTGATTTGCAGCTTGTTTGAGGGCCATATAGTCCGACGGCGTATACGCCCGTATCCGCTCCATTGCGCCCGTCAGAAAATCGGTAAAGATGTTAATCTTCGAGATGCCCTCCGCCGCGCATCGGCTCAGGTTTTCGTCACCCGTGCCGGAGCCGCCATGCAGTACAAGCGGTACTTTTACGTTTTCTGCCAGCTCGTGCAGCCGTTCAAAATTCAGGACCGGCTTTTCCAGGTTTTTATAGATTCCATGAACGGTTCCGATGGATACCGCAAGACAGTCTGCTTCGGTCTGTTCTGCAAAAGCTACTGCCTCCGCTGCCGTCGTGTAAACTGTTTCGGAATCCTCTAAATCAATGTAATTTTCGCCCTGCCCGACATGGCCGATTTCCGCTTCCACAGTGACCCCGGCAGAATGCGCCAATTTGACTACTTCTCGGGTTCTTTTGACATTTTCCTCGAAACTCTCATTCGATGCATCAATCATTACAGACGTAAACCCGAGTCGGATGGCCCGTTCTATAAATTGGACATCCATCCCGTGATCCAGGTGCAGCGCTACGGGGACTGCCGCGCGTTCGCCCAGCACGCGTCCGATGGCCGCCGCCTCTTCCAGCGGGAAAGAAGCATCCAAGACCTGCGGATAGGAAAGGAGCAGCGGCTTGCGCAGCTCCTCCGCTACCTGTACAAAGGTACGGGCGGAATCCAAGTCGATATAATCGGGTGCGGGAAGCGCGATTCGGTTTGCCCGCGCATGTTCCAGCATTTCCTTTGAATTTGTAAGCATAAAACCTCCACTGTATTTTTTTAAAGTCGGAGCCGCGCTCCCATCGGCTTGCCGCATACCTCGCAGGCGGCAGCAGCCAATTCGTCTATCATGCGGTCATCCATCCGCATCCCGAGGGAAATGCGAATGCTGCCGCGCGCATAGTCTTCCGGCAGCTTGATTGCCCGCACCACGTGGGAAGGCTCTACCCGTTCGGTATCGCACGCGGAGCCCATGGATGCCTGGACCCCCTTTTGCAGCAGCCGCATCAGGAGCGCTTCGGCCTCCCTGCTTTCGGCCGAGAAATGCAAGATATTATCTGCGGTGATTCCGGCGGGGCTGTTGGCCCGGACGCCGTCCAGCCCGTCCAGCCGGTCCAGCAGCAGGCGTTTCCAGCGCTTGAGCTGCGCAGTATGCTGTGCGCGCTCTGCTGCGAGCAGTTCGGCGGCTGCCCCCAGCCCAACTAGCGCAGGGACGTTTTCTGTACCGCCCCGCAAGCGCTGTTCCTGCTGCCCTCCATGGATCAACGGAGCCAGCGGCACGCCTTCCCGGACATACAAAACCCCAGCGCCCTTCGGCCCATAAATTTTATGCGATGAAAAGGATAACAGGTCGGGAATTCCCGACGAAACGGGCTGCGTAGTCATTGCCTGCACAGCGTCTGTATGAAACCATGCACCGCCTTGATGGGCAACATGGGCAAGGGCCGGAATATCCTGAATCGTTCCGATCTCATTGTTGACCCATTGGACCGACACCAAAAAGGTGTCCGGTTCCATTGCTTCTGCAAGCGTCTCCGAGGAGACCCTTCCAAACCGGTCAACTTCCAGATAGGTAACGCGGAAACCGAAATGCTCCAGCCACGCGCAGCTTTCCAAAACCGCATGGTGCTCGACCGCGCTTGTAATGATTGAAGTGCTATACTAAAGTTGTAACGGGAGTGGCAAATGAGATATAATCAAAATCACAAGAGAAGAGGTACACATTA
>QXXE01000140.1 GCA_009911355.1 Clostridiaceae bacterium | reverse complement strand
GTTGCCTCCTTAATTCTCTTTGATTATACATTAAATCCTTGCGTATGAGGTGTCAACTAAAATGGTACAACATCAGATGTTGATGTATGAGGGCATCGGCTATTCTGCGTTGGGATTTCTGTGTTCTCTCATACTTTCCGTTGCGGGGAGCCTGACAGTGGTGCGGACGATGGGTGCGGAATTAAGCTATTTTACATGGCATTTTACGCTGCTCCCCGTGATTCTCTGCGTCTTTCCGCTGGTTCTCATTACTGCTCTTGTACCCCTTGTATGCTACAATAAAATGGCACGGAAAACCGTGGTAGAACGGCTGCGTATGGCCGAATAAGCCTGCATCATAAGCATCAACGGCCATCCGAAAGGATGGCCGTTTTGAAATGTCACAGAATTGTGACATTTCAAAATCAAATAGTGCGAAATTTTGAGTAGCCCGTGACATTTCTGTGAGGTTTGCATTTTATGATACTCCTTGCCGGATAAAGCACTTTACAAAAGAAAAGTGACGGCAAAGGAGGTAAGATTTTGGACTATGTTCTAAAAACGGAGGCACTGACGAAAACTTACGGACGCCATAAGGCGTTGGACAATTTTTCTATGTGCATTCCTCCGGGTGCAATTTATGGACTTGTAGGAAAAAATGGAGCTGGTAAGACGACCCTGCTTCGGTTGATCTGCGGCCTGCAAGAAGCTACTTCCGGGGATTATACTCTGTTTGGGATTAGCAGCCGAAAGCACGAAATCCTGGGGGCCAGAAAGGGAATGGGAGCTGTCATTGAAACACCGGCTATCTATCTTGATATGTCAGCGACTGGAAACCTAAAGGAGCAGTACCGTGTTTTGGGTATACGTTCCTTTGATACCATTCCACAGCTATTGAAAATGGTCGGATTGGAAAACACAGGATGGAAAAGGGCGAAAAATTTCAGTCTGGGTATGAGACAGCGTTTAGGAATTGCTGTTGCGCTTGCAGGTAATCCCCGCTTTTTGGTGCTTGACGAGCCGATCAACGGACTTGACCCGCAGGGCATTATCGAAATGCGACAACTCCTTTTGGACCTTAATCAGAAATATGGCATTACCATCTTGGTTTCCAGCCATAACCTTGATGAATTGTCTCGGCTTGCCACCCATTATGGATTTATCAATAACGGGAAAATGGTAAAGGAGATCAGTGCAAAAGACTTGGAAAATTCATTTCGCAAATCTGTCCGCATTGAAGTGACAAACGGGAAAGCTCTGGCTGCGGTTCTGGAACAGGCGGGGCTGCCTCACAAAATTCTTGCTCCAAATGTGTCAGAGGTTTACAGCAGGGTGAATATCTCCAAACTCACATCTGCCCTCGAAAAGTATCAGTGTGAAGTGCTTTCCATAAAGGAGCAGGAAGAAAATCTGGAAAGCTATTATGTAAATTTAATTGGAGGTGTCAGCCATGAGTAGATTGTTTTTATCGACAGTCTTTCGTATGCTAAAAAAATTTGTGTTTTGGATTTTGATGATCTGTATGTTTGCCTACGGCGTATATAGTGCGTCAAATGCCGCTTCGGAGGCCCGCGCGGGCTTTGCTCTTGACGGGTGCTTTTTTGAATTTGTGCCGTTCGTGGGTCTTGCGGCGGCAGTCCTTGTAAGCCTGTTCGTCGGCTCTGAATACAGTGATGGAACAATTCGGAATAAGCTGGTGGTCGGACATTCTCGAATGCGGATTTACTTAGCGAACCTGATTGCGTGTTCGATTGCTTGTATTCTGATCTCTCTGGCCTATGTTGCCGGTGTCATTATAGTGGGCAATTCCAAAGGTGGCGAACTGCTGACAGAAGCAAATGTAGTTTTCATGTGTCTGATATGCAGCTTTTGGATTTCCATAGCCTTTGCGAGTATCATGACGATGCTTGCCATGCTCAACACTAATAAGGCCGGAAATGCCGTTGTGAGTATGTTGCTGGCTTTGATATTGCTTGTGTCGAGCTCTTTCATCTATCAAAGACTTAGAGAACCGAAAGTGTACGATCACTATGTAAGCGTCAGCGAGGCAGGTATTCCCACACAGGTTGAAGAACTCCCTAACCCTTTGTATATTGATGGAACACCAAGGGCTGTTCTTGAAGTGGTCAATGATCTGCTTCCCTCTGGACAGGCCATGCAGCTTGCGGATGCGTTTGATTCAGAGGGAATAGTGAATAAAAACATTGAAAATACTCCGTACCGATGGCTCGGCTATTCGTTCCTAATGATCGTCTTAACTTCTGGAATGGGGATTGCTCTATTTCGGAAAAAGGAAATTCGATGAAATAAATCAAATATACCAATTTTGTAGAAACAAGAAGGGCCAGTGACATTCTTGTGATATTTGCAGGTTAAGATAAGTGCAATAGGAAGCATAATCTGCCCAGCGGCAGAGAAGAAAAAAACCGCTGCTGGGCAGACCGATTTCCCATGCCTATTGTCCCATGCGGCGGTTTTAAGAGATTAAAGCCGCCGTTCTTTTATCCCCCAAAAGAATGACGCGGTAACGCTGGCAGATACGGCGGCTGACAGGAGGCAGCCGCCATGAAGTACATAGCCGTTCGACACAATCCGACAGCATTTGAACCGTCAAAAAAAGCCCGTTCCCCGCCTGGGAGAATTGCGGCCATGAGGTTATATTATACGACGCAGATAAAGCAAACTATACTGTGCAACTCGCCCGGTGGGTCTATGACCTGCCGGGCGAGTTTTGTCGTTTCCTGACCGGCCCGAAAAAAATTTTTGCAAATCGGGCCATTTACCGCGCAGTTTGGCCCAATCACTTCGCTCTGTTAGCGGAAAGGGAGAGAACCACCACCATCCCCCGACGAAAGGGGGTGAGAAGATGGGAACTATCCCCCGCTTTAGCAGACCGGGCCAGTTTGACCGCTATTGCAAGCTGGTACTGGAACATGAGGCCATTGACTATCTGCGGAAAATGGACAGCCTGCGCGACCGTCATATATCGTTGAGCATCCTGCCGCAAAAAGAAATGGACAAGCTCTCCACGGTAGATCGCTACCCCAGCGACAGCCATGTTTTTACGTCGCATGGATGTGACCTGCCGATTGAGAACGAGCTTGTGGCCGACGCCTTTGCCGCCCTGACGGAGCAGGAACAAAGTATTCTGATACTGCACTGTGTCCTGGGAATGTCGGACGGCAAGATCGGTGAGATCATGGAGCTGTCCCGCTATGCCGTCCAGCGGCGCAGACGGAAAGCACTGGACGAACTGCGGAACAAGTTGGCGGCACTGATGCCGAAAGGAGGTTGAACGCGAATGTCGGAACCTGACTACAAGGGCCGGGCGCTTCTCCCCATGCCGGTGATCGAAGCCGCCCGCGCCGGGGACGCCGGAGCCGTGGAACAGGTCTTGCGGTACTACGAGGGCTACATAAACAAGCTGTGTACCCGGACGCTGTATGACGAGTACGGCTATCCCCATGTGTGCGTAGACGAGTACATGAAGCATCTCCTGGAGATCAAGCTCATCTATGCCATCGTCGCCGTAGACTGACGGCAACCGGCCCGGCAGGGCAGGCGGAACACCTTACCCTTTCCATGTTCCCCCGCCTCCGGTCCGGCGCTGCACCTTGACAAAGAAAGCCCGCAAGATAACGGCGGCGCAGCATAGGGCAACGGACACATTCTGTATGCGCCGCATCGGTGGGTGCGCCATGACCCCGCATCCTGCGGGAGAGCGAGAACCGCCTACACCGAAAGCCGGCAGCTTATAACCAGCGGCGCATACGCTAACGATACTCCCTTACAGCCACAGTCCGAGCGTTCAAAGCGTCGCAGGCAATGGGTAGGGCCGCGTGAGAACCACGCGGGGGTGAAAGTCCCGTGGTGCTGGTCGCCGCCAGCCGTCCGATTTATGCCCCTTTATCAGAATAGTGGACAAGCCGCTATTCATAAACTGTATTATTCATTTGCGAAAGGGGGAAGTCCTTTGCCGCAAAATCAGATCAGCGCCACAACGACGCATAAAATTGGCAAAACGACTTATTTTGTCTGTGCGTCGGCCAGCGAGAAAGCGACCGACACCATAGATAAGAAGATCAAGAAACTTATCCGCAAGGATATGGAGCAGAACGCCGGAAGCGTCCAGAAATAGGGCGCTCTTTTTATATTTTTTGAGCTGACAAGGACAGCGGTTGATGGTATAATGTAATCAGTACATATACCATGCTTGTCTGCTGTCGGAAAGGAGGAACAATGTTACAGGCAGACAAGATAACCGCTTTATATTGCCGGTTAAGTCAAGAGGATATGCAGGCAGGCGAGAGCGAGAGCATCCAAAATCAAAAGTTGATCTTACAGCGGTATGCTGACGAGCATTTCTTTCTGAACACCCGCTTTTTCGTTGATGATGGATTTTCCGGCGTCAGCTTTGAGCGCGAGGGGCTTCAAGCCATGCTTCGTGAAGTCGAGGCCGGAAACGTGGCGACGGTTATAACGAAAGACCTTTCCCGCCTGGGCCGGAACTACCTGAAAACCGGGGAACTTATTGAAATCATATTCCCGGAATATGAGGTGCGCTATATCGCCATCAATGACGGCGTGGACACAGCAAGGGAAGATAACGAGTTTACCCCCCTGCGGAATTGGTTTAATGAGTTTTACGCCCGCGATACTTCCAAGAAAATCCGGGCGGTGAAGCAGGCCAAGGCCCAGCGGGGCGAACGTGTCAACGGGGAAGTGCCGTATGGTTATCTGCTCGACCCGAACGACCGCAATCACCTTATTCCCGACCCGGAAACCGCCCATGTTGTGAAGCAGATTTTCGCCATGTATGTACGGGGCGACCGCATCTGCGAAATTCAAAACTGGCTGCGTGAGAACGAAATCCTGACCGTTTCGGAACTGCGCTACCGGCGAACCGGGAGCTGCCGCCATCCCCGCCCGCATCCCAACTGTATCTATAACTGGCCGGACAAAACCCTGTACGATATTCTTAGCCGCAAAGAGTATTTGGGGCATACCCTTACTGCGAAAAGCTATAAAATCTCCTACAAGTGCAAAAAGACCAAGCGCAACCCGGAGGAAAAGCAGTATTTTTTCCCCAATACCCATGAACCGCTGATCGACGAGGAAACCTTTGAACTTGCCCAAAAGCGGATTGCCACCAAGCACCGGCCCACGAAATCGGAGGAAATCGACCTGTTCTCCGGGCTTCTCTTTTGTGGGGACTGCGGCTATAAAATGTATCTCCAACAGGGCAGCAAGACCCTGGAACGGAAACACGCCTACACCTGCGGAATGTATCGTAACCGTATTCGGACAGGCTCTGTCTGTACCACGCACTACATCCGAAAAAGTGTGCTGAAAGAGCTTGTCTTGGCCGATTTACAGCGTATCATGTCCTATGTGAAAGGGCATGAGCAGGAATTTGTTCGTACCGCGACCGAGTGCAGCGAACAGGCTATGAAAAAGGCGCTGGGCCACCAGCGCAAGGAGCTTGACAAGGCGGAAGCCCGGCTGGGCGAGATCAACCTTTTATTCCGCAAGCTGTACGAGGACAACGCATTGGGCCGGTTATCGAATGAACAGTTTGTGTTTCTGACCTCTGGCTATGAGGACGAGAAGCGGGAGCTGGCAAAGCGGGCTGCGGAGTTGAAAAGGGAGATCGACACCGCCGCCGAGCGTAACGCCGATGTGAAAAGGTTTGTCGCCCTGGTACGCCGGTACACGGAGATCAGCGAATTGACCTATGAGAATGTCCATGAGTTTATCGACCGTATTTTGGTCTACGAATTGGACAAGGACACCAACACCCGCAAAATCGAAATCTTTTACAGCTTCGTGGGCAAGGTAGACACCGGGGAACAGCCCACGGAAAGCGTTTCTTATTTCAGGCAGATTGGCGCTGATGTCAAAAGCGTTGTCATTTAGAGCCAAAAGCAAAATGCTGGGGCAAGATAGCGTACCATTCAAAAACGGTTACGTTATCTCACCCCAGCAAAGTTTGTTCCGCTCCATCCGTCATCCACAAATTCGGATACCACATGGAATTCTGGGTGTTCCCTGACAAACTGGGTCAGGACGGTACGCTGGGTCTCAATAGAAACGCTGTCGCCAAAGGACTCATCGTCACGGCTGAGACGCATATAGAGCGCGGTGTTATATTGCGGTTGTTTCAAAAAAGTTACCTCCTTCAATCATGAAACAACCCGCGCTTACAATACTCATGCTGGTGCAATCATACCATATGATATTGTCAATATTGGTTGACACTTTTTTTACAAGGATATCAATGCCTAAGCAGCATCCAGAGATTCATAGTA
>QXXE01000139.1 GCA_009911355.1 Clostridiaceae bacterium | reverse complement strand
GCATCCTCCAATACCGTTTCTAATGGAGTATAACAAAAATCCCTGTAAACGTAAACTGTTATTTCTAACTGGATGCAACACTACTACAAAGATTGTATGCTGGATCGCAATCGCTTTCAGGTAGACCACGCCGTCGCTCTGCTGGCTATCTACAACGGAGAACGGCGCGGCGGAACGGCAGCGACCATGCGCTACGCACAGAAGATGGGCCGGAAGATCATTGTGATTGACCCTCTTTCCCGGCTGATCTCCCATGGTGATAGTGTGCCGGAACTGGCACACTCCTGACGGGTTGCGACTGCACCCCGTATTTCCTGCACATCCGCGCAGGAAGGTGCGATCAATGGGGAGCGGAAAAGCCACGCCGTCAGGCGTGTTCGACTGGACGCAAAGCGGCCAGTCCAGGGCTTTGGGGGACCCCAACCAGCGTTTGCGGAACCCCCAGCTCTCTGCCCTCCCGCTTTCCCCTGCGGAGTTTGTTCTATGCCTTGCATCAAGCAGGATGAAGGAGTATACTATGAATCAGCTTGGAAAAATGAGGTTTTGTAAATGTATGATGTTATAGTTGTCGGTGCTGGCTCTGCTGGAAGTACCGCCGCAAAGGTACTGGCTGAAAGAGGGCTTCACGTCCTGCTGGTAGAACGGCACAAACTCCCCCGCTATAAATCATGCTCTGGCATCCTGATCCAGAAGTCAATGGATTTGGTGCGCCGCTACTATGGACAAGATGCACCTCTGTCCGCAACGTGTACCCCGGCAGAAAATCGGGGCATGATCTTCACGGATAATAAAGGCCGGGAGTTCCGCTTTGAACAAGGCGGCTTGAACGTGTGGCGCAGTTCCTTTGATAACTGGCTGACGGAACAGGCGGCAGCGTCCGGCGCGGAAGTCCGGGACAACACCAGCGCCGTTTCCTGTGGGGAACAGCCCGATTTGATTTCCGTCACGCTGCGGGGGGAATCCTCTTGCACAGAACAGGCCAGATACATCCTTGATTGTGAAGGTGTCACCGGCGTATTAAAGCGGCAATTACTTGGAAACAGCCGGGATTTTATCACGACTTTCCAGACGTTCAACCGGGGGACGATCCAGTTAGACCCGCACTATTTCTATGCCTACTTACAGCCGGAGCTGTCCGGGTATGACGCGTGGTTCAATGTGAAAGATGAAATGCTGGTGCTGGGCGTTTCGGTCAAGGACACCAGCAGGATCGAGCAGTTCTATCAGCGGTTCATCTCCTACATGGAAACCCACCACGGCTTGCAGATCGGGCGGCAGGACAAGTCGGAAAAATGGCTGATGCCTCATATCCGGCCCGGTTGTCCTGTCACCTACGGTCAAGGTCGAGTGCTGTTTGCTGGCGAGATCGCTGGGTTCCTCAATCCGATGGGCGAGGGGATTTCGGCGGGGCTGGAGAGCGGCTACTTCGTGGCCCAAGCCATAGCAAATCATTTTGACACATTGGATATGATCTACGCAGATTACCAAAAGGACACCCAACAGCTAAAGTCTTACATGGAGCGCCAATGGAATTTTGTTGGGCGGATGGCTGACACATTTTCAGAAATGATTTTATAAACCACGCTATACTAAAATTGCCAGGGGGTGTTGCGATGAAACAAAAAATTTTCGTTATTGAGGATGATCCTGTTATCTGTGCAGAACTTATCACGCTTTTAGAAGGAAACAGTTATGAGGCTTCTGCAGCTACGGATTTTTCTTCTGTTATTCAAACGGTCAAAACATTTCAGCCGCATTTGATTTTGCTGGATATAAAGCTGCCGCAAACCAATGGCTTTACTCTTTGTTCGCAGATACGCAGTTTCTCCAACGTGCCAATTATCTTTGTGACAAGCTGCACCACAGATATGGACGAGCTGAACAGTATCATGTTGGGCGGTGATGCCTTTATCACAAAGCCCTATAATACGGCAATTCTGCTGGCAAAAATCGCGTCCTTGTTGAAACGCGCCTATCCCACGGAGGCGCAGACCGGCTTAACTTATCGGGGAGCCATTCTGCACTTGGACAGCAGCAAGATCGAGTTTGCGGGGCAGCGGGCTGATTTGACGAAGAATGAACTAAAAATTATGTGCTATCTGTTCAAACACGCAGGAGTGATCTGCGCCCGTGCCGACATAGTGGAGTATCTATGGGATAATCAGGTTTATATAGACGACAATGCTTTGAGCGTCAACATCAATCGTATCCGTGAGAAACTGGTGTCCATCGGTCTGACGGATTTTATCAAGACGAAGCACCGGCAGGGGTACACGCTATGAACGGCAAAATATATTGGAAACAACAGCTCCCGCTTTTGTTCCTGCATTTCCTTTGCATGATTGCGCTGGCATTGTTCCTGCGGGTAAACGGAAACAGTTTTGACAGCATCATCCTTATTTCAGCGGTCTGGATCATTGTTTTAGTGGGTTATCTGTGGAAGTCCTATCGTGAGCGCAAATCGAATCTCGATAGACTGCTGGCTTTAGCCGAGCAGTTAGAGGAACGCTATCTGATTGCCGAGGTTATGGAGAGGCCGGAACGGGCTGACGACCAGGTATATTATCAGATTTTGAAAATGGCCGGAAAATCCATGCTGGAGCAGATCGGCGCAGTCAAGCGGGAACGCACAGAATATAAAGACCATATCGAACAGTGGGTGCATGAGATCAAAACGCCCATCACCGCCATGAAACTCCTTTGCGAAAATCATCGTTCCGGCCTTACAAAAGAATTGTTGGTGGAGCTTGAAAAAACAAACCGTTTTACAGAGCAGGCCCTCTACTACGCCCGGAGCGAACACACCGAAAAAGACTATTCTGTGCGTGAAATTCGACTGTTTGATGTTGTCCACCAAGCAATCGCAGAGAACAAATATATGCTTCTGCAAAATGGCGTAAACATCGAGCTGCAAGGAACAGATGATGCCGTCTATTCTGATGAAAAATGGATTTGTTTTGTTCTCAACCAGCTTATCGTCAATTCGGTCAAATACCGGGGGCCACAGCCGGAAATCAAGTTCTATACTGTGCGGCGGGGGAATGATATCGTCTTATGTGTGCAGGACAACGGGATCGGCATTGACGCCAGTGATCTCCCCCGTATCTTTGAAAAGGGCTTCACCGGCAAGAACGGCAGGAGCGTTGCCCAGGATGCAACCGGCATCGGCCTTTATCTCTGTAAGCGACTGTGCGATAAGCTGGACATTGGGCTGTGCGCCGATTCCGCAGGGCAAGGCACAACAATTCAGCTTTCTTTCCATGTCAATGACTTTATTCATCAGGTGCAGGGCTGACCGGCCCTGCACTTCTTACAATTCTGTAAGAGTTTTGTAAGAAAACTTGATACAAATGGGGGCCGGTTTCGGTTACAATGGCTGTGGAGGTGAACCCAATGAATGAAATTTTGAAACTGGATCATATCCAGAAATTCTACGGAAATCAGGGAAACATTACAAAGGCGATCAATGACATCAGCTTTTCAGTCAACGAAGGTGAGTTTGTCGGCATCATGGGCGCGTCCGGCTCCGGCAAGACAACGCTGCTGAATTGTATCTCCACGATTGATACGGTCAGCGCAGGTCACATCTACTTGGACGGAACCGATGTAACGGAAATCAAGGAAAAGGCACTGGCCCGGTTCCGCAGGGAAAATCTTGGCTTTGTCTTTCAAGACTTCAACCTTCTGGACACGCTGACTATTTCCGAAAATATTGCGCTGGCTCTAGCAATCAATAATGTGCCTGCGGAGCAGATTGACGGAAAAGTGCAGGAGATGGCGGGAACGCTCAATATCATGGATATTCTGGACAAATATCCCTATCAGGTGTCTGGCGGTCAAAAGCAGCGCTGCGCCTGTGCCAGAGCCATCATCAATAAACCCAAACTAATCCTGGCCGATGAACCAACCGGGGCCTTGGACAGCCATTCGTCTCAAATGCTGCTTAGTACCATGCAGAGTATCAATGAGCAGTTGGGGGCTACGATTCTGATGGTGACGCATGACGCCTTTTCCGCCAGTTATGCCAGCCGTATTCTGTTCCTGCGGGATGGCGTGATCTTCACCGAGCTTTTGAAAGGCCGGGATTCCCGCAAGGCATTTTTTGAAAAAATACTGGACGTACTCACCATGATGGGGGGAGGACAGACGGATGTACGCTAAATTGTTCCGAAACAACATCAAAAAAGCATTGCGGGACTATGTGATCTATTTCTTTACCTTGGTCATCAGCAGTACCCTGTTCTTTGCTTTCCTATCCCTGACGAGCCGGTATAATGATATTTTGGGTGGTGACGGAAACTACTCTCTCGCTTTATTTCAAAACACGATCCGATATGCGGTATTGGCAATTTCAATCATCTTTGTCGCTCTGATCCGATATATCAACAACTATATGTTGAAACAGCGCAGCCGGGAATTTTCCGTCTATATGATTCTTGGCATGGAGCAGCGCACCATTGCAAGGCACTTCTTTGGTGAAGCATTTGTGTTCGGCATGGCGGCTGTACTCACTGGCTGTATTGTTGGAACGGTACTGTCCGGGATGATGACAACATTCGTCATGCGGACAATCACATCTGCGGCCTCATTTCGATTGGGATTTTACCCAGACACGATACTTGTAACTCTGCTATTCTTTGGGGCCGTCTTTGTGCTGGTGGGAATGTGGAATGTCCGCAGGATCTATAAGATTAAACTCATAGACCTGCTGAATGAAAAGAAAACCAGCGAGGGCCAGAAAAAGAAAAAGCGGCACTATGCTATTTCGCTTGTAAGCGCTATTGTATGCTTTGCCATCACGGGCGTGGTACTCTATAAATTCACCAATGCCAAAGGCATTTATGCCGGGAGCATTCCCGATGAAATCAGTAACCGCTATCAAGCGATTGCCATTGTAACTGCCATTGTGGGCATATTTGCGCTATACAACGCAGTTGCGTTTCTTATCACAATAGTCCGGCGGAAGAAGAAATGGAAAAACCACAATATCAATTCTGTATTGCTCGGTAATCTTTTTCAGAAAGTCTCCTCAACCACAAAAATACTGTCTATCTCAACGCTGGCAATCACAATTTCACTTGTAGCGTTCGTCATCCTGCCCATGCTGGCAGAAATCACCACCGGCTATTTGGACTATCGTATGCCCTATGATGTTATGATCTATAACACCTATATGTATATTGATGAGATAGATGATATCCCACAGATCGACTTCTCATTTGTGGGAGAAATTCTTCAAGAGCATGGTATCATCGTGTCGGAAGATGTATCTCAGCGGAGCTACTTTGTGTGGGAGCGTGACTTTAACACAGTTGATACCAGAGAATATTGGCATGACTTGCCGAGGCTGGCCATGAGCATTTCCGATTACAATGATATGCGGAGGATGGCTGGGATGGAGCCGGTACAGTTGGCCGAAAACGAGTTTTTCATGCACCTTGACTATGAGATGGACATGGAAAGCGTTTCAGACAGCCTCGGTACTGGACATCGAACAATTCAGTTGGATGATGGAACGCCTCTTAATCTGGCCGAAACGGCGATTTATAATGACCCGTTGGGAACGTATCTGTTCAACAATGGTGACTCTATTCTTGTGTTCCCTGATTCTGTGTGCGAAAACCTTCGCCTTGCACGAACCTGTTATTACGCAAATACGGGAACGGTCATTCCATATAGCCTTTGCGATGCAATCAGGAATGAAATTGCAGATTCTTTCCAGACCGATTATTCCTATTTGTTTGACAAATATGAGGCCAAGTATCAGTCTGACAGACACTATACCAGCTTTATTGACCCGATTCGCTTTTGGACGCAGGAAAGCAACGATGTGGCGTTGACCGCAACCAGCGTCCGGCTGCTCGGCATTTATTCTGGAATCATTTTCTTCATCATTTGCATGACCGTTCTGGCCTTGCATCTCACAACGGATTCTATCGACCACCATATGCAGTATAGAATTTTGTATCAGATGGGAACAGACCGGGATGATATTGTAAAGATGGTAAGCAAGCAAAGTCTGTGCTATTTCTTTACCCCATGCCTTGTTGCGTTTATCGTTGCTTTGCTCCTTATTTATTCCTTCATTGTTCGGTATGGACACAAGGTGTTCACCTATATGAGCAGTATTGGATTTCAGTTTGGTGTGCTGATTCCTAGCCTGCTGGTAGTGCTGATCCTCGCCTGCTACTATGGGGCAACAATTTATACAATAAAACGGGCCTTGACCAATACACTCAACAACATCAAGTAAACGAAAAATTGATGTTGTACCATTTTAGTTGACACCTCATACGCAAGGATTTGATGTATAATCAAAGAGAATTAGACGGTGTCGTCAATAAACAAGGAGCCAAATAGCAATACAACGGATCTGGACAGCGGCGGCGAATGAGGAGGC
>QXXE01000138.1 GCA_009911355.1 Clostridiaceae bacterium | reverse complement strand
ATGAATCTCTGGATGCTGCTTAGGCATTGATATCCTTGTAAAAAAAGTGTCAACCAATATTGACAATATCACCCTCCTATAGTCTTCGGGTGTGATCCCATATGTTTCCTTGAACGCCCGCGTAAAATTTGCGTGGTTGGAAAAGCCGTAGTCCAAGGCAACGTCAAGAATTCTCCACTCGGAGTCCCCCAGATTCTTGATTACCCTTGCCAAGCGGCGGAGCTTCACATATTCCTGCACCGATTTATTCACCAATCGCTTGAACAAGCGCTGGAAATAAAAAGGGGACAGGCCGACAGTGTTTGCCAACTCCTCCGTCGAAATTTCTTCAGCCAGGTGTTCCTCGATAAAAGACAAGGATTGTTCGATTGCTTCCCATGCGTGCATTACAGCACCTCCTATGATTGATGTTCATAGCTATGAGCAAAGTGTCGTTTGACTCATCCCTATGACGCTCACATCATACCACGTTATTTCTGGCTGGGCTTTTCACACAATGCCCTTTTGATTATGTGGCGTTGTTCGAGATACTCCCAACCATGAGTATATTGCCGTACACTACGCACATAGTCAAGTTGAATATCGTTCCAAGACTCTCAACGCATTATTGGAAGAATAGGCTGCAAAATTGCTTTATTCCTAACTGTTACACAAATAGACCCATTCAAAGGTTCGGATACCAGCGCAGCAGGTCAGACAGCCCCTCTTCCTCCAATTTCTCGACCACATATCGCAGCCATTCTTCTGGTGAAGGCACATCCCCGGTATGTGGTATCTTTTCCCATTGCGCCCGCCGCACAGGGTCAGGATCGCTTATGCCAGTTTCAATACGGGCCGCAATAATGGAACGCATTTCTTCAACCGATATATTACGGTCTTGGGCCAGCTTTTCAAAAAGCGTCTTATATTCAGACAAGAGTAAGCCTCCTTTTCCAGCATAGTTTAGTATGCCACATTTGGGGCATATAGTAAACAATTATATGCCCATCTACGGCCATGCAATATCTACCAATCTTGACTATTATATTACCGCGCACGGGCTTAGAATAGATACAGAAAAGGCGGTGGCAAAAGGTGGATGTACAAAAGCGCATCAGAGATTTGATGAAATTAAGAGGGTGGACAGATTATCGGCTTGCAAAAGAGGCCAGCCTTTCCCACTCCACAGTTACAAATATGTTTAATCGAAACAACGCGCCAACGCTGCCAACCTTGGAAGCGGTATGCAGAGCGTTTGGCATTACCTTGGCGCAGTTCTTTGCTGATGAGGTTGATCCGGCTCAACTTACCGATGAGCAGCGTACCCTTTTTGCGAGATGGAGTTCTCTTACCGAGCGGCAGAAGAATCTTCTGCTCGACCTCATGGAAACAATGTGAAACCCGCCGATTCTATTTATCCAGAATCGACGGGTTCCTCTTGCGCACCCATAGTATAACGAAACCTCTAATCTTTTAACGAAATCCTCCTCGATTCGCTGGAATTGCCCAACAACATAACGATTTCTCAATAAATTAACGATTTCCCACAACAAAATAACGTTTACAAGAGTGTTCATAGGCCCCCAAAAGCAAAAAAACGCCGCCGGTGACCAGAATTTTACTCCGGTCAGCGGCGGCGCTATCCGCAAAAGTGTATGAAAATCACGGATTTGTATCAGTTTTGGGCATAAAAGCAGGGACGATAATCTCGATACCATTGTATCAAAACCATCGTCCCTACATGGTCCGAGTGACAGGACTTGAACCTGCGGCCTCTTGACCCCCAGTCAAGCACGCTACCAGCTGCGCTACACCCGGATAAACTAGAAAGTTTTGAACCTAGCTATAATAGAATAGCATTTACGAACTGGTTTGTCAAGTATCAAATACAATATTCTGCAAAATTTTTTCTGCGTTTGTCAATGATGTGGGTACGTTGGCAAAGACATATTTTGAAAAATAAAGCGAATTGTTATGATCTGATTATGAGCAAATTTTAGACGTGGATCGGCGAGCGTGAAATCCAGAATATTACGGCAAGTGAATACACCATCAAAAACAAGTCCTACGAAGCGACGATCGGCATTGACCGCGACGTGATCGAGGACGACCGGATCAGGCTTTGGAGTTCCAACATCTCAGCCCTTGCGCAGAACGCGGCAAAAAACCCAGACAAGCTGATCTTCCGTCTGCTGGCAGAGGGCTTCACCTCCAAATGCTTCGACGGCAAGCCGTTCTTCTCCGACGCGCACAAAACCGGAGGCAGAACGGTTTCCAATATGAGCCACGCGAAGCTGTCGCTTGACGCGTATATCGCCGCGCGGGCTTCTATGATGTCGCTGACCAACAGCAAAGGCGAGCCGCTGGCGCTTGTCCCGGACAAGCTGGTCGTGCCGCCTGCGCTGGAAAAGGAAGCGCGTGATATCCTGGTTGCGGACTTCATCAATGGCACAAAGAACACCATGCAGGGCACGGCAAAGCCGCTGGTTGCGCCGCAGCTGGCAGGGCATGATTCGGCATGGTTCCTGCTGTGTACGACGCAGCCGGTCAAGCCGCTGATCTACCAGGAGCGCAAAAAGCCGAAATTTGTATCCAAGACCAACGAGACCGACGACAACGTCTTTATGAGCAAGCAGTTCCTCTACGGCGTGGACGCGCGCGGCAACGCGGGCTATGGCTTCTGGCAGATGGCCTACGGCAGCGACGGCAAATCCGCCTGATGAGCGAACAGTTCCGGGTAGAGCTGCAACGCTTTGTAAAATGGTTCGCCCAGATAGGCGTAAACCGCTAAGTAGATAATCAGGTTATGCGGGTCACCAAGATCGTCGGCAGGCTTGCCGATATATTTTTCAACAAGGCCGTCGGCAAGCAGCTTGTCCTGGCAGTGGTTTGCAAGGCGCTCAATCCGGCGAGTAACATTTACCGGCTTTTTATCCAGCAGCCTGGCTGCTGTGGGGTATATATCTTTGGTAAAGAGCAGCTCGTCAATGCTGATATGCTGGACAAACAGCCGCTCGGCTGTGATGTGTACGGCGTAGGACAAAGGGTGTATGTTCTTTCGGCTCATGCCAAAGATGGTGCGGATCAGGACTTCCGGATAGATTTGCATTTCAAAATCAGCCTCCATATGCAGATGATTTTATGATATCGCAAATCAAGCGCCTTACGATAGCGGGCGACTGCGTTCGCCTGCACTCGTCAGCAATACAACATAATATCCATTTTTATGTAAGGAGAATACAAAATGCATTACAGCACCCGTGAGGAAGTCCGCGAAATGCTCAAGGAAGGGGCGCTCAACCCTATCATTGGCGACGAATTGCGGCCCGGTGCGGACGATCGCGAAGCGCTGATGGCCCCGCTGATCGATACTGCAATCGCAGACGCGGACGGCGAGATCGACGGCTATCTCGCCAAACGGTATCCTGTACCTTTAACGGTGATACCCAAAGTAATCAATAAGTTTTCAAAGGACATTGCACTTTATAACCTGTTTTCGCGCATGGGCATCGAAAAAGACAGCGACGCAGAAATCTACCTGACCCGCTATAATGCGGCGATCAAGTTCCTGACGCTGGTTGCCGAGGGCAAGGTCGCCATCGGGGCCGATGAGGACGGCGACCCGGTAAGCGCAGCTGCAACCGGCTTTACGGTGCAGTCCAGCCCGCGCCTGTTCAGCCGCGCCAGCATGAGGGGGCTTTAAGATGTACAGCATCCGGCTTGAGGGCGACACGCGGGCAATGCTCGGCAAAATCCGCAGCCTTGCCGAGCTGGACAAAAGGAGGATCAACAGCGCCCTCGGGCACGCCGCCCGTACTTCAACCTTGCAGCGGTTCAAACAAAGCAAAGGCCCGGACGGGCGGCGCTGGAAGACCTCTGTCCGCGCGGCGCAGGAGGGCGGCAAAACGCTGGTGCAGACCGCCCAGCTTCGCAATTCCATCAAGGTCAAATCGGATGAAACCGGCTTTGCGGTTGGCACGAACGCCAAGCACGCCGCGACCCACCAGTTCGGCGAACCGGGGCGCACCATCCGGGCCCGGAGGGCAAAAGCGCTGCGCTTCCAGACCGGCGGGCGGTGGGTGTCCAAAAAGCAGGTGCGTATCAAAATCCCGGTCCGCCCCTTCCTCGGGCTTTCAGAGGAGGATATGCAGGATCTAAAGGCCACTGTAGAGGACTTTATCGGGACGGAGGGCTGAACGCCTGCTTTACGCGGAATGTAAGCAATACCTGATTGCAAAGCTCAGGGAAGCAGGCGCGGACTTGCTCCCTATAGAGGAACACTGCGCGCGGCTTGGCATTGGGAAACCGGTGCTCGCCGGGGCCTGCGCCGCGAACGGCTGGAAGCCCGGCAGGGTGATGGCCGAGGCGGAGTTCTGCCTTACAGTAAAAGAAAGAGACGGGTTTAGACAAGCCGTCTCTCCGTGCATGATTGTTATCCGTTGTCGCTAATATCACCGGTATCGCTGCAAGTAATTTTGAAGGTTCCTTTCACTTCATATATAAATTGCCCGACAGAACTAATAAATTCTAGCCTATCCATTTCGTTTAGTAAGTGTGCGTCATGCAGGAAGAAGTATTGACAGTTTTTCAAGGCACTCCTGCATAATTTATGATAAGGCAATACTACACCATTCGCGCTCGACAGCTTGGCATATTGCTTGCATAAATTTCGTCATGTTACGCAAAAACTCACATTGATACGTAACGCACTGACTGCACTTTTTTTGACAGGCAAAATCAATACAGCCGCCTTTTTGCAAACTGTGTTTTAGGGTGTATACTGCGCTTTTCTGCGTGTCCGGTAATGCGTCATGAATCCGGTCAAGAGTTCGGAACTGTATACTCCGTTTTCTGAACTCAAATGCAATAGCATAGCTCCAATATGTTTTTTAGAGCCTATCCCGAAATGATCCGCACACAGCTTGCTGGTATCTTATCCGTCATGCTGCGCCGCTGCCCCTTGAAATCCACAAAGGATTCCTGCGGGAAATCGGCTTCGCCTGACGAAAAATCTGACGGCGCAATCTGCGCACGTCTCATTATGGGATAGGCTCTTAGTGTGATGCGCAAAATGTGGCGAGAAAACCTGCGAAAATCGTAAATCCACCTTTCCATAAATACGGAACCCACCATGACAAAATAGATTTATCCAAATTGATATCATGCAAAATTGAAAATAGAAATACGGAACCGGCAAGAACTGTGAGCGCCGCAGTGTAAAGCGCGCACCAGCGCCTGTCGCGCAGTTTTGCTAGGATCAAGCCTGCTACAGCGGGGAATAACGTGAGCAGCCCAATGGTTTTGACGATAAGGCGGAACCAATTTGCAATTTGTACAGATGGGGAATGATCAACACTTCGAAAAAGCTGACATCCAAAGATAAGAAGCGCAGCCATAACGAATATCAGCGCAGGAATTACCAGCGGAATTGAATCATGATAACGGTATCCTTTTTCGGTGCGCCAAAACCAAACCACAGGAACAATTAAGCCGATACTAAGTAAGAATGCGTCCCAATGCCTGTTTTGCGAGGAGGAATACAATTCAAAAACCAATCCTGCCAGGCAAAATAACATAAGGGCAAAAACGACGATCCATAGTTTGTAGCTGGAATGATTTCCAAGATGACGGACTGCCTGAAAAGGGGTTCCAATGTCTGGCAATAAATCTTCCATATGCATTTGGGAATCTGATAAAAGCGCTCTATAGTCATTGACGATATCTTCTGCTTCTTTCCTTGGAAATTTCCAATGCACATTACGGGATAACTTTTTCAAATATCGTTCATAATCCACAATCAATGCACCTCCATAATTACTGTTAAAAATATATTAGCTGCAAATTAAGTATATCATGAAGACGCTGACATTGCAAGATATTTTTTATTTACGAAAAAAATTTTATTTTCGTAAAAATTCCGCATCACGGTCGGCGGCAAGCTGACCGAAATCCTCGGCCTCACCGATTCGGTAAATTTGAAGCGGCTCTAAGCGGGAAGATCGCGGAGGTGCGGGAAAGCCTGGTGGAACGCGGGCTGCTGGAAATCTACCGTTTCCTCCCTCCGCCCCTCTTAGAGCGGTTTGACCCAGAAAACGTCCGCGATCTCGACGAATTCCTAGACAGTATCGTCAATAAACAAGGAGCCAAATAGCAATACAACGGATCTGGACAGCGGCAGCGAATGAGGAGGCGTTTTTGGCGTAGCGCGTAGCGATGCCGCGCCATTTCTTGAGAAGCAGGAACGCATTCTCAACGAGATGGCGGAGTTTATAGAGATATTCGTCGTATTCTCGCAGGTGTTTTCGGTTTTTCCTTGGTGGAATGACCGGTATCATGCCCTCGTTAACAGCCTTGAGTATGATTACGTCTGTATCATATCCCCGGTCTGCCAGAAGATATTCCGCCTGGAATCCCTCAATCAGCTGCGCTGCAACTGTGCAA
>QXXE01000137.1 GCA_009911355.1 Clostridiaceae bacterium | reverse complement strand
TGGACGGCACAAAGGACATCCTGGGCGTGTGGATCGGGGAGCACGAGAGCAGCAAATTTTGGCTGAATGTGCTGAACTCCAGCCGGGAAACACACCGCCAGACGATCCGCTTTTTGCCGTTTCTGGCCCAGGTGCATCGCTTGTAGGGCGTACCGCACTCCCCGCACACCAACAGTTCGGACAGGGCGTATTTGGCGGAGTATTTCCCCTGCTCGGTCTTGCCCGTTTTCTGCATCACCTTCCGCTTGCTGGACCTGCGGGCCATCTCCTCCCGCACCTGATAAAACATGGCCTTAGATACGATGGCGGGGTGGTTCCCCTCCACATAGACCATAGGGCGGTCCCCTTGATTCTTCTTCACCGTCTTGCTGATGCAGTCGGTGGTGTAGGTCTTTTGCAGCAGGGCATCGCCAATGTAGCGCTCATTGGTCAGGATATTGCGTACCACCTGATACGTCCAGCCCCGGATTCCGCTGGCGGCAGGGACCCCATCCGCTTCCAGTTCCCTCTTGATCTGGGCCAAGCTGCACCCGTCCAGGTACCGGCGGTAGATGCGTTTCACTACCTCCGCCTCCGCTGGCACGATTTCCGGCTGACTGTCAGGCCCCCGGCGGTAGCCCAGCATCTTCTGGTACTGGAAGGGAACGTTCCCCGCCTCCCGGCTCTTTTGGATGCCCCAGATCACGTTTTTGCTGATGGATTCGCTCTCCGCCTGGGCAAAGCCGCTGAACAGGGTGAGCAGGAACTTACTGGACTCGGTCAACGTGTTGATATTTTCCTTTTCGAAGATCACACCGATGCCGTTGGCCCGGAGCATCCGCACCACCTCCAGAGAGTCCACCGTGTTCCGGGCGAAACGGGAGAGGGATTTGGTCAGGATCAGGTCGATTTTGCCCCGTTTGCAGGCGGTGATCATCTTTTTGAACTCCACACGCTTCTTCATGCTTGTGCCGGTTATACCTTTGTCCGCAAAAATACCGGCCATCTCCCAATCGGGGTTCTCTCCGATTTTCTGGGTGTAGTAGGCTTTCTGAGCGGTGTAACTGGTGAGTTGCTCCTCGCTGTCGGTGGACACCCGGCAGTAGGTGGCCACCCGCTGGCGGCGGCCAGAGGACTGTCCTGGGGCCGCCGCCTGTTTTGTAGCGGGAATAACGTGTATCCGCCGCTCCTGCTGTACTGTCTGTTCCATGGTGACTCCTTTCCCAATCGAATCAACCTGTCATTTGAAGGTCACTGTCACCGCGTTCTCCGCAGTGATGGTGATATATCGAACGGCCTGATCATAGTCTTTTTCTCTGATCAGACGCAGGATATCTGTTGCAGTCATCTGTGTTGGGAAGCAGGCGTACCGTGCGGAGATGCCCTGTATGATCAGGGTGACTACCTCCTCCGAGCGCTCCGGTTTCTCCAATCCCCGGTTGATAGCGTTGGTCAGCCGGACGGTGTCCTCGGAGGGAGCATAGCCCGGAGAGTCCGCTGGAGGCGTATACTCCGCCGCCTGCCGCTCTACCTCCGACAGCAGGTCCGCATCGGGAATGGTGATGCTCATGCCACACTCGTCACAGTGGAATCGAAGGGTATCTCTCCAGTAGTTGTTTGTGATCCGGCGCAGGCTGTGGCCGCAATGACCGCAGTGAAGCTTTGGGGTCAGGCACAATGCTGGATGATTTCCCCGCTTGCGGGTCCTTTTTTCTTTCATTGCCTGTGCCATGCGGAAGGTCTCATCAGCTATAATCGCTGGGTAGTCGTGCGCTCCCATATAGCGTGGATTTTCAAGCGCCTGCCTGACTCGGTTTTTATCCCACTTGGGGCTTTCCGCACTGTAACAGTAGCCCTCCGTATTTAAGGCGTCCGCAATCTGATCCCGGCTTTTTCCCGCGAGGTAGAGGGAAAATATCCGTTTTACTCCCGCTGCTTCCTGGGATTGGGTAACGATCATCCCGCTCTGTATCCGATAACCGTATGGCATTTTTCTGTTCATCTCGATTCCCTCCAGAGCGGTTCAGCCACATCAAAACCGCCTCTCAGGCGGAACCGCAGAACATGGTCAATGTCCACTGCAATTTTCTCTACCATCTCGTTGAACAATTCCTCATCGAACTCATCCATCTGTTCCGGCCCTTGATGAAGTGTTTCCACAGTCTGACGCAGGGCATCCGCCATTTCGCTGATGTCATCATTCCTCAGCAGTCTCCGCCGTTTGGCCCGGAGCTGGGTCAGCTGTGCGTCCAGGGTGGCCAGCTTGGCGGCACAGGCGTCCGCGTCCAGCAGACCGCTGGCGCGGAGTTTACTGATCTTATAGTTCTGCTCGGTAGCCTGGGCGATGGCCCGATTGACCTCCAGCATGGCTGGATTCTCCCGCTGCACAGCGGATTCCAGAGCCTCCATCTGGTCAAGAGCGGGCCGCAGGATGATGCCCTCATGGAGCCGCAGCTTGTTGTACATCCGAATAAAGGCCGTGTAGATATCTCTCTCCCGGACAGACAGGTTTGGGCAGGCGCCCTTCCCATTCCTATTGCCGTCTTTGTGGCCTGAACAGACCCAATTATTTGCCCCGTGCCGGTCAACAGTGCGGTAAAATGTTGCGCCGCACTTTCCGCAGATCATTTTCCTCGTCAATGGGAATTTGGACGGCGCAGAAGCGGGCGCTTTTTTCTTCTTTCGGAGGGCCTGCACTTTGTCGAATATTTCCTGGCTGATGATAGCAGGATGACTGTTTTCTATATAGAACTGATCCACTTCGCCCCGGTTTTTCACGCTGATGTATGGAAATCCGGTTGTAAAAGTTTTCTGACAGAGGGTATTGCCCGTATATTTTTCGTTTCGCAGCCAGCAGGCGACAGCATACGGTATCCATGCTGCCTCTCCATGTTTCTTGGGAACACCTCTGCGGTTCATTTCTTCCGCGATTGCGACGATGCCCTGTCCGTTCAGATAGGATTCAAACACCCAGCGGATCACTTCCGCCTCCTCCGGCACGATCTCCAGCCGTCCGCCTCCCGCGTTCCGGTATCCATACGGTGGGCTGCTTGCTATGAATTCACCCCGTTCCATTCTCCGGCGATACCCCATGCGGATATTCTGCGAGATGGACATGGACTCCTGCTGGGCCAGAGAACCGGAAACGCTCACCATCAATTCTGTGGTGAGCGTTCCGGTGTCGATATTCTCTTTTTCAAACTGAACGGTCACGCCCAGCCGCATCAGCTCCCGCAGAGCGGCAAGGCAGTCCTTGGTGTTCCGGGAGAAGCGGGAGATGGACTTCACCAGCACCCGGTCGATCTTGCCCTTCCGGCAGTCGGCCAGAAGACGGTTGAAGTCCTCCCGCTTGTCCGTTTTCGTGCCGCTGGCCGCTTCGTCAGCGTAAATGTCCACCAGCTCCCAGCCCTCATGCTGGCTGATCAACTCGGTGTAGCTGCGGATCTGGGAGGCGTAGGACGACTCCTGTTCTTCCAGTGCGGTACTGACACGGCAGTATGCCGCCACCCGAAGGGTATCGGACCTGCCCTCGCTGGGCGGGATGATGGTGATATTCTTGCTCATCTGGCGTGGCCTCCTTTCCTCTGGGTACCGACAACACTACCACACCTTGGCGGGAATAGCTATCACTATTCCCAAACAGTCTGGGGGCGGTATTTATCCCGCGCCAGCCGTTTGGCGGCGTACAGTTCCTCCAAGGTCAGCAGGCCAGCGGAGGCGGCCTTTTCCAGCAGGCGGGTCAACAGGATATACCGCAGTTCGCTCTTTGTGTCGATCATGCGGATGCCTCCCGGAAATAGTCCGGCCCTTTCACCTGCTGAATAAATCGTGCCACGTCCTCCAAGCTGCCGGTAATCGGCATCTCCGGCAGGGCGGCCAGCGCGTCCTTGCTGTAACGCTTGCCCTGGGCGACCCGCTCATCCAGGATCGCCACCACGCAGGTGTCGGTTTCGGTGCGAATGGCCCGCCCGAAACCCTGCTTCAGCTTGATCTGCATCTCCGGCACTACCACCGCCTTGATGAACAGTCGGAGGGTGGGATGATTTTCCCGCTCCTTTTCCTTCAGAGCGTCCGGCACGGCGAAGGGCAGGCGGGGGATGATCAGCAGGGATACACAGTCGCCGGGGAAGTCGAATCCCTCCCAGGCGGCCCCCGCCGCCAGCAGCACACTGCCGGGGCTGGCCTTGAACTGCGACCTGGTATGGATGGCGCTGCGGCCCATGGTGAACAGCGGATAGCGCAGGCCGTGGCCCGGCAGACGTTCCTTCACCGCCGACATGGCGGCGTAGGACGTGAACAGCGCCAGGGCATGGCCTTGGGCCGCGTCCAGCAGGGCGGCGATCTCCTTCGCCAGTTCGTCATAGTAGGCGGCTTTTTGCCTGGGCGGAAATTTGGGTAAGTACAGCAGACAGTTTTGCCGGTAGTCGAAGGGCGAGGGGGCGACAGACTCCGTGACTCGGCTGTCGGTCAGCAGGCCCGTTTCCTCCTTGAATCGCCGGAAGTCCTTGCCCACAGCCAGGGTGGCAGAGGTGAGGACGGCGGGCCGCTCCTGCCGCCAGAGCGTCTGACGGAGCTGGGCGGTCAGGTCGGCAATGGTGGCGCACAGCATGGTGCCGCCATGGGTATCCTCCTCGGTGTAAAACACCATATCCGGGTGGCCCTGGTGGAACAGGGCCACGCTGGAGGAGACGTTCTTCAGCCGCCTGCGGGTTGCGGGTGTCAGCAGGCCGTGGAGCTGCCGGTTGATCACCGTCAGGCTTCGTTCCGGCGTGGCCAGCGATTTTTGGTAGTGGTTGAAGGGTTTGCCCTCTGGCGGGCGGTCCAGCTTCCGCAGCAGGGACTTGGTACTTTCGGTCAGTACTTCCGCTGCCAGCAGGAAGCGTTCTCCCCGCAGGCTGTGGGTGAGGGCGTGGATATCCTCCGCCGCCAGGGTCACCCCGAACATCTGACGAGCTGTCTCTGGCAGCTTGTGGGCCTCGTCCATGATGAGGGCGCAGGCATCCGGCAAAATGGGCTTTCGCCCGCTGCCCCGGTGGATGGCGTCCGCCAGCAGCAGGTTGTGGTTGCAGATCTGGAAGAGATACCGCCCGGAGTCACAGTCCTCCAAAAAGGCGCGATACCGGCAGGTCTCCCGCTGGCACTCACAGATCCGGGGGACGCAGACGCGCTCCCGGTCGTAACCGCTGAGATGGGCCGTCTCGTCCATGTCAAGCTGTCCCCACAGGGAGAGCAGGGCCGCGCCGGCTTTCCAGTTTTTCTTCTGGAGATCCAACTGGCCCAGCCGCTGCTCCAAGCGGTCATCGCAGACATAGTGGGACTTCCCCTTGCGGATCACCGCCTGGAGGGGCTGGCCAGTCAGACCGTCCTCCATCAACACAGAGGACAGGAGCAGCAGGTATTCATCCCGCACAGCGTTCTGCAGAGCGATGCTGGAGGTGGAAATGAGGATGGGTCGCTGATCCAGCCCGCTGGCGGCCCGAAAACGGCTGAACACCGTTCCAGCCACCAGATAGGCATAGGTCTTGCCGATCCCCGTCTCAGCATCACACAGGGTGATGCCGCCGTCCAGCATGGCGGCCAGCATACGGTGGCTCAGCGTCACCTGTTCGGCGCGTTCCGCCATGTTCCGGGCGGGGAGAAGGATTTTGAAAATCCTATCAATTTCATTATGGGCATTCTGCCTGTTATCGTTGATATTCATCCTGAAATCCCCTTGTTTGGCTCTTTTTTCATTGGTACTCATCGTATTTGCAGCTCGCCCCCCGATGAGGTATAGGGAACAGCACGGATAAGGCTTGGCAGACCTTCACGGACACATTCCAAGGGTCGCTACTGCTTTCAATCCAGGGGATGATGGGCGGCGATGCCAGGGCCGTCCCGCACAGGCTTAATCGCTGCTCGGAAGGGACTGTTGCCCCCTCCGGGTCATGGCGCGCACTGTGCGTCTGTCCGTGTGGTGATCCGTACTGCTGATATGAAATTTTCAAGGTGCAGGGCTTTTGCCTTAGATATATTGTAAAGGGTGCGGCTTTTCTTTTTTAGAGAGGAATCAGCACATTCCTGTGCTAATCTCGAACATTTTCTTAGATGCCCGCCTTGAACTGTTCGAGCTGCCGGATGAGGACTGTAATGGACTCTTTCAGATGCTCAGCCTCTTTGTTTTGAGCCTTGCCAAAAACCAGGAAATCCAGAGAGATACCAAAATAGATAGCAATCTGGGCAAGAAAATCCACCCCACAGACATATTTGCCAGCTTCAATACGACTCAGGACACTCCTGTCCATGTTCAGTTCTTCCGCAAGTCTCTCCTGCGTATAGCCGTTTTGCTTACGGATCTGGCGGATACGCGTTCCGCACTTTTCTTGGTCATAGAACATTTTTATCCTGAATTCCCGGTAAAGATTTACCCTACAAGAAATATGGGAGAAGAGGACGAAAAAAGTGGGGAAGAGGCAGG
>QXXE01000136.1 GCA_009911355.1 Clostridiaceae bacterium | reverse complement strand
CTATCAGCTCTTTTCTCGTCTCGCCGCTGCCGTCTCTATATCTTGTACCCTGCTGAGTTAAACCGATAAGCATATAAAGAAATATGGCTTATTAAGAACAATCGGAACAACGGAGAAGCAAATCAAGCGAATTGTTTATAAGCAAGCATTTTGGCTGTCTATAATTGGTATATCTATTGGGTTGATTTTAGGATATACTATAGGAATACTTATGCTTCCGTGGATTCTTAATTTTATGAAAGGCGAGTATCACAATCTTTCTGTGAACTTGAGTTTTAATCCTATTATTTTTGTCGTTGCCGGGATATTTAGTGCGATTACTGTTTGGGTGAGCATAAAGAAACCATTCAAAATTGCAGCTACGATTTCGCCCATTGAGGCAACCAGATACTATGAAAAAGACAATTATCATAGTGCCAACAAGAATCGTCTTTCGTTTAAGAATAGAATAACAGAAATGGCATGGAGAAATTTAAGAAGAAATTCAAAGCGTACCATATTTATCGTCTTATCCATGATACTCTGCATTATTCTCCTAAACAGTGCAATCGCAATCGGAAATAGTGTTGATGTTAAAAAATATGTATCTTCTGTTACCTCATTTGATTTTGTTGTGGCAAGCCCAAACACATTTTCTAATGTGCAAGGTTTTCGATTTAAAGATGATTCTGTTAGTAATGAAATCATATCTGATATTGAAAATAATATTCCTGTGCTGAACGGAAGTCGAATTTATAAAAACACTTTGGATGATGTCAGTGTTACTTATGATTATGGTAGTTTGGTCACGGAAGTATTAGACGAATACACAGAAGATAATCACCTTATACGAAGTGGTATGGTTGATGGCAGAACTTATCCAGTAAAACTCGGTGTTGATTATCGACCTCTTTGCAATATTTACGGGGTAGAAAAATCAATACTTCCTAAATTGAATTTCATTGAGGGAGAAACAGATATACAGCAACTAACCTCATATTTGGAAAGTGGAAACTATGTTATAGAAATTTCAGCGATCAACCCAAATGAATCTCCTGAATTTCTTTGTCCGCTCAATCAGGAAGTTACCATTTACAAAGATGGATTGCCTTATAAAACGGTTTCGGTAATTGCGCGTGCAGTGGTTGATTTTTCATTGGTAGAATCTCCGGGTAAGAATGTTGGCTACACTGATGTTGGCGGCGATTGTCCTATTTTCTATATGAGTAATGAGATGTTTGTGGAATTGTATAACAATCCAGCCATAATGAGTTATGTGTTTGATGTGGAAAAAGAACACTTTTTGCCAGCGACCGAGTACATCAATTCTTTGCCTACCGTTGAATACGCATCGTCTGAAACATTGGCACAAACTATGAATGGATTAAAACAAACTATTTTTATCATAGGTGGCCTTATTGGGTTTCTATTAGGAAGTATCGGGCTTGTGAATTTTTCCAACATCATTATAACGGGCATTATAAACCGGCAACGGGAATTTGCTACATTAGAGAGCATCGGAATGACGAAAAAACAAATTAACAAATTGACCGTATTGGAGGGATTGTTTTACGCATTTCTGATTTGTGTAATGGGTTTACCTCTCTCTCTTATTGTTGCAAATACAATTCTTCCTACTTTCTTTAATCAACCTGACTTATGGCTGTTTACAATACAGCCTACGATTTTCCCGTTGATATTAGAGGGAATTGTTATTTGCGTTGTGGCGATTATAGTTCCTCATGTTTCGTTTCGCTATTTTAGAAAAACAAGTATTGTAGCTCGATTAAGGGTAGTTGAATAATAATTTTGAAATGTCCGAGCGTTGTAACATTTCACCCCGATTTTCGATGAAATTTTTTGGCCGCTGTAACATTTCGCGGACATTTGGGTTTTACAATGACCTTATCAACAAAAGTGAGGAGGCGTTGCAATGGAACTGACCCCGACCATGATTTTGAATCTGGCGCTGCTGATCGTCCCGCCCGTTGCCCTTGTGCTGGCGTTCTGGCAAAGGCTGGCCCAGCACATCCGCTGGACGGTTGCCTTGACTGCCCTCTGTGATGTTCTCCTGTTTTGGGATGAACTGTTCTACTATGAGAGCTTCGGACTGTTCGCTGTGCTGATTCTGGTACAGTTAGCGGCCACCGGCGCAGCAGCGTTCCGCATTTACAACAAACAAAGAAAGGATTGAATTTTATGAGAATTTTACAGACTATCGACCTGAAAAAGTATTACGGTACAGAGCCGAATATCACCCGCGCCCTTGACGGCGTGAACTTCTCTGTAAATGACGGCGAATTTGTGGCCGTTGTGGGAACCTCCGGCAGCGGCAAGTCCACCCTGCTTCACATGATGGGCGGGCTGGACACCCCTACTTCCGGCAATGTGATTGTCCGGGACAAAGAACTGTCGAAAATGAACGACGAACAGCTTACCATCTTCCGCCGCCGCAACATCGGCTTTATCTTCCAGAACTATAACCTTGTTCCTATCCTGAATGTGTATGAGAACATCGTCCTGCCGGTGGAGCTGGACGGGGACACGGTGGATCAGAAGTTTTTGGACGAGATTGTTCACCTGCTGGGGCTGGAAGATAAACTGAAAAATATGCCGAACAATCTCTCCGGCGGCCAGCAGCAGCGTGTGGCGATTGCCCGCGCCCTGATTACCAAACCGGCTATCGTGCTGGCCGACGAGCCGACCGGCAACCTTGACAGCAAGACCAGCGCCGAGGTGCTGGGGCTTATCAAACGCACCAGCGCGGAGTTCCGGCAAACTGTCGTAATGATTACCCACAATAACGACATAGCCCGTCTTGCAGATCGGATTGTCCGCATTGAGGACGGAAAGATCGTGGAGTAAGGAGGTGGCAGGCTATGACATGGCCTTTTGAAAATGATACCAGCGCCATTACAAAGAAGCTGGCAAATAAAAGTTTGAAAAGCGAGAAGCGCCGGAATCTGATGGTGGTGATCGCCGTTGCGCTGGCGGCGTTTCTGATCTGCTTTACGGGAATTGTGTCTACCTCCCTGACACAAATGCAGCGCAATCAGGTTGTCGATACTTATGAGGCGGTCTGGCTGGGTATAGAGGAAAACGACATTGAAACCCTGAAAGGAGTGCCGGAGTTTGAGCGCGTAGGCGGCTACTATATGCTGGGTGAGGAACTTTCAGAACAGGGCTATCATGCCTCTTATGTATATAATGACGCAGAAATGATGGAGATTGGGCGCGACCAAATGAAGCTATTGGAGGGGAATCTGCCCCAAAAGGCAAATGAAGTTGTCGTAAGCGAATACTTTCTTTCCACCTATGGACACAATGCCAAGATCGGGGACACTGTGACCTTAGATACAGAGAGTTTTCATGGCGATTATGTCGTTACCGGCATTCTGGACAGCATAAATGAAAAAGAAGCGAATACCTGTGCCATCATTCTTTCCAAAGCTGCCCTGAAAGAATGGGACGGGTTTAACCCCGCTGGGTATCGCGCCTATGCCCATTTCAAAAACAGCGTTCAGTTGGACGAAGAACTGATGACCTCTTATTGCAGGGAGGTTGCGGAGGAATATCAGCTTTCTATGCCCAAAATGAACAGCAAATATTTTGCTTATGCTTCTAAATCCTTTGATTTTTTACCGATTGTTGGTGTGATTGCTATTGTTCTGATCGGCGGCTATATTGTGATCCAGAGTATCTTCCGTATCTCCATCAATGACAAAATCCAGAGCTACGGGCAGCTTCGGACGATTGGCGCGACGCCAAAGCAAATCAAGCGGATTGTAAAACAGGAGGGACACAAACTCGGCAGTATCGGGATTCTGATTGGTACAGTGCTGGGCGTATGCGGCGGTTTTCTCCTGTTTTCCAAGGGATTTAACGCTGTTTCCTATGTGACAACGGTTATTTTGACACTCATAAGCAGTTGGATCATGGTATCTGTTTCCATCCGTAAGCCAGTAAAGATTGCAGCAGGGATTTCCCCGATTGAAGCCGTCCGTTTTACCCCGGCGCAAAAGGACATCCGCAGTCGGAAAAAGAATATTAAGCTCAATCCTGTTTCAATGGGAATTGCGAATTTTAAGCGTGACCGAAAAAAGACCGTTGCTATTGTAACCTCATTGAGTTTGGGCGGAATTATTCTGCTTGTGGTATCTTCCATTGTATTAACGCGCTCCCCGGAAGCGCAGGCAAGGTCTTATTTTCCAGATGGAGACTATAAAATTTATTTGGATTCCGGCGAGGTGTCAAAAGAAAAAATTATGGCAGCAGGAAATCCACTGAATGAGGAATTAAAGCAGGAAATACTGGCTATTGATGGCATCACAGATGTAATTGTAAAAAGACAAGCAGTTAATACAACTTTTAAGACGGACATCAATCAGAACACTGGAAACTGTGATATGCTGACCGACCAGAATTATGCTAAGGTTGAGGCTGCATTGACGGAGGGAACGATGCCGACAGATTCTCATAGTATCGTAATTTCACGCTCGATTGTAGATTCTTATGAAGATATGGGAGTTGGTTCAACGGTCGAAATATCTTTCAGAGAGGGGCAGTCATCCGTTCCTGTTACTATATCAGGACTATTTGGAGCAGGCACATATACCGGGCATGGTAAATTACTTATTGACGGGGCTGTTGCATTTGCACCACAGGATTTGTTCCGTGAACTACACCCTGAAATTACCTCTTTTGACTATTCATGGAGTATTGTAAGTGATCCGAAGAAAGCGGACTATGTGGAAAGTGAATTAAAAAATATTGTAGCCAGCCATAGCAACCTTGCTTTAGACGAAGTGAGTACGCTGATTGAAGTTAAAAAGGCGGAAGATAGGGCAGCATTTGGGAGTATGGAGGTACTTTCATGGCTGGTATTCCTTTTTGGTGTTATCAATCTTATCAATACGACACTCTCTAACCAGATGTCCAGAAAGCAGGAAAACAGTGTTTTGCGTTCCATTGGACTAACACAAAAACAGCTATGTAAAATGAACATCTGCGAGGGCCTGTGCTATGCGCTCTTTGCAACATTGGCGACGCTGATCGTTGGGCTTTCAGCTTCCATATTTGCTTGCAGAAAAATGAGTATTGCTATTTTTGCCGGAAAGGTAGTGCCTTATCAATTCCCGGTTTTGGAAATGGGCCTGTTCATTCTGGTATTGTTCGGAATGGAGCTGATCTTGTCTGTTTGGACAATCCGCAGACAGAAAAAACAATCCCTGATTGAACAAATGCGGGCAATGGAATAGCCGTATGGGATCGGCGGGGCGGCGTGTGCTGCCCCGCTTTTTTCGCCATTTCTCAAAAAATTTTTGAAATGTCCGAGCTTTGTAACAATTCAGCCTGTTTTTCTGTCGAAATCAAAGTCACCTCGGACATTTGTGTAACATTTGTAGTTTATACTTGTGGTAAATCAATATTGGGGGTGAGGACACATGAAAAAGATACTGCTGATCGACGACAGCGACACCTATACATGGTGTCTGCAAAAATACTTACAGCACCGCGGCTACCCGGTGAAAACGGCTTGTACGCTGAAAGAAGCGCGGGCCGCCATCCAAGAGGAAATGCCGCTGGTGGTCTGCTGTGATCTCGACCTGCCGGACGGTTCCGGCATGGACTTTCTGGACGAGGTGCGGGCCGCAGACAAGGAACTGCCTTTTATTCTGGTGTCCTGCCATGATAAAGAGGACTACGAACAGGAGGCCAAGCAACGGGGTGCGACGCTGTGTATGGACAAAATGAAAGGGATGCTGCTACAGGATATGCTGGTGGAATACGCCTACCGGCAGTTATCCGGCGAAAAGGCCCCGACTTTTCACAAGCTGCTCTTTGTCCATGCGGAAGATACCAGCGCCGGAGTGCTGCGGGCTACTATGCTGCAAAAGGGCTTTGACCTGATTCTGGTTCCCTCGATTGCAGACGCTAAGCGCCGGATTTTTGAGGATAAGGAAATAGAACTGATTTTGTGTGATGTGGAACTGCCGGACGGTACAGCAATGGAGTTGTTTCATGCGCTGCGGCGGGTGGAGGGGATGTTCCAAATGAAGAATCCCCCTGTCCGGCTTCTGCCGTTCTTTATCCTCACCGAGAACAGCGACCTTGCCACGGAATATGAATACCGGCATGAGGGCGTGAACGACTATATCACCTCCCCGGTAAATATCCCGGAGCTGATCCGGCGGGTTCTGTTCTTTGTGGAATGAAGTGAGCTTACATATTCAAACATCTGCCTCCACAGCGGGGAAAAGAAAAAAACCGCTGACAGGTAGAGGATTTCGTGCGCTTTCCTGCACAGCTGATTTCTTCGGCGGTTTTGAGTAATCAAGGCCGCCATTTCTTTTTGCTAAAAAGCAGACCTCCAGATGACCCTCGGCAATCAGCAGGGGCGGTATATAGGAGGATACCGCCATGTCTGCAATATTCATTTGTAATAGCTATGACATATATCAATTAAAAAAAGCATAGGCCCTCCTCCGGGATATTATAGTTATCTATCAGTAATGCGAATCAAGGGTTAAAAACCAGCGTGCCCAAAGCGGCAGCAATGCGTCCGAAGATATGTAGAAGCAGGCCCGT
>QXXE01000135.1 GCA_009911355.1 Clostridiaceae bacterium | reverse complement strand
GATTTGGATACATCGGTAGCAGCCATTAAGGGTATCGCCAATTTGGCAGCTGTTTCAGGATCAACATCGCAACAGGCGTCTACCGCCATGTATCAGCTTTCGCAAGCGCTTTCGGCGGGGACAGTGAAGCTTCAGGACTGGAATTCTGTGGTCAACGCTGGTATGGGCGGTCAGGTATTTCAGGATGCGTTGAAAGATACTGCTCGTGTTCACGGAATCGCTATTGATAGCATGATTGAAAAAGAAGGTAGCTTTCGTGAGACTTTATCGAAGGGATGGCTGTCTTCTGAAATACTGACAGAAACCTTGGAAAAATTCACCGGGGACTTATCCCGGGCCCAGCTTTTGGAGCAGGGGTATAGCGAAGAGCAAACAAAAGCCATTTTGGAAATGGGACAGACGGCCAATGATGCAGCCACCAAAGTCAAAACATTTACCCAGTTAATGGATACTTTAAAAGAGGCTGCTCAATCCGGCTGGACAGAGACCTGGGAAATTGTTGTTGGTGATTTCGAAGAGGCGAAAAAACTTTTCACGACGGTGTCAGATAGTTTGGGCGCAATCATTTCTGAGTCGGCAGAGGGAAGAAACTCGCTCCTCCAAGGGGCACTTATGTCCAGTTGGGGGCAGCTAAAAAACGATGTCGTTGACACGGGGTTTTCTGTAAGTGCGTTTCGCGACACCTTGCAGGAGACCGCATCTGAATCTGTTTCAGGATTGGACAAAATGATAGAAGAAGCCGGCTCTTTTGAGGAAACTTTATCCAAAGGGTGGCTGACCACAGATATCCTTTCCAAGGCCCTCGATAACATGGCCAATAAGGCCACCGGGACTACCGGTGGGGTTGCGGCATTATCCGATGAACAGTTCAAAAATATCGGAATGACTGAAGAACAGATTGATTCGTTCCGTTCTCTCAGTGCTCAGGCCAGCTCTTCTAGTGGAAAGATTGCGGAATTGGTAAACACCATGACCCGAAAAAGCGGGCGGGAACTTTTGTTTGATTCCCTTGTGAATGTTGCAAAAGCAGTTCAAAGTGTGCTTGACACCATTAAGGGCGCATGGCAAGAGATATTTCCACCGGCCACATCTGAGCAGCTTTATTCCTTTATCGAAGCACTGCACTCTGCATCTGAAAAGATAAGAAATTTCTTTACGCAGGCGGGAGCTGGCGCTGATGGATTTACAGAGTCTGTTAATAAGCCATTGCGAGATATCGGGAATACCTTTAAGGGCCTCTTTGCGGTACTTGATATCGTAAAACAGGCTTTTAGCGCATTTTGGCGTGTGATTGCACCAGCAGGCTCTATGGTTGGCGATCTCCTGACTGGCGTGCTCGGTTTGACCGGCGCTTTTGGGGAATACCTTGTCAATCTCGATGAGACCATCAAGAAGAACGATATTTTCTACAAAGGTCTTAAAACTGTTGTCGATTTTGTGAAAGGCGCCATCGCTAGAGTGACCGATTTTGCAGTTATGCTCGGGAGCCGCTTAGGATTTCCGGGCATTGATGAAGCAACTGCTTCCGTTGAAACATTCCTTGGAACTTTGAAAGAGAAGATTAGCGCCCCTGGCCTAGAGAGATTGCAGGACGTTTTTGATGCGGTCTGTACAAGAGCCAGGTGGGTTAAAGACACCGTTATTGGCATGAAAGATGGTGTCGTCGATTCCATGGGAAAGATTGACGGAGCGGTTTCTGGCAACAAATTCGTTCAAGTTCTGATTGGTATTGGCACCCTCGTCAGACAAGTTGCCAGCATTATTGGAGAATTGCTCGGAAAAGCTATCGATGGGCTCATAAACACATTAGCCAATGCTGATTTCAATGGCATCCTTGATTTCCTGAATGCATTGGCCGCTGGTGGTCTGATTGCCGCGATCCGGAAGTTCTTGGACCCAATGGAAGAAATGGAGATCACGTTTAGTGGATTCGTTGATTGGGTCAAGGGCCTCGGCGGCGGAGTTACCAAAATTCTGGATGGTGTTCGTGGAAGCTTAGAGGCCTGGCAGACTAAACTGAAATCTGATGCGCTTGGCCGGATTGCAGCATCAGTGGCCGTACTATCCGTTAGCTTATTGGTCTTATCGTCTATCGATTCCGACAAGGTTACAAGCTCACTTGCTGCGATGGGCGTTATGTTCGCAGAGCTTATGACCTCCATGGCTGTACTCGATAAACTAAGCATAAACGGCGCCTCTGCTAACAAGACTACTTCGGCCATGATAAAGATGGGGGCAGCGCTCTTGGTTCTGAGTCTGGCGATGAAGAATATCGGTGAGCTGGAACCCAGCCAGTTGGCGGAAGGGTTAATTGGAGTCGGTGTGCTGCTTGCAGAAATCGACCTGTTTCTCAATACAGCCAAATTCGATAAGAATGCCTCTAAGGCTGCAACTGGAATGATCCTGTTTGCCGCCGCAATCAAAATACTTTCCTCGTCGGTAAAAACCTTGGGAAGTATGGATTGGGACGACATGGCAAAAGGACTTGTCGGAGTTGGCGTACTGCTGATAGAAATCGAAATCTTCCTGAACAATGCAAAGTTTAATGGGAAGGCCGTTCTAACCGCAACCGCTATCGTCATTCTTGCCTCTGCAATCAAGATTCTCGGTTCGGCCTGCAAGGACTTGGGGGACATGTCGTGGGGCGAACTCACCAAGGGGCTCGCCGCAGTTGGGGCGCTTCTTGCTGAAATCACCGCGTTTACAAAGTTAACAGGAAACAGTAAGCATGTGGTTTCCACAGGTCTTGCACTGATCGAAATCGCTGCTGCAATGAAAATATTTGCTTCGGCAGTATCAGACTTTGGGGATATGAGTTTGGCACAAATCGGCAAAGGGCTTATTGCGATGGGTGGTGCTCTCGCAGAGGTCGCAATTGCTATGAACTTGATGCCAAAGAATATGGTCAGCATGGGACTTGGCCTGATCGGCGTTGGTGCCGCACTTGCAATTATTGCCGCATCTCTGGGCAAAATGGGCGGCATGAGTTGGGAGCAAATCGGAAAGGGACTTGTTGCTCTTGGCGGCGCACTTGCCGAACTGGCGATTGCCCTGAATCTGATGAACGGCACTCTTGCCGGCTCCGCTGCCCTGCTTGTGGCTGCTGGCGCGCTGGCAGTGATAGCGCCAGTCCTTGTTATCCTCGGCTCCATGAGCTGGGAATCCATAGTAAAGGGACTTGTAACCCTCGCTGGGGCATTTACCATCCTCGGGGTTGCCGGCGCAGTGCTGTCGCCCCTTATTCCCGCAATTCTTGGGTTGGCGGGAGCGTTTGCGCTGATTGGACTTGGAACGATCGGAATTGGTGCAGGGCTTCTGGCGATAGGAGCCGGATTGTCCGCAATCGCAGTCGGTATTACAGCTCTTGCGACCTCAATGGGCGCAGGCGTGGTGGTTATCGTGGCGGGGCTTACTTCGATTATTATGGGAGTTGCCGCTCTGATCCCAGCAATTGCCGTGAAACTAGGGGAAGCCGTCATAGCATTTGCCGGAGTGATTGCAGAAGGTGCCCCGGCGATCGGCGAAGCGGTCAAAGCGCTTATCCTGACGTTTGTAGACGTTATGACGGAATGCGCCCCGGCTGTTGCAAATGGCGCGCTGGTACTTATAACGGAGACCCTTTCTGCTCTGGCAACCTATACTCCGCAAATTGTGGATTCTCTTATGCAGTTCCTGATCGGGCTGTTGAATGGGCTTGAACAAAACATGCCAGAGCTGATTCAGGCAGCTATCAATCTTCTGATGTCGTTCTTCGCCGGGGTTACAGACGCTCTGTCTGGAATGGATACAGATACCTTGCTGAAAGGAATTATCGGTTTCGGATTGCTGTCTGGCATTATGGCCGCGTTGGGCGCTATCGCCGGGCTTGTGCCGGGTGCTATGGCGGGCATTCTTGGTATCGGCGTAGTTGTCGCCGAAATTGCACTCGTTCTTGCGGCAATTGGGGCGCTTGCTCAAATTCCCGGACTGACCTGGCTAATTGGCGAGGGTGGTAAACTTTTGGAGAGCATCGGGACTGCGATTGGCTCCTTCTTTGGAGGGATTGCCGGTGGTTTTATGAGCGGCGTATCCAGCCAGTTCCCGCAGATTGGAGCCGATCTTTCAGCCTTTATGACTAACGTGCAGCCGTTCATTGACGGTGCAAGCAGTATCTCGCCCGATATGCTGACCGGTGTGAAAGCGCTGACCGAAGCGATCCTGCTGCTCACTGCTGCGGATATTCTGAACGGCTTGGCCTCATGGATTACCGGTGGCTCTTCGCTGACTGATTTTGCAGAGCAGCTTGTCCCGTTCGGCAAAGCTCTGAGCAGCTTTTCAAAATCGGTTTCCGACGTGAATGCGTCGGCTGTATCCAACTCCGCCGCAGCAGGGAAAGCACTTGTCAATCTGTCAAACACCGTGCCCAAATGCGGAGGGCTTGTCGGGTTCTTTACCGGGAACCGTAGCATGGCAGAGTTTGGGGACAATCTGGTGCTGTTTGGGGCTGATTTGGCTGATTATGCGAATGCTGTGCGCGATATCAATCCCGATACAGTTACTGCATCCGCAAATGCGGCAAGCGCCCTTTCAAGCCTTGCGGATGGCCTTCCCGACAGCAGTGTCTTTGATAAATGGTTTGGCGGCGATCAGACACTTGCGTCATTTGGCAAAGAAGTCGCCAAATTTGGCGAGGAGATGGGACGTTTTTATTCTCATATTTCCGGTGCGGACCCGGCGAAGCTTTCCGGCGTTATTACGCAGGTACAGTCTCTTGCGGAACTTGCGAAAAGCGTCAAGGGCGTCGAGAAAAATGCGTTTGCCAATTTCAGCAGTTCCCTGGCTGCGCTGGCAGATACAAACCTTGCCGAGTTTACCAAAACGTTCTCCGATTCAGCCCCCGAAATCAACCGTGCGATCTTGGACATGCTGAACGCCGTAAGCTCTGCGATTTCCAAGAACAGCACGATCGCAAACCCCTCTATGGAAAAGGTTATGCTGTCACTGGCTGGCGTTATAAAATCAAAATCTTCGGCAGTAAACGCGGCGGCATCTCAAATGATGTCGGGGCTCAGTGCAACGATCCGCAGGAATGAAAGTTCGGTCAGTGCAGCAATGAATTCTGTACTTACAAACGCGCTTAACAGCTCTAAAAGCTCGTTTTCAACGGAAGGTCAAAATGCTTCGCAGAATTTCGCAAACGGCATTCGTTCCGGCATGAGCAGTGTAAATATTGCCGGTCGTGATTTGGGCCGTACCGCGCTGAATTCGGCAAAAAAGGCGCTCGACAGTCATTCCCCCTCCAAAGAATTCATTGCCGTTGGCGAAGACTCCGGCGAGGGTATGGAGATCGGCATTGAAAACAGCACTGCCGGGGTTGAGTCCGCGGCTTCCAAAATGGCCGATGAGGCAATCAAGGCGAGCGAGAAGGGTATTGACGCGTTCCGGAACTGGGTCGATGAAAGACAACAATATGGAACGCTCAGCTTAAATGCGGAAATGGCTGGCTGGGAGCATCTGCAAACAAAATACAAGGCTGACAGCGAGGAACGCAAACAGATCGACCGTGAAGTATTCCAGCTCCGGAAGGAACTGGCTTCGGAAGCCTATCAGGCTTCTATGGATTGGATCGAGGAGGAGAAGTATTACAGCCGGATGAGTCTGGCTGACGAACTTGCCGCCTATAAGCGCGTCCAGAGCCGTTACGACAAAGGCACAGATGAGCGCAAGAAGATGGATCGCGAAGTCTACCGGTTGGAAAAGGAAATCTACGAAGCGCAGAAGCAGTATACTGAAGATCTTCAGCGCGTCCAGTCCGAAGCTAATCAGAAGCGGCTTGATTTGGAGGAAGAATACGCGGATAAGGTGCGGTCGGTCAACGAGCGTTTGGAGCAGGATATCCAGTCGCTGAACGACCAGTATCAAAATGCGGTTGAATCCCGTGCAAACAGCCTGTATCGGTCTTACAATCTCTTCGACGCTGTGAAAAAGCGGGAAGAGGTCAGCGGTGAAACGCTGATGAAGAACCTTGAAGGGCAGGTGCAGGAATTCGGCGCATGGCAGGATATTCTGGATCAATTGTCCGCCCGTGGGCTGGATTCCGGACTGATTTCGGAGCTTGAGCAGATGGGGCCGGACGCCATTTCGGAAATCAAGGCGCTGAACGCCATGAGCGATTCCGAATTGGAAAAGTACGCGGCGCTGTGGTCGATCAAACACGCGCAGGCCCGTGAGCAGGCAGTAACCGAATTGGAAGATCTGCGTCTTGAGACACAGGACAATATTGCGCAGCTGCGCATCAAGGCGGACGAAGAGCTCGACGAATATCGTGCCGTATGGCAGCAGAAAATGCGTCAGGTCACAGAGGAAGCCAACGAGGAACTAGAACAGCTTCGTAAAGATTTTTCTGGCAAGATCGGGGTTATCAAGACTGACACGGCAAAAGACCTGCAAGAGATGGTTCAGACCAGCCAGGCCGTCCTTCGTGATGCAGGTTGGAATGAGATTGGGCAGCAGATCGTGACCGGGACGACGGAAGGCGTCAACTCCCAGAGTTCCGGATTTGTCGACGCGCTGACCAATATGGCGCTTGCCGGTGTAGAAGCGGTGAAAACGACGTTGGATATTCACTCGCCGTCTGGGGTGTTCCGTGAGCTGGGTAATTTTACAGGGCTTGGTTTTGTGAACGC
>QXXE01000134.1 GCA_009911355.1 Clostridiaceae bacterium | reverse complement strand
GGGCAGAAATACGGAAAAGGGTACTCTTTTCCTATGCTTGCTACGAAAGTTCTTCCTACTACCTACAACACCGGGAATGTCTGATTTGGCGAATTTACGCAAAAGAAAAACGCTGCAACTGAAAATAATTGCAACGCTTCTTAGTTCCTATTCAATTTTAGCCGGACAAGAGCTATTGTCCCTCACCCTCAACCTCTGCGATCTCCCGCGCCGTGGCAGTGACTATCCGTATTCCCGTATCGCTCATATCGTCCAGCAGAGCGTCAAGCTGCCGCCGCTGGGTATTCTTCCCGGCGGGCTGTTCCAAAAGGAATTGGTCTACCGAGATATTGTAACGCAGCATAAGCTCAAAGAATATCTGTAAGCTGGGGTGTTGCCCCTTATTCTCAATATTCGCAAGGTAGCGCGGGGATATATACATTTCGTCGCATACCTTTTTCCGGCTCTCCTTGCGCCCTTTCCGGGCTGCTTTGATTGCTTCCCCAAAAGCCTTAAAGTCGTATCGTGGTACTGGTCTTTTTGCCATATTCATTCACCCTATTACATTTTACTGTTCACCTTTCTTTTTGGATATGTCTACACTGTTCTATCAGTTAGCCAAAATAATTCCCAAACTTAACAAAAAGTATCTTGAAGTTATTCGGCTGGACGCATATAATTATACTGATAGAGATTAGAGAAAGGGTGAATGAAGATGTTGGAGTATATTTCTGCCCCGGAAGCAGCGAAAAAATGGGGCATTTCAGAAAGACGAGTGCAAAAGTTATGTGAGGAAAACCGTATACCGGGTGTGGCAAAGTTCAGCCGCTTGTGGCTGATACCAAAGGACGCTGAAAAGCCAGTAGATAAAAGAAAGCGGGAGGAAAACAGAAAGTGAAAATATTTGTTGTTGAAGATGAAGCCGAGATTTGTAAGGAGTTGTCCGTTCTGTTACAGAAATATGGTTATGCTTATGAAAGCAGCACTGATTTCGCACATATTACAGAGCATATTTTGAAAGCGGAAGCAGACCTTGTACTGCTGGATATAAACTTGCCATATCAAGACGGATATACTATATGCCGTGAAATTCGGAAACAGTCGGATATTCCGATTATCGTTCTGACAAGCAGAAATACAGATTTTGACGAATTGATGAGCTTAAATATCGGTGCAGACGATTTTATATCAAAGCCTTATAACGCACAGGTATTGATAGCGCGTATTCAAAAAATATTAAAAAGGACTTATGAAGCACAGGTTAATTCTGTCCTTATTCATAAAGGGCTGACAATCAATCTGCTAAAGGCTACTGCTTCTTATGGGGATAAAGAGGTAGATTTAACAAAAAATGAACTTGGCATACTGCGTTTGCTGGTTGTAAACAAAGGCAATGTGATACCGCGTGACGCGATCATAGATGAATTATGGCAGAGCGACGAATTTATAGACGAAAACACACTCAATGTTAATATTGTGCGATTGCGCAAGAAGTTATCGGAGATCGGTGCGCCCGATTATTTGGAAACAAAACGTGGATTGGGGTACAAAGTATGAAACTGACCGATTATATAATTGACCGTCTTTTTTCTGTTGTAATGTTTTTGGTAGCTGTCACTTTTTCTATGGGGCTTCTTTGGTTAATGGGATTGCGTTATGAATTTATTATTTATATCGAAATAATATTCGGCTTTTCTTTTCTTGCAGCGTTTGTTTGGGACTACACAAGAAAAAAGAAATATTACTGCGGATTTATGGCTTTATTTGACGGACTTGACGACAAGACTTTATTAGCAGAGCTTGTAGAAAAGCCGGGGTTTCTTGACGGGAAATTGTTATATCAAATTCTACGCCTGTCTAATAAGTACATGAATGATAAGTTAGCAGAAGCGGGGGCTACTAATCAAGAGTACCGGGAATATATCGAAATGTGGGTACATGAAATAAAAACGCCGATAACCTCTGCCCATTTAATCATTGAGAATGACAAGAATATTTCTACAATCCGCATAGATGATGAATTGAATAAAATAGACCATTTTGTAGAACAAGCCCTTTTCTATGCGAGAAGTACAACATTGGAAAAAGATTTTAAGATAGAAAAGACTACTTTGAAAACATTGGTGCAGGAAGCGTTGAAAAGCTATTCCAAACAAATCATTGAAGCTCATGGCAGACCTGTATTTGTGAATTTGGATATTCCAGTATTTGCCGATCGGAAATGGTGTGTATTCATTATAGGGCAGATCATAGCTAATTCTGTTAAATATGCAAAAGAAAATCTGATTCTCACGTTTGAGGGGAGTTCTTTTGATAACGGGTGTAGCCTTTCTATCTCCGATAATGGAATTGGTATAACCGAAGCAGATATTCCGAGGATTTTTGATAAGGGGTTTACCGGGGAAAATGGGCGTAAATTTGGGAAGTCAACAGGTATTGGGTTATATCTATGCCGGAAGTTATGCAGTAAGATGAATATGGAAATATCGGTGACAAGCGGCTTTGAAAATGGAACAACCGTAAAGATCACGTTTCCCAAAGAAAATCTTTATTTGACATAGGAATATCCTGCAAAGCGGGATTGTACGAGCAGGCATGAAAAATGTCTGCTTCTTTTCTATCCGAAACCTTACATTTCGGTAATGTAAATGTAATCTTATTTAATGGCGCATTTTAATCTCTGAATATACAATATCAGAAAAGGAAAACGAAAGGAGCAAAATTATGAATACCCCGATTTTAGAGGTTTCTGACATTCAAAAATATTATGGAAACAAAGGAAACATTACCAAAGCTGTTAATCGTATTTCCCTGTCTGTTGGAAAGGGGGAATTTGTCGGTATTATGGGTGCGTCCGGCTCTGGCAAGACAACATTGCTTAACTGCATTTCCACAATCGACACAGTAACCAGCGGGAGAATTTTAGTTGAGGGGAAAGATATTACTACTTTACGCGGAAAGCAGTTGTCGGCTTTTCGGCGTGAAAAGCTGGGCTTTATCTTTCAAGACTTTAATCTGCTTGATACATTGACTGCGTATGAGAATATATCCCTTGCTCTGTCCATTTCCGGCATAAAAGCAAAAGAAATTGATAAAAGGGTACAGGAAATTGCAGGGGCATTGAATATCACGGAAGTATTGGAAAAATATCCCTATCAAATGTCCGGCGGACAACAGCAGCGTGTAGCTGCCGCCCGTGCAATGGTAACAAATCCGGCTCTTGTTTTGGCTGATGAACCTACGGGCGCGTTGGATTCCCGTTCTTCCCATATGCTTTTGGATATGCTGGAAGAATTGAACCAAAATCTTTCTGCAACAATCCTTATGGTTACGCATGATTCTTTCACAGCCAGTTATTGCCGCCGTATTCTTTTTATTAAGGACGGGAAAATTTTCAACGAAATTCACCGTGGGGCAAAATCGCGGAAAGATTTTTTTGAAGAAATCATAGAGGTAGTTTCTGTATTGGGAGGTGAAACCAATGACAAGCGTTAACTCCGTAAACGCGGGTAAATTGATTATTCGTAATGTGCGCAAAAACATACAGGACTATATGATTTATTTCTTGACGCTTACGGTTTCGGTAAGTATGTTTTACGCTTTCAATTCCATTCAGACCCAGCCAGCATTAAATGATCTTGACGCAACAAAGCAATTACTTTCTGACCAGTTAGGGATATTGCTTTCTGCATTATCTGTTGTAGTGGCTGTTGTGCTTGCGTTTCTTATCCTGTATGCAAATCAGTTCCTCTTAAAACGCAGGAAAAAGGAATTAGGGATTTATACATTGTTAGGAATGGAAAAAGGGAAAATATCAAGGATTTTTGCCGGGGAAACCTTATGTGTGGGTTTTCTGTCACTTGTGTTTGGACTTATATTAGGGCTGCTTTTGTCACAGGGACTTTCCATATTTTCTTTACGCCTGTTTGCAATAGATATGAGTAAGTTTCAGATTGTTTTTTCCATGAGTGCGCTAAAAAAGACAATCGGCTGTTTTGTATTGATTTTTCTGATTGTCATGATTTTTAATGTGCGCACGGTTTCTTCGGTCAAGTTGATTGACCTGTTGACAGCCAGCAGGAAGAATGAAGTCATGGTACTAAGGAACAAAGCTGCGCAAATTTCTTTAGCCGCGCTTTCTATCCTATGTATTGTTTCTTCCGGTGTGATTATTCAGCACTATGGTATACTTCCCAGCCGCGAAAATTCATGGTTTCAGATTGCGGTAGTTCTATTAGCAGCAGGGACAGCACTTTTCTTCTTTTCTGTATCGGCTGTACTGCTTACGGCGATACAGGCAAATAGAAAAATTTATCTGAAAGGGCTGAATACCTTTTTAAGCCGACAGATTGGAAGTAAAGTGCAGACGGATTTTATGACTATGAGCGTAGTATGCGCTTTGCTTACCATATCTATCTGCGGTATTTCCGTGGGGATAAGTTCTGCTTTAACCATGAATGAAACGTCTAAAGCTGCGCTTCCTTATGATCTGAATGTTTTTGCGGATATTGATGTGGCAGGAGAAACAGACATTGCGGCATATCTGAAATCAAGGGACGCGGATATGGGTATCTATGCAGACAGTGCAACACAGATTAGCCTTTATGAAGCGGAAATAACTTATGGAGATTTATTTGAGGGGCAGGACTTAAACCTATGGCACATTGACAATGCCATTCCCGAAATGGGTGTTTCGGTAGTTTCCATTTCAGATTTTAACCGCGCGTTAGCGGTGCAGGGGAAAGCCCCCATAAATCTTGCTGATAATGAATTTCTTTTGAACTGTAATTACAAAGGTACTTTGCAATATATTGATTCATTTTTGCAGTCCTGTACGGAAATTGACTTGAATGGGACGATTTTACAGCCGGGAGGAAAGAAGCCGCTGGGTGAAACTGTTTTGATGACTTCGGTAGGCAATAACGACAGGGGGACTTTTATTGTTCCCGATCATATCGCTGCGTCTTTAGCAAAAGACATGAATATTTTGTTAGTACAGTATAAGCCCGACATAAATACTGATGAAATATTGCAGAAAATGATACCGATTGGGCTGGAATGGGAAACAGAGGGGTATCGGTATACTGAAAAAATCATGTTGAGCAGTATGTACTACGGCTCCTGCGCGTTGCTGGTATTCTTATGCTGTTATATCGGGCTGGTGTTTCTGCTGATATGCGCCGCGCTGCTGTCCCTAAAACAGTTGACGGAAACCGCAGATAATGTTTACCGATACGGGTTATTACAAAAGCTGGGAACGGATAGCCGGTTACTTTTCGGAGCTTTATTCAAGCAGATAGCAATATTTTTTGTTGTGCCGCTTTTGCTTGCAGGAATGTTTTCAGCCTTTGGAATTGGAAAAATCACAGCGATTGCAGAAGAATTTCTAAATATGCACATATCTACAAATATTGGCGTTACTGTTTTGATGTTCTTGATTGTGTATGGTGGATATTTCATTGCCACTTACCTGTCATGTAAACATATGGTTATGGAAAAACAAATTGAAGAATTGGAGGTTTAGGTTATGCCGGAAAATGTAAATTGGAGTGCTGTTTGGCAAAGTGTTACTGACACATGGCTTCCTTTATTTGGAGGGATTGCGTTAATTGTAGTTGCGGTCATTGTCATTCACATTATCAGAAAACGAAAAAAATAATAAAATTTGACAAGGCAATACCTCAACGAATAAATGGAGCGGGAAAATGAGAAAATGGCTCACTAAAAAAATAAAGATAATACTCTGTATGCTAAGTGCTATAATTTTCGCCCTGCTCATTTGGACGATATGGGGAAATACGGCGTTGACAGTGAGTAACATAAAAATTTCAAGCAGCCGTATTCCCCCTGCATTTTCCGGGTTTCGGATAGCGCAGGTATCAGATTTGCACAACGCAGAATTTGGAAAAGGCAATAAAAAGCTGCTGGAATTGCTATCAGAAAGCAAGCCGGACATTATTGTAATAACCGGGGATTTAGTGGACGCAGGACATACAGATATTGACGTGGCTCTTGATTTCGCAAAAGTGGCGGTTAATATTGCGCCTGTCTACTATGTGACAGGGAACCACGAAGCAAGCCTGTCACAGTATGACGAACTCAAAACGGGGCTTGAAGCGATTGGCGTAATTGTTCTTGAAGATGAAGCAATACAATTAAACCACGAAAAAGGAATGATAACGCTTATTGGGCTTTCTGACCCTAATTTCACGTTGAAAGGTGATATGTTCGGGGAAGCCCCGGCTATGGTTAGCGCAAAGCTGAATAGCCTTGTTGATGATGAAAGCAACTACACTATTCTACTTTCGCACCGACCAGAACTATTTGAGAGCTATGCACATTGCAATATTGACTTGGTTCTAAGCGGACACGCACACGGCGGTCAATTCCGTCTGCCATTTATCGGCGGGCTGATTGCCCCCGATCAAGGGATATTCCCAAAATATGACGCAGGGCTGTTTACAAACGGAAGTACAAATATGATTGTTAGCCGGGGATTAGGTAACAGCATTATTCCTATCCGCTTTAATAACCGCCCGGAAGTCATTGTAATTGAACTTCTTAACACGGATTTGTAAGAACAGCTTATACAAAACTGAATGATAAAGTGATCTGCCGCACGACGGCAAAAGAAAAAAAGCCGTCGTACAGCAGAGGTATTTTCACACGCCTATTCTTACACGGCGGCTTTTGAGAGATCAAAGCCGCCGTTTCTTTTTTATCTTCTCAAGGAATGACGCGGTTTCACTGTTAA
>QXXE01000014.1 GCA_009911355.1 Clostridiaceae bacterium | reverse complement strand
ATAAATGGGGCTTGTCAACCCTGATTTCATATTTTTCTATATTTTGTGACCGGCTGAGTCAAACCGATAAGCATATTATGCTTTTTCAAGCGGGACAAGCCCGCGCCCTGATCGACCGCGGCTATGCCGCAATAGGCGGAGAAGTGTTCACCCTGTTTCTGCCAGCCTATTATTTCATCATTTCAAAGCTTGCCCGCGACGTTATCGCGGACAAGCAGGGCAATTCAAAAAATAATTAGGAGGTCAAAGGACCATGAAAAGACTACAACTTTCAACCCTGAAAGACGGTGCGCGGTTCGTTTATGGCGGCGTGGAATGGGTCAAGCTTGAACATCTATACACTGAATCCGGCAAACTGGAAACGGTTGCCATTGCCGCCGAACCCGTCTTTGAACGGGCTTTCGATGAAGAAAACTGCAACGATTGGCGCAAGTCGTCCTTGCGCCGGGAACTGAACGGCCCGTTCCTTGACACGCTGATTGCAGAGGGCGCAGACCCGGCGGCGTTCAAGGAGTTTGAAAGCGATCTGACCGCCGACGACGGTATGACGGACTACGGAACCGCGCGGGACAAGATCGCCCTGATTACGTGCGATCTTTACCGCGAACACCGGGCTTTGCTTCCGAAAATCGGGTGCTGGTGGTGGACGCTGACCCCGTGGACGTGCGACCCTGAATACTCGTACGGCGTCCGCCGCGTCAATTCCTCCGGCGCGATGCTCTGGAGCAGCGCGTACAGCGGCAACTGGGGCGTTCGCCCGCTTTGTCATTTGGAATCTTCAATCTTTGTATCTGTTCCAGATGAAGAGGGAATGCAGATGAACAGGGGCGAAGCTATCGAGGAAGCCCGCGACGCGGTGCTGGACACGCTGAACGACTACCCCGCGGACCTTTGGGGCGACGCGCTGGGCGCGGCGGTTGCGTCCCTCTTCCAATCAAAGCAGGACGCGGCAGACATGGCAGAGGAAGAAAAAGCAAGTCGAGAGATCAGCACGACCGAAACGGAACCGCCAGAGGGGATTTTTTAAGCCCGCCGCGGTAAAAACTGCATAAGAAAACCGCCCCGCGCGTTTTGAGAGAACGCGCGAAGCGGATTCCGCCGATGAAAATAAATCATCAATCAACCTATGGATAAAGTATAGCATAGATCGGCGGAAAAGTCAACAAAGAACGCCGTTTTTATGCGGCGTGGCGGGCTTGTAGTGGGTATTAAGATTCCGGCGAAAGCTTGTCCACGTCATACAGGAAGCAACGGGGAGATCAGCAGGGTTCGGCCCTTGCCCTTTGTTCTTTTCTCTTGTCTATATCTCTTCATACGCCGCCGAGGGTGATGGGGGGATTGCAAGGGGGGAAGAGGGAGGGGGCGATCATTGAACCCTCTTCCCCCCTTGCATGGATTAGTTAGCAGACAGCCGGAAACAGAACACGCCCGCTTCATTCATCGACAGAAAGAGGGTGAAGCACGGTGCGAAGTTTCATTCGTGAAAAGAAAATCTATTGCGGCAAGCAATATCGGGAGGTTGATATTTTTTCATACACCGACGCGCAATGCAGGGCAGTAAAACGCGGCACACGGTCAAAGAAGATCAAAGAATCGGAGCCGAAGCAAAAGAACCTGAACGACAAGAACGCCCGCCGCTATTTCATTCAGACCGCAAACTTGAATTTCGGGGACGACCCGGACGCGTTGCACGTGACGGCTACATATAGCGCGAAATATCTTCCAGCGACCATAGAGGAAGCCGAACGGGAAGTGACAAACTACTTGCGCCGGATTCAGTATCAGCGGAAGAAAGAGGGGTTGCCGCCCCTAAAGTATATGCTTGTCACGGCCTACGCCACAAAGAAAAACAGCGAAAAGCCCGTTCGCATTCACCATCATATCATCATGAACGGCGGACTTGATCGGGACGCGGTGGAAGAGTTGTGGCGCAAGCGAAAGCGCAAGGGGCAGAAAAAGGGCGACCGAATCGGCTATTGCAACGCCGACCGTCTGCAAGCAAGCGACGACGGCATTGCCGCCCTTTGCAATTACCTTGTCAAACAGGCTGGCGGGAAAAAGCGGTGGACATCTTCACACAATTTGGAGCGGCCCACAAGCCGAACGAACGACGGCAAGTACAATCGGCGGCAGATTGAGAAATGGGCGCGGGAGCGTCCGGGCCGGGAGTTTTGGGAAAAGAAATACCCCGGCTGGACCCTGACAGACAGCGATTACGGGGTTCAGTACGAATATAACGATTACACAGGCTGGTCAATCTATCTGAAATTGCGAAAGAAAGAATAGAAAGGGGTGGTTATCATGGGAAAGCCTTACAGGGAATGCCCCCATTGCGGGGCGCATTTGGACGCGGGCGAACGGTGCGATTGCGGGGAACCTGAACAACAGGAACAGACCGCGGCGGAAGAACGACCGCGAATGCGGCTGATTGCCGTTTGCCGGGAAGTGGACAAGGACACGGGCAGAATCGCCGTTATCTGCTTGTGACAAAGGACATCGAAAACGCCGCATACCGTGTCGAGCGGCTAAAGCGGTTAAAGGGTATCAACCTTTACGCACAGGCGGAGCGGAACGACCGAAAAGGCATTGTTCCGAACGCATTACAAAAAGAGTTCGCCCAGCGGTTTGTCTATGGGCGGTGCTATCTGAAAGAAAGCTGGGCCGAATACCTGACCCGGCATAAAGAAAAGAGGTTGCGGCAATGACGAACGCAAAACGCTTCAAGGAAATTTTCGTGTCGCAGATTGACCGCCCCGGCGCGGCTGATCTGATAGCATGGCTTGAAAGCACAGACTTTTTCACAGCCCCGGCAAGCACAAAACATCACGGCGCATTCCCCAGCGGGCTTGTCGGTCACAGTCTGAACGTATATTACGAACTGATTACACGGCAGAACGTCGGAACCCCGGAAAGCCGGGCCGTTTGCGCCCTACTGCATGACATTTGCAAGGCGGACTATTACGAACCGCAGGACGGCGGCGGGTATCAGGTGAAAGACCGCTTCCCGTTCGGACACGGTGAAAAGTCGGTTTTCCTGATTTCGCGGTTTATGCGGCTGACCGATGAAGAAGCCCTTGCAATCCGCTGGCACATGGGAGCGTATGACGACGCGGCCCGCGGCGGAAGCCGGACACTTTCGGCGGCAATGGCGGTTTCCCCTCTTGTCTATGAACTTCACGCAGCGGACATGAGGGCGACACAGCAGGAACAGCGGCAGGAAGCGGGGGCAGAAAATGAACAGTGATTACTTACGAAAACAGATCGAGCGGCAAAGCGACCTTTTGAAAAAAAGATGGAACGGCGAAGAGGGCGACCCGGACGTTTGGAATCTGGAATACATGATTACAGAGATTCGCCCCGGTTCCCGCGCATGGAATAGGGGGGTTATACGGTCCTTGCGGCGAGCAATTAAAGCTTTGGAGCGGGAGGGCAGAGAAAGCGGCGGGGGCTTGATATGCGCCGTATGCGGAAAGCCCGTCGAGCGGGTCAAGCCGTGCGGGTACGAACGCTGGCACGGGCAAGTTACTTGCGACGAATGTTGCGAAGAATGCTTTCGATCAGAGCCGTTCCCGTGTCGGGACCACGACGAACGAATGAAAGAGAAAGGGGCGGGAAAGTGACAACAGAGCGCGAACGGCTTTTACAGAAAATCAGGCACGTTCAGGAATTGGCGGAACGGGGCTTTGACGGCGAAAGAGAATCCGCCGCCGCGACGCTTGAACGACTGATGGGAAAATACAATATTTCAGAACAGGAAATTTCGCGGGAGTATCGGGAACTTGTGTGGTTTAGGTACAAAACTGCCATTGAAGAACGGTTGCTTGCACAAGTGATTTACAAGGTCACAGGAAAAATTGCTTCCGGGTGCGTCGGCGCGGGTTCAGGGCGGAAACACAAAAAGCTGGGCATGGAATGCAACCCGGCAGAGCGGTTAGAAATAGAATTTCTTTTTGAGTTCTACAAGCCCGCATTGGAAGAGGAACTAAAAAGGTTCCTGACAGCGTTTATGCACCTAAATCAAATATTCCCAGATGATGAATCCCCGCAAGCACCACAGCCAAGAACAATGACAAAAGCGGAACTAATGAAAATTGGAGCAATGATGATGGGCATGGACTATCACGAACCGAATTACCGAAAAGCACTTGAAAGGGGCGACGAATAGTGCAGATCGACAAGCGGCGTGCGGCCTTGCAGTATCAAAACAAGGTGAACAACGCGCAGGGGCATTTTTTCGAGGGGGCCATAAAAGCCGCGTGCGCCCTGTATTCGGAGCGGGAGCGGGCCGACGTGGACAAGACCCCCGAACCGTTCCGCGTCATAGAGAAAGGCCGCGACGGGATTTTCAAGGGGCGGTTCACAGCCCGCGCCCAGCCGGACTTTCAAGGAACCCTTGCGGGCGGGCGGTCAATCGTCTTTGAAGCAAAGTACACAACGACCGACCGCATGAAACGGGACGTTCTGACAAAGGAACAGCAGGACGCGCTGGAGCGTCACGCCGCCCGCGGTGCGCTTGCCGCGGTATGCGCCGGAATCGGCGACAAGTTCTTTTTCGTGCCGTGGCAAATGTGGCGGGATATGAAACAGCTTTACGGGCGAAAGTACGTGACAGCGGCAGACCTTGAACCGTTGCGCGTCCGATTTAACGGCGCGGTTCTGTTTTTGGACTACGCGCACGACGTTGGCGGGCGGTGGATTTCCGGGGCGGATTGCGATATGGAGAAATGGAGGTTCAAAGACAATGCAAAAGCAGAAACAGCACAAGCGGAAATTAACGGTTCGTGTCACGCCGCAAACGGCGTTCAACCTTGAACGGCTTATACAGATCAGCGGGCAGAAAACGCCGGGCCGGGTGGTTGACAAGCTGGTTCGGGAGAAAATGCTGGCGTTAAGGGGCCGCGGGGAGGAATAAGCCGTGTTTGACCTGAACCGCCTTTATAACGCTGATTGCATGGAAGCAATGAAAGAAATACCCGACAAATTCTTTCAGCTTGCTATATGTGACCCGCCTTATGGTATCGGGCATGACGGACAGCGCAAGCGGGTACATAACAACGTGAAGCACAACCGCAAGTTTCACGCCCGCAAGGGCTGGGACAGAGAAACGCCGCCGCCTGAATACTTCCGCGAACTGGAACGGGTTTCGGAAAATCAAATAATTTTCGGTGGGAATTACTTTGTCCCCATGCTGAACCGCGGGACAAAGGGCTGGGTGGTTTGGGACAAGGGCCAGCACGGGCTATCAATGAGCGATTGCGAACTTGCCTATTCGTCCTTTGACTGTCCGACGCGGGTTGTCGTTATCAATCGGGCTGAACTGCAACGGGACGGGGACACCATACACCCGACACAAAAGCCCGTCCGCCTGTATGAATGGATATTGCGCAACTATGCCCGCCCCGGCGACAGAATCCTTGACACACACGCCGGGAGCGCGTCAAGCCTGATTGCGTGCTGGCGGCAGGGGTTCGAGTTCGTCGGCTTTGAGATTGACCGCGACTATTACAAGAAAGCGTCGGAGCGGTTAGCGGTAGAAATGGCGCAAATTCGCCTTTGGGACTATGACGCGCAAACAAAGATCGAAATGGAGGAATCAACATGAGAGCGGGAGCAATTCTAATTGTCGTCTATTGGGCGATATTCACGGTGAAAAGGCACTTCACGCCGCGCCTGACAGCGGCTATAAAGGCGAACACGTATGACCTGAACAGGAATGACCCGGAAGCAAAGCGGGCCGCACAGCGCAAGCGTGGGCCGCTTACGGCGGCAAAATGGGCCTTGCGTGTAGCGGGATGGGCTGAAAACGTCCTGATTACCCTTGTTCTGGCTTGGCTTGTGTTCGTTGTCGGCACGGTGCTGACTGGAACCGTCGTCGTATTTGGGAAACCGTTGTAAGGGAGGTGGCGGCGGTGAAATATCAGGAATGCGCGAAATGCGGAAAGCGGATTGCAAAGAGCGAAACCGTTTGCCCGTGTTGCCTGAAAGAAACCGCGGAAGCCGCGGCCCATGAATTGTGGGACATTGCCCGCATTCTGGAAATAACAGCAGGGACAGACGCAAACATTCGGGACGCGGCGCGGGGTATCACAAGCATTGCGGAGAAGTTAGAAAGGGGGAAATAATCATGGAATTTATCAGATTCATTCTTTCGGGGTTTTGGACATGGGGCGGGTTCCTGATTCTGCTTGTTGCGGCGGGGAATGCCGCCGCGGAGATCGTCAAGGCCATTTGCCCGCGCCGGAAAATCGACGCATACCGAATCGGAGAACGCTGGCACGTCCAGATCGAGGGCGCACGCCGCGGCGACGTTGCCGAAATGCTGAAAGCGGCGGGAGCGGCAGACGACACGGGGGTGGGTGTATGAATGCCGCGCTTTTCAGCAGTAAGAAGATGGACTATTGCACGCCGCAAGCCTTTTTCGACGCGCTGAACAGGGAATTTCATTTCACCCTTGACGCGGCGGCAACGGCAAAAAGCGCAAAATGCCCCGCATACTACACGCCCGAAACCGACGGGCTGAAAAGCCCGTGGAAAGTTGCGGAGGGTGCTGTATTCTGCAACCCTCCATACGGGCGCGAAGTCGGCAAGTGGGTTCGCAAAGCCTATGAGGAAGCGCAGGGCGGCGCGACCGTCGTTTTGCTGATTCCGGCCCGGACGGACACAACATACTTTCACGACTACATATACGGGAAAGCTGAAATCAGATTTATTCGCGGGCGGTTGCGCTTCACCGATGAAGAGGGCAACGCATACGCCCCCGCCCCGTTTCCGTCAATGGTAGTTGTCTACAATGGAGAAAAGGAGGTTCAGACGTGAAAGCCTACACGGTATATCAACCCTACGCATACGCGACCGTTGCGGGGCTGAAACATTACGAAACCCGCCCGCGGCGGACAAGCATTCGGGGCCGCGTCGCGGTTCATGCGGGGAAAGCAGAATTGAAGCGTGCAACAATGGGGCTTTCAGATAATGACTTTTGGGGCCTTATGCAAGCCGTCGGCGGGAAAACGGTATTGCCGCTGGGCGCAGTTGTCGGCACGGTTGAAATTGTCGATTGCGTCCCCGTGGAAGAGATCATGCACAAGCTGACCGAGCGGGAGCGGGTGCTGGGCGACTATTCGCCGGGGCGGTTCGCATGGGTGCTTCAAAACCCCATCATGTTTGAAAAGTCCATTCCGGCCCGCGGCAAGCAAGGCTGGTGGAATTGGGAGGGGGACGCGGAATGAAACTGAAAAAGGTTGTCGCCCTATGCAATAAAGCAAAGGGGTTCCGCCTGTTTGACAAGCTGGACAGCACGGGGGAAATCACGCAATGGCTGGGCGACGGTTACGCGATATACCCTTTGATCGGGCTTCCCATACTGGACGAAGAAACCCTTTGCGCCGTGTTCGACATATCGGAGAAACAGCGGGAAAACATCGTTGTTCGGCGATCTGAAATGCCGGAAGCGGTCAACGTGGACGACACAGACCCGGCGGAGCGGGTTTTGTGCGACGACGACTTTTCGATCATCTACGGCGGCGCGGAACTGCAACCGCTAAAGACCCGAAACGGAATCACGTTCATTCAGAGGAAATACCTTGCCCCGTTGGAGGACGTGCTGGACATGGTGCAACTATACGAGCGGGTCACGCCGGACGGTCAAAGCTATATCGCGGCGAAAGCGGGCCTTTTGCTTGCGGCGGTTATCTTCCCTTACAAAGTCGTGAATGAAAAGTTCGTAACGCGCCTTGAAGAAATGGCGCGGGAATGCCGCAAGGTGCTTGACGCGCCGCCGCCCGTCCGCCCATTGGAGCGGGACGACACGCAAGGGAACCTATTTGAAGCATAACAAGGACGGTGAAAATGAATGACTTATCAACCGAAAATTATTCGTTGCCGCCTGAACATGGCGTGCAAGACAATTCCTGAAATTCGGGAGAGATACGCCGGGCAGGGGCTTACTTATCGGGATTTCGAGAACATACAGCGGGCGAATGAACAGTTCGACGGCCTGATTCTCCCGCTTACCCTTTGGGAATATGACGACTATTCCGCGTATCACCTTTTCACATGGGACACAGCGGACGACGAACGCATGATGATGGCTTTGTATTACTCCGAACAGACCCACCCTTATCCCCGCTATAAGGACGCGCTGGACGCATTCAAAGCGGCGTGGGCCGCGGGCGAATATGATTCCGGCGGGTGCGTGATTGTCTTTGACCCGCGGGACGTGGAGGAAATCGAAGTCATAAGCGAAGAGGTAAAGCCGGAACAGGCCGCGCCGCCCTCCCCTCCCGCTCCACGGAAACAGGGAAAGAAAAAGAAGAAAGGCAGGAAACGGAAATGATAAAGGCACAGTTTAGCGCATTTTGCCCGCTTGAAATCGGCGACAAAATCAGGGACACAACGGGGAAGCTTCACACGATCACAGACATTGCGTGCGTTCATTACGTCCGCACGGGGAAAGTTGAATTTCGCTTTGAACTGGACCGTTCCGGGCAGTATGCCCCGATTGAGATTCAGGACGCGCCGCCGGAAGTGCGGGTGCATTTGATTCAGCGATAGACCCGCCGCCCGGCGGGGCAAAATCAGAACAGGAGGTTTGCACGGTGAAAATCATTTCAATTATCAACCTGAAAGGCGGCGTTGCAAAGACGCTGACCGCTGACAATATGGCGCACGTTCTTGCAGTTTTCCACAGTAAGCGGGTGTTGATTGTGGATAACGACAAGCAGGGCAACACGTCAAAAATGTTCGGGGTTCATTCCTACGACGACAAGAGCATTTCGGACGTACTGACCGCGCGCCGCATGGACATTCACGAAGCCATAAAGAAAACCCGTTTCGAGGGAATCGACGTACTGCCCGCAAATATGACCCTGATTCGCGCGAATCTGGAAGTTATGATGGACAGCACCCGCCCGCAACAAACGCGCTTGCGGGCCGCGCTGGACCCCATAGCGGGCGAATATGACTATTGCTTGATAGACAACGCCCCCGACATAAACATTTCGACCATAAACGCCCTTGTCGCGTCCGACGACGTGATTATTCCGCTCAAAATTGATAAATACGCCTTTGACGGTTTGGCGGAACTGAAAGAGCAGATCGAGGACACGCGGGACGACCTGAACCCCCGCTTGCGGCTTGCGGGTTGCCTGATTACCTGTTTTCAGCGCACAGACGCGGACAGGCAGGGCGAAGAGTGGTTGCGGAGCCAGCCCGAATACCCCGTTTTCGACACGCACATTCGCTATTCGGAGAAAGTCACCGAAAGCACCTTTTCCGAATCGCCCATTGCTGAATACAGCCGCCGGAGCGGGGCCGCAATGGACTATATAGCATTTGTGCGGGAGTATTTAGACCGCGGCAAGAAATAACGTGTCCGATTCGGACAGAAAGGGGCGTACATCATGGGAAAAGGTAAATTCAACCTGAATCAGATTTTAAGCGACGCGTCAAAAGCGGCGGCAAGCGGCGGGGCAACGGTCCCCCGCCCCGCTGAAAGCCGGATTGAAAGAATCAGCGTCTTTGACCTTGTGCCGTCGGAAGAAAATTTCTATTCCATGCGGGAGATCGACGAACTGAAAGCGGCAATCGAAATCGCCGGAAAAGTTCTGCAAAACCTTGTCGTCGTGCCGATGGACGGCGGGAAATATAAGGTCATAGCGGGACACAGGCGGCGGCTTGCGTCGATTGACCTTGTAGAAGAGGGAAAGCCGCAATTCGAGTTTGTACCGTGCGACTTGAGCCGAACGAGGAAGCGGCGGAAGATCAGGAAGTGCGCGACGGCCTTATGCTGATTGTCACAAATTCACAGCGGGAGAAAACCGCATGGGACAAGATCGAAGAAGTACGGTTCTTGCGGGAAGTGCTGGAGAAAGCACGCACAAAGCCCCGTTTCGTCGCCGTCCTGCAAAACATCGTTGCAACGGCGTTCGGCAGTGCAGAGGTTCAAGCAGACGGGACGCGGGACTTTATCGCAAAAGTGCTTCATACCAGCACAACACAGATCGGGAGGTATGACGCGATTATTCGGAACCTTTGCCCCGCATTCAAAGCGGAGTTGCAAGAGGACCGCATAAACATTTCGACGGCCTATGAACTTTCCGGCCTGAATCCGGCAGATCAGCAAGCGGCGTTTGAAGATTACAGGGCAAGCGGAGAAATCTCGATCAGAACCGCACGAGAGCGGAAGCAGGACACGCCGCCCGCGGTGGAAGTCAAGGAATCGCCCGCGCCCCCGATTGAATATCAGAAAGAGCCGCCAGCGTCCCCCGTAAGTGCGCCACAGCCCGCCGCACAGACCACGGAAACAAAGCGGCGGGAAGAAATGCCGCCAACAGTGGAAACGCCCGCAGAGGGCCGCACAGAGCCGCAGGAACAGCCGGAAACCGTCGAGCGGGATAAATCGCACGCCCCCTCTTCCCCGCCGCCTATAAGCGCGGAGCGGGCAGACAATCAAGGAATGAGCGTTGACCGCGCCGCCCTGCAATTAAAGAATCTGCTGGAATACTGCATGGGGAAAGGGGAATCTTTCGACCATTCGCGGGACTGGACGGCAGACGTTCACGCCCTTTATATAGCCCTTGAAGCTATGGAGGGCCGTGCCGATGAATAGCGAAAGGGAAATTCAAGGATATTTTGCCCGAATGACGCTGACGGACGATGAAGCACAGGCATTATATAACCTTGCGCGGGCATGGGCGGAAAGGGTTGCTTGCACCATAGAGGAAATCGCGGAAGAAATCGCATATATAATGCAGAAATCGGCGGAAACGCTGGTTGACCTTGCGGGGAAAATCCTTGAAGAGTTGGAAAAGGCGATTTCAGACATAGAAACGGAACCCCGCGCACGCCGCCGCAAAGCGGAGCGGGACAGGGCGCGACGCATTGAACAGAGATACCGGGCGGAAATCAGGCGGTGCGAACGGGAAAGGCCCTATCGCCGGATATACAAGCCGCCCTAAAAGCAGACACAGGAGGAAAAACAGACGATGAAGCGGGAAAAGGTTATTTCGGTTTTGCGGTTTTACCGTGACATTGAAAAATCAATCAAACTGAACGAGCGGGTTATAAAGAACCTTGAAGATCAGTATTACACGACGCTGGGCGCGGTAAATATGGACGGAATGCCCCACGGAAGCGGCGGGGGTGAAAGCCCCGTCGAGCGGGCCGCGCTGAACATTCCCCGTTCGGTTACGAACACGATTGAAAGCTTGAACCGGGAAAACAGCAGACTTGAAAAGATCGGGGCGGAAATCCTTTCGGAATTAAACCGACTGACATACCATGAAAGGGCGGTTGTTTTGGGGTTCTACATAGACGGCCTACAATGGGAACAGATTTCGGCACGGGTCAATTATAGCCCCCGTCAATGCCGGAATATTCGGAACAACGCTTTGAATCAGCTTGCAAGGCTTTTTTCACAGAACAAGGCGGTTTCGCGATTCAATTTCCCGCAAAAATAAGATTGCCACCCATTGCCTGATTTATCTGCTATAATTGGTATCGTGAAAAGTGAACACAACGAAACGGGCGGCGGAATCCTCCACGCCGCCCGCATGATGAAAAACGGACCATGTTTTGAACACGGCCCGTTTTTTATGCGCTTCCGCCGGGGTACGCAGGGCGGAAAATGAAAAACAAACGAAAGGGGGCGCGGGCGCATGGCACGCGAAAGAAGCCCGGCGCGGGACGAAGCCCGCCGGGTGTGGCTGGAATCCGGCGGGACCATGACCGCCCGACAGGTTGCGGAGAGCGTCGGCACGACCCCCGCACAGGTTCGCAAGTGGAAGAGCGCAGACGGGTGGCAAGCCGCGCTTGAAGCGCAGAAACCGCCCCGGAAACGCGGCGGACAACCGGGCAACAAGAACGCCGCGGGAGCGGGTGCGCCCGCAGGGAACAGGAATGCAGAAACACACGGCGCATATACCACGGTTCGCCTTGACGATCTCCAGCCGGAACAGCGGGCATATATTGAGAGCCTAACGCTGGACACAGAAACAAATATGCTGGAAGAGTTGCGACAGCTTTTAGCAAAGGAAATCGACCTGCAAAACAAGATTGCCACGCTTGAAGCGGCGGAGCCTGACAGCCTGTATATAGACCGCGTGGTGGAAATGAGAACGCCGAAAGGTCAAGAGCGGTTGAAGCAACAGCGGGAAAAGCTGGAAGCCCTGCAACGGGAAGAAGATTCCTTGCTTTGGGATATGGACGGCGGAGAGGGAGGAAAGCCGCCGACGCGCCAGCAGGAAAAGAAGCTGGAACGTCTGCAACGGGAGATTGCGGCCTTGCAGGACACCACAGGCGACAGGGCGCGGGAACTGGAAGAGAGCGCATATAACGTCACTATGCAGACGGTTATAAAAGCCAGCACGTTTGAACGAACGATGAAGCTTGAAGCAGAGTTGAACAAGATACACGGGCGCGTTATCAAACTGCTTGATTCAATCAAGGGATATGAACTGGAATGCCGCCGGGTGCGGCTTGAAGAACGCAAGTACAATCTTGCAAAGCAAAAATTATCCGGCGCATTCGAGATAAACCCGGAAACAGGCGAGATCGACGACGAAAGCGACGATCTTTCGGGCGATTTAGACGTGTGACTGCGGCCCGGCGATAGGTTCTTTCGGCGGCTGACAAAGCTTGCGGGTTCGGCGACCCCAGCGCAGGGGCAGGGACAAAAAATTTTTGAACGCTTCCGCGGTTCGGCGGGCGTTTTTAGGGGGAGGGGGGTCAAAAAAGAGGTTCGCGCAGATCGGGAGGGGTGAAAAAACTTGAAACTTTACGACGTGAAAGCGGTTGCCCGATTTATGGACGTGTCCGAACGGCGGGTGCGGCAGTTGCGCGACGAAAAAGTGATTGCAGAGGTTCGCCCCGGCCTGTACGACCTGATCGACACAAACCGCCGCTATATAAACTACCTACGAAAGCGGAACCCGGAAAGCGAAGAAGCGATAGACTACAACACCGAGCGGGCAAAACTGGTTCGGGCGAAGCGGAAAAACGAAGAATACGAATTGCAGTTGAAAGAAAACCGACTTCATGCGTCGGAGGACATAGAAGCCGTCATGAAAGATATGTTGGTGAACTTCAAAGCGCGGCTTATGGCTATCCCCGCGAAGCTGGCCCCGGTTCTTTGCAGGAAAACGGACAGGGCGGAAATATTCAAACTGCTAAAAGAGCATATCGACGAAGCATTGCAGGAACTTTCAGACTTCAACGCCGCATTTGGAGAGGGGGCAAAGGACGATGAAGCAAGCGACGGTTGATTTGTTTTGCCGGATTTTCGCGGTTCTTGCCCCGCCGCCGGACATGACAATTTCGGAATGGGCGGACGAATACCGCCGTCTTTCGTCTGAATCGTCGGCAGAGCCGGGCCGCTGGCGCACGTCAAAGGCCCCGTATCAGAAAGAAATCATGGACGCGATATGCGACGTAAGCATTCAAAAAGTTGTCGTCATGAGCGCGGCGCAGATCGGAAAGACGGACGGGTTCATTCTAAACCCGATAGGCTATTTCATGCACTACGACCCGTCGCCGATCATGGTATTGCAACCCACTATACAGATGGGCGAATCATTCAGCAAAGACCGTCTTTCCCCCATGTTGCGCGACACCCCCGTTTTGCGGGACAAGGTAAACGACAAGGCAAGAAACAGCGGAAACACGATCTTGCAAAAGATTTTCCCCGGCGGTCATGTAACGATCGTCGGGGCAAATTCCCCGTCGTCCCTTGCTTCCCGTCCAATTCGGATATTGCTTGCCGACGAAATCGACAGATACCCGGCGACGGCGGGCAATGAGGGCGACCCCCTTTTGCTTGCGGGGAAGCGGCTTACAACATTCTGGAACAAAAAAGAAGTTGACGTGTCAACGCCGACGATCAAGGGGCTTTCCAGAATTGAAGTTGAGTACGAACACAGCACGCAAGAGGAATGGAACGTGCCTTGCCCGGCGTGCGGTGCGCTGACCCCTCTTGAATGGGCGAACATCGTATTCGACGCGAACAACCTTGAAGAAATTTCGTGCGCGTGTCCAGAATGCGGCGTTGTGTCAAGTGAAACAGAGTGGAAAGAGCATTTCGGCGGCGGAAAGTTCGTCGCACGGTTCCCCGAACGGAAAGTGCGGGGCTTTCACCTGAACGCCCTTGCTTCAATGTTTGTCGAGTGGCGGGAGATCGTACAGAAATTCATTACCGCAAACGACGAAAAGAAGAAAGGGAATATTGAACTTCTCAAAGTCTGGACTAATACCGAAATGGGGCAGACATGGGAAGAAGAGGGCGAACAGATCGAAACCGACGATCTTTACAAGCGGCGGGAAAAATATAATTGCGAAGTGCCGGAAGAAGTGCTGGTGCTGACCGCGGGCGTTGACGTGCAGGACGACCGTTTCGAGGTTGAAGTTGTCGGCTGGGGCGTTGACAAGGAAAGCTGGGGCATTCGGTATCAAGCGATATACGGCGACTTGAAATTAAAGCCTGTTTGGAATGAACTTGACGCTTTTCTTTCACAGACGTTCACGACGGCGGACGGGCGGCGGCTGAAAATAATTTGTACTTGCGTGGATTCCGGCGGTCACTTTACGAATCAGGTTTACCGTTTCTGCAAAGAGCGGACGGCCCGCCGTGTCTTTGCTATCAAAGGCAAAGGCGGCGCAGACGTGCCGTATTTCAATAGGCCGTCAACCGCAAACAGTGTAAAAACGCCCCTGTTCACAATTGGAGTTGACACGGGCAAGGCGATTTTATATCAGCGGCTGGCGGTGCAGGAAGAGGGGCCGAACTACTGCCATTTTCCAAAAGACAAAGACCGGGGATATACGCAAGAATATTTTCGGGGGCTGACCGCTGAAAAAATGGTTATGACCTACAAAAAAGGTAAAGCACAATACGTCTGGACCCTGAAAGACGGCGGGTACAAGCGAAATGAACCGCTGGACATTCGGAATTATGCGACCGTCGCGCTTGAAATTGCGAACCCGGTTTTGAAAAAGCCTGACCCGTCCGCGCCAGCGGCAACGCCGAAAAAGCGCGGCAGACGGTCAAGAACGAACGGAGGTATTCTATAAATGGCACAGGGAAAAACACGGCTTGAAATCGCGCGAAAACACCTTGACGCATGGTTAAACGCCGAATTGGAGGTTACGACCCACCAAAGTTACACGATAGGTTCGCGGAGCCTGACAAAAGCGAATCTTTCGGAGATCAGGAAAGAAATTGAATACTGGACGAACGAAGTTGCCCGGCTGGAGAACATCGAAAAGCGCGGCGGCAGGAACCGCATATACAGGGCAGTTCCGCGGGACCTATAAGAAAGGACGGTGAAACGCCTTGAACATCTTTGACAGAGCGGTTGCCGCCGTATTTCCGCAAACGGCGGTGAAACGTGCCGCGGCCCGCCGGAAGCTGGAAATTCTGGACAGCGGGTATAGCAATTACGGCGCGTCGCATACCAAAAAAGGCATGATCGGCTGGACATACGGCGGCGGTTCAGCAAAAGAGGACATTCAAGAAAACCTTTCGACCCTCCGCCAGCGTTGCCGCGATCTTTACATGGGGGTTCCCCTTGCAACGGGCGCGTTGAAAACGTGTAGAACAAACGTCGTCGGTTCCGGCCTGAAACTGAAAAGTCAAGTTGATTATGAGGTTTTGGGAATGACAGAGGAAGCCGCGCGGGAACTTGAAAGCAAGATCGAACGGGAATTTGCTTTGTGGGCTGATTCCCCGGCGTGCGATTTGGAGCGGCTGGACAATTTCTATGAATTACAACAGCTTGCTTTCCTGAATTGGCTTATGAGCGGCGACGTTATAGCGACGCTTCCCATTACAACGCGGGTAAATATGCCCTATGACCTTAGAATCTGCCTGATTGAAGCGGACAGGTTAAGCAATCCAAACGGGACACTTGACCCGCACATTGTCGGCGGCGTTGAAACAAACGACGCGGGGGAAGTCGTCGCATACCATATCAGCAAACACCATCCCTTGTCATACGATATGACCGAAAGGGGCTGGACGCGGGTTGAAGCATGGGGCGAAAAGACGGGGCGGCGGAACGTGATTCACATAATGAACCGGGAACGGATAGGACAGCGACGCGGCGTGCCGTTCCTTGCCCCGGTCATTGAAGCGTTAAAACAGTTAGGCCGCTATACAGAGGCGGAACTTGTCGCCGCCGTGGTTTCTGGCCTGTTTGCTATCTTCATCGAAAAGGAATCAGCGTCCAGCGACGGCGGTTTCGGCGAAGTCGTTTCGTCGGAAGATCAGGTGGACGCGGGGGACGAAAATTCGATTGAACTTGCCCCCGGCCTGATTATGGACTTGAACGAGGGCGAAAAGGCCCACGACGTAAACCCCGGCAGACCGAACACAGCCTTTGACGGGTTCGTGGTTGCCATTTGCCGACAGATCGGCGCGGCCCTTGAAATCCCTTACGAACTGCTGGTAAAGAATTTCAACGCGTCGTATAGCGCGTCGCGGGGTGCGCTTTTGGAAGCATGGAAAATGTTCAAAATGTATCGGACATGGCTTGCGAATGACTTTTGCCAGCCGATTTATGAAGAATGGTTCGCGGAAGCCGTCGCAAAGGGAAGAATCCCCGCGCCCGGCTTTTTTAGTGACCCGATCAGGCGAAAGGCTTTCACAGGTGCGGAATGGAACGGCCCCGCGCAGGGGCTTTTGAATCCTGTTCAGGAAGTCACAGCGGCAGAAAAGCGGGTGCAAAACGGCTTTTCTACCCGTGGACGTGAAGCAATGGAAATGAACGGGTCCGATTATGACCGCAACATTGCACAGTTAAAGCGCGAAGAAAGAGCATTAAGGGAGGTAAAACAAGATGGCGCAGGAACAGAAAAACCCGAAATCCCCGGCACAGGGCAAGGGGGGCAATAAGCGATTTTGGGATTTCCGGGCCGCGGCGGATGAAAACGCCGCCCCGGAATTGATTTTATACGGCGACATTGCTTCCGAAACATGGTGGGGCGACGAAGTAACGCCCCTGCAATTCACGGAGGAATTGAACGCGCTGGGGAACGTCCCTGAAATCGTCGTGCGAATCAACAGCGGCGGCGGGGACGTGTTCGCCGCAAATGCCATTTATACCCGGCTGAAAGACAATGCGGCGAAAATCACGGTCAAGATCGACGGCTGGGCCGCGTCCGCGGCGACAATCGTTGCAATGGCGGGCGACGTGATCGAGATTCCGGGAAACGGCGTGTTCATGGTGCATGACCCGGCAATCGGCCTTTTAGGTTACTTCAACGAAGCTGACCTTGCGAAAGCGTCGGAAGAATTGAAAGTGATAAAACAAAGCATTATAAACGGTTATGCCCTGAAAACGGGCAAGGCCGCGGAAGAAATCGCCGCGATTATGGCGGCGGAAACATGGTTTGACGGGAAACAGGCGGTTGACGCGGGCTTTTGTGATCGGCTTATGTTTGAGGAAGCCGACACGACCGTTGAAAACGCCGCAAAGGTCATTGTAAACAGCGTATCAATGAACCTTGAACAATTCCCGAATATGCCCGTTTCGTTGTTAAACCGCCTTGCGACCCACACGCCGGGCGGTTTTTCAAATACAAAATCTAAAACAGAACCGAAAAGGAGCGATCAGAACATGGACGGAATCAAGGACATAAAGACGGTTGCCGACCTGAAAGCGGCATTCCCTGAACTGACAAAGCAGATCGAGGAAGCGGCAACCGCGGCGGAGCGCACACGGATTCAGGACATTGAAGAAGTGGCGCTTCCCGGCTTTGAAGCTATTGTGAACGAAGCAAAGTTCACGAAGCCGACCGCGGCGGGCGACGTTGCGAAAAAGATTATCGCTGAACAGCGCAAGCAGGGCGGCAAGTACATTCAGGACCGCGCCGACGACGCGAAGAACAGCAACGCGGGCGACGTGGGAGCGGGCGCAGGAATTGAGGGAGCGGCGGACAAGGACGACGACAAAGAGGTTGACGCGGTTCTTGACAAGCTTTTCCCCGCGGCGAAATAAGGAGGAAAACACCATGTATGAAATCCAAAAGGACCAGACAAGCCCCGTGAATTTCTTTGCGGGCGACTTTCCCGTTGTAACGGAAGCCGGGGACGTGAAGAGCGGCGAAACCGTCCGCAAATATGCCCCCGTTATTAAGACCGCAGACGGAATCAGCGAAGCCACGGCAGACGGGCTGGCCGATTTGTACGGTATTGCCGCAGACGACAGCACCGACGGCGGCGTTGTGTGTTGTCTGACAGGCGAATTTTTCGCCGACGCGTTGCCGTTGCAAGACGGCGTAACCGTCGAAGCCCTGAAACCCGCTTTCCGCAAGCTGGGAATCTTTTTGAAGTGATAGGAGGAAAAGAAAATGGCTATCGAAACAAGCATTTATACCCCCCGCACAATGGGGAAGATTGTGGAGCGTATGCCCCCCGTGCATACGTTTTTCCGCGACACCTTTTTCAAGAACCGCCAGACGTTCGTGACAAAGAGCGTTGACGTGGACTTCAGGAAAGGAAACCGCGCCCTTGCCCCGTTCGTTCACCCGAAAATCGGCGGCAGGACAGTTCCGAACAGCGGGTATCAGACAAAGACCTATACCGCGCCCATGCTTGCCCCGAACAAGGTAACGACCGTTGACGATCTGCTGGAACGGTCCGCGGGCGAAAACCCGTATAGCGGCAGAACCCCCGCAGAACGGGCCGTTGAAAAGCTGGCGCGTGATTTCCGCGAACTGGACGAAATGAACGTGCGCCGGGAAGAGTGGATGGCGGCAACCGCCCTTTTCACGGGGCAGATTCCCATTATCGGCGAGGGGCTGAACGAAGTGATTGACTTTGATTTCAGCAATACCGAAACCGTCGTGACCGACGCGCTGAAATGGTCCGCCGACACGTCCGACCCGCTGGCCGACATTGAGCGGTGGCACGAAACCGTGCAGAAAAACGGTTTCATTAACTGCAACGTCTGCATTATGGCGAAAGACGTTGCAAACGCGTTCGTCAAACACCCGAAAGTCAAGGACGTTTTGGACGTGCGGGCGTATGATCTGGCAGTTATCAAGCCCCGCCAGCTTCCGAACGGCGTAACCTACATCGGGACCATTCACAAGCTGGGGCTGGATATTTACCAGTATAACGAATGGTTCCTTGACGACTGGACAGACCCCGCCGCGCCGCAGGACAAACCGCTGGTTCCCGACGGTGCGCTGGCCTTGCTTTCCACTGAAGCGGACTATTCCATTTACTACGGCGCAATTACCATGATTCCCGAAGAGGGCAAGGGCTTTGCGACTGTGGAGGGCGACAGAGTGCCGCAGACATGGGTGGAGCGTCGGCCTGACCGCCGTTTCCTGCAACTGAACAGCCGCCCGCTGACCGTGCCGCATGAGGTCAATAGCTGGTTCGTTGCAAAGGGCCTTGTATGAACTTCAAAGCGCAAGTCGAGCGGGATTTGACGGCGGTATTCCACAACAGCACCGAACACGCCGACGTGATCGAATTTTGGATTTCAGGGACCCGCTATAAAGGCCCTGTCATTATTGACGATGGCGGCGCACAGGACAGGAAAAAGCCGTCTACGGACCATGTAGACGGCTTGGTTCTTGTCGATCTTGTCATGTACGTTCCCCTTTCCCTGCTGAAACGAACCCCGAAAAAAGGTGAACCCGTGGAGATCGGCGACGACCTTTACACGATTACAAAGGTTCACCCGGAAGCTGGGGAAATTGTGCTTTACTTGGAGGGGTTGACGGAAGAATGATTGAGATTACAAACGAACAGATCGAGCGGGTCAATTTGCTTTTGGGCGATTTGCACGGTGCGCCGAACCGGGTTCTTTTCAATGTGATAAACCGTGCGCTGGGTACGGTGCGATCGCAATCGGGAAAAGAAATCCGGCAGACGTACAACATCAAGCAAGGGGACATTACCGCGAATCAAAACATGAAGATGAAGCGGGCGACCGCGGGCGACTTGGTGGGTTCAATCGAGTTTGCCGGGACGGTCATTCCGCTAAAACGATTCAAGGTTTCCCCGTCGGCCCCGGCGCAAAAGACGGTTTCCGTTTCGGTGCTGAAAGCAGAGGGCGGAAAGCGGCTGGAACACGCTTTCGTCGCTAATTTGGGAAAGTACGGTGTGGGCGTATTTGAACGAATGACGCGGCGGCGCGATTCCTCCGAACAGCTTTTCGGGCCGTCAACCGCGCACATGATGGCAAACGAAAACGTGCTTGACAAGGTGGAGGAAGCGGCACAAGACACCATCGACAAGCGCGTTGAGCATGAAATAACCCGCATTCTGAACGGGTACGGGAGGTAGTATGACACCTTTGGATTTACTGGACGCAATGAAAGCGTTCATCGAAAAGGAAACAAAAGACCTGATTTTGCCCGTTCGGGTAGACAGGAAGAGCGGAGAACACAAGGAACGCCCGCCGGAAGTCTATACAATGCGGTTGCCTGACAAGGGCGCGGAAACAAAGCGGATTCCCTATGTTCTTTTGCAGTACATCAAGAGCAACGACACGCAGGAGCCGGGGGAACACCCCGAAAGCCTTTGCATGGTGCGAATCGTTGCCGCGACGTATTCAGAGGACGCGGAAGAGGGCGCACGGTGCGTTCTAAATCTGCTGACCCGAATTAAAATTGCTTTCATGCGCGACGGTATGATTGCAGATCGGTATATTTTGCGCCCGCCCCTTGAAACGATTGTTTACCCGGACAGCACGCGCCCGTATTACTTGGGCGAAATGATGACTAATTGGAGTATGCCAATTATAGAAAGCGAGGTTCAAAGGATATGGCAATAGAGTTTAAGCCCAGCATGAAGAAAGACGAATTGCTGGAAATCGCCGTTTTGAACGGAATTGCCGCCGACGACAGCATGACAAGAGCGCAGATCATGGACGCGCTGAAAGCGGCGGGAGCGGCACAAACCGCAGAACAGCCCGAAAGCGGCCCGCAGAGTGGCGCAGAGGACGGCGGAACGTCCGGGCAGGGTAACGACACCCCCGGCGGAGAAAACGCCGTACAGAGCGGCACAGAGGGCCAGCAGGACGCGCCCGGCGGCGGAGCGGGAGAGAACGAAAACGGCGGCGACGGGGCGGGCGACGGAGAGGCCCCCACAGACGGCCCGCAGAGCGGCACAGAGGACAGCGACGGAGCCGGGGAGGATAACAACACCACCCAGCCGGAAAAGCCCTTAGAGGGCAAGCAGGAAGCCCCGCAGGGGTATAACCTGTTTGTTTACGCTGGGCCGTCGCTTCCCCGCGGACGGCTGAAAGAAAATACCGTGTTCCGCGGGACGTTCGAGGACGTGAAAAATTACCTTTCCGACGCGCTGGAAGATTACCCGCAGATCGAAAAACTGATTGTTCCGGCGGACAAGCTGGCGGCATTTTCCGTCAAGGTGAAAACCCCCGGAAATATCGCCCACAAGCATTACGGCGACATTGTTTCGGCAATGCGCGGAAATAAGGAGGTTTAATCATGCCTAACTATTATCACGGTGTATCGACAAGACAGGTTGACACGTCGCTTTCGACCCCTGTTACGGCTGATTGCGGCGTTGCTTTTGTGGTGGGAGCGGCCCCGGTTCATACCGTCGGCGGCCCCGTCAATGAGCCTGTCATGGTTCAGAATTACGCGGAAGCGGTTTCCGCTTTGGGGTATAGCGACGATTGGGAGAAATACCCGCTTTGCGAAATGATCTATTCGCAATTCAAGCTTTATAGCGTTTCCCCCGTCGTGTTCGTCAATATCCTTGACCCCGCAAAGCACAAAAAGGCGGTAGAGGAAAAGAACTATCCGATCAGCGACAGCAAGGTTCTTTTGCCCCTTGAAGCCCTGAAAGAAACCGTGCGCGTAAAGAACAACGGCGCGGCAGAGGGGCAAAGCCGGTATTACGCCGCTGGGACAGATTACGACCTGTTCTATGAGGGCGAAAGCCTGATTCTTGAAGTGCTGGAGGACGGAGCGATTCCCGCAAGCACGGGCGAACTGACAATTTCGTTTGACGCGGTGGACCCCGCCGCGATTACGGAAAATGAAATCATCGGCGGCTTTGACACGAACACGAAAAAGAGTTCGGGCCTTGAACTGTACGATTCCATTTTCCCGAAATATGGGATTGTCGCCGATTTGGTGCTTTGCCCCGGCTGGTCCCATAAATCCACGGTTGCGGCGGTCATGGTTGCAAAGGCCGCGTCGATCAACGGCGTGTTCGAGGGAAAAGCCCTGATTGACGTTGACACGGCGGAAGCGACCCATTACGCAGACGTTCCCGCGTGGAAGAAAGCACAGAACATCAACAACAAAGGGCAGATTCTTTGCTGGCCTATGGTGAAGCTGGGGGACCGCGTTTTTCATCTTTCCGTACAGATGGCGGGCCGCATGGGGCAGACCGATTCGGACAACGGCGGTTGTCCGGCGGAAAGCCCGTCGAATAAGCTTTTGCAGATTGACAGCGCGGTTCTTGCCGACGGCACGGAAATTCTGCTTGACTTGCAGAATGCAAACTACCTGAACAGCAACGGCATTGTTACCGCGTTGAACTTCATCGGCGGTTATGTGCTTTGGGGCAATGAAACCGCCTGTTATCCGGCTGATACCGACGTGAAGAACTATTTCACGTGTGTTTCCCGTATGTTCGGCTGGGTTGCAAATTCCCTGATTCTGACCTATTGGAGCAAGGTTGACAAGAAAATGACCCGTCGGCTGATCGACAGCATTGTTGATTCGGTCAATATTTGGCTGAACGGCCTTGTCAATGAAGAGAAGTTGCTGGGCGGGCGCGTCGAGTTCAGGGAGGACGAAAACAGCACGGTTGCACTTATGGCGGGCAAGGCCGTTTTCCATATCTTCATGACCCCGCCCAGCCCTATGAAAGAATGCGAATTTGTGCTTGAATACGACGTGGACTATGTTTCCGCGGCGTTGACGGCGTAAGGAGGAAGCAACAATGAGAGCAGATATAGGCATTAACAGTTTTGCCGTATATGAGGACGCAACCGAATTTTACGGCATGGCGGAAGTGACGCTTCCCGAAGTTTCGCAGATTGCGGAAGAGGTCAAGGGCGCGGGCATTTCCGGCGCATTCAACGGCGCGTTCACAGGTCAAATTGAATCCATGACGCTGACGCTGAATTTCCGCACAGTGACCCCGTATGCAATCAAGCTGAACGAACCGCGTAACCACCAGCTTGATCTCCGCGCGTCCCAGCAGTATTGGGACAATGTAGCGGGAAAACACGTGCAACAGGCAGTAAAACACGTCCTGATGGTAACGCCGACGAAGTTTGCCCCCGGCAAGCTTGCCCCCGCCGCGTCCGCGGAAGCGTCCGGGGAGTATGCGGCAACCTATTTCGCCACGTACATCAACGGGGAAAAGGTCATGGAAATCGACATTCTGAATTTCATTTACTTTATCAACGGCGTTGACTACTTGGCAGAAGTACGAAAGGCGTTGGGCAAGTAAGCCCGGTAGGGATTTTCCCGCCGGGCTTTCCTATGCCCTTTTTCTGTATCTGAAAATATGAAATTTTGAATCGGAGGAAAAGACGATGAGCGACAAGGTAACAAATATAGCCGAAATCGGCGCAGAGCAGGCCACAGGAGCGGCGGAAGCCGCCACCCCTACATCTACCACGGAAGCGGCGGGAAAGGCCACAGAGGGCGACGTGGGCGTTTATACGCACAAGTTCAAGCGTCCCTTTGAGTACAGCGGCGCGACCTACACCGAATTGACGTTCAATTTCGAGCGGTTGACCGGGCGGGACATGGTGGCCATTGAAACCGAAATGCAGATGAACAACGAATATGCCCTTTCACCCGAAATTTCCCGCAACTTCCAGAGCAAGCTGGCGGCGCGGGCCGCGGGTATCGGAAGCGACGTGCTGGACGCTATGCCGTTGCCCGAATTTAACCGCATTACCAATGCGGCGCGGGATTTTTTACTGTCTACGGGCTATTAAAAAGCCCGGCCCGCTGGTGGCGGCGGGAATGTTACCGCCTTGCACGGGCGACGAACACGCCGATTCCGTTTTGGTTAGATATGACCCCGGCGGAAATTATGACGTGGATTCGTGACATAAACGCCGCCGCCGCGGAGGACAGAGAACGCGCAAGGAAAGAACAGGCGCAAAGGGGGTGAAAATTTGGCGGGAAGAAAAGAATTTGAATTGCTTTTCAAACTGCAAGCGACGCTGGGGAGCGGGTTTAATTCCAGTTTTAACAGCGCAATGAACGCTTCAAGACAGTTACAAGGCAATCTTTCCAAAATCAACACACTTTCCGGGAAGATCGAGGGATTCCAAAAGCAGAGCGCGGCCCTGCAAGCGAACAAGGATAAGCTGGCGCAACTGACAGAGGAACACGACCGTTTGCAACGCGAAATGAGCCAAACGGAACAACCGTCGGAAGCCTTGCGGCAGAAGATGGAGCGGAACGCCCGCCAGATTGAACAGACAACCGCCCGAATCGAGGAACAGGAAGCCCGACTGGGTGAATTGGGAAACGAATTGCGCGACGCAGGGATTGACACCGACCATTTGACGGAAGAGAACGAACGGCTGGCCGCAAGTTATGAGAGGGTCAAAAAGAATCAGGAAAAGCTGGCAAGTATCGCACAGGCACAGCAAAAAAACAATGAAGCGATTTCAAAGACCAAAACACAGCTTGCGGGTACACTGGGAACCTTTGCCGCCGTCGGTGCGGCGATCTACGCGGGACCCGTTCAAAAGTCGATAGAGTTTCAAACGGCGATGGCGAAAGTCGGAACAATAGCCGATCAAAACGTGGTTCCCTTATCGCAAATGCAGAAAGAAATTATCAATCTGTCAAACGCGCTGGGGGTCAACGCGAATGCGGTTGCGGAGGACGTTTACAACGCGATTTCAGCGGGGCAGAATACCGCCGACGCGGTGGGGTTCGTGGAAAAGGCGACCATGCTTGCAAAAGGCGGCTTTGCCGAAACAGGGCAAGCATTGGACGTTCTGACAACGATTCTGAATGCCTACGGCAAGGAATCATCGGAAGCGGAATCCGTTTCAAATATGCTGATTCAGACGCAAAACCGCGGCAAAGTTACCGTCGCGGAATTGTCGTCGGTCATGGGCAAGATCATTCCGACCGCAAACGCAAACAACGTCGCGTTGGAACAGCTATGCGCGGGCTATTCAATCATGACTTCCCGCGGCATTGCCGCCGCCGAAACGACAACATACATGAACAGTATGTTGAACGAATTAGGGAAAAGCGGCACGACGGCGGACAAAGTATTGCGACAGGCCGCGGGCGGAAGCTTTAGTGAACTAATGGCGCAGGGGAACAGCCTTGCGGACGTACTGAACATCTTACAGACGGAAGCAGACAAGAGCGGGAAAACCCTTGCAGATATGTTCGGAAGCGCGGAAGCGGGCAAAGCGGCCCTTACGCTGATGGCAAACGGCGTTGAGGGGTTCAACAGCGAAGTTTCCGCAATGGTAGACAGCACAGGGGCGGCACAAGCCGCCTATGAAAAAATGATGGACACGACGCAAGCGAAGATCGACAAGGCAAAAACCGCGTTATCGAACCTTGCAATCGTGCTGGGCAATACCTTTTTGCCCTATGTGACGACCGCGGCGGAAAAACTGTCCGGGCTGGTCACGAAGTTTTCGGAATGGGCGCAGGAAAACCCGGAATTGTTGTCAACAATCGTTAAAGTTGCCGCCGCCCTTGCGGGCCTGAAAGTCGGTGCGCTTGCCGGGAAGCTTGGATTCTTGGAGATCAAAGGCGGCGTTCTTGCGGTTCAAGGCGCATTCACGAAGTTAAAAGCATTTGCCGGAACGGGCGGAGGTATAAAAAGCCTGTTTTCGGGGTTAGGAGGTATCGGAGGAAAGCTTTTGCCCATTGTCGGCATAATCGGCGGCGTTGCCCTTGCAATCAAACTGATTTCCGGCAACCTTGAAGAAGTGCGCGGCTGGATTCAACAGACATTCGGCGACGGTGCGCTGGCCGTCTTTGATAAAGTGTGGGGCGTGATTCAGAACGTCGGCGCGGCAATCAAGGGCGTTTTCAGCGGTGAAAATATGGGGAATGCCCGCAATTTCTTTCAAGAGCATTTCGGCGACGCGGGCGTTGCCGTGTTCGATTCAATCATCGGCGTTGTGGAACAGCTAAAAGCAATTTTGCCGGGCTTGTTAGACCAGTTCGGACAGCTTGCAACTTCCCTGCTTCCCGTTATTGGGAGCCTGATTCAACAAATTGTACCTTTAATTGGGGAAATCATTGCAACGGTGCTTCCCGTACTGTTTGACCTTATCGCACAGTTATTGCCCGTCATAGGGCAGATTGTGGAAGCGATCTTGCCCGTGCTGATTCAGCTTGTCGAAACCCTTGTACCCATCATCATGCAGATTATAGAAGCGGTGCTTCCCATTCTGCAACAGCTACTTGAAGCACTAATGCCGATTATCCAGCAGATCATAGACGGGATTTTGCCCGTTGCGATCGACCTGATTATGATGGTGGTTTCGGCGGTTATGCCGCTGGTAGAAATGATTCTGCCATTACTGCAACAGTTACTTGAAGCCCTTATGCCTATTATTCAGATGGTGGCAGAGTTGTTCGGGAATCAGTTAGCGACAGCCGTTACAATGATTTCCGGCATTATAGACGGGCTGACACAGATTTTGAGCGGGCTAATTACCTTTATCACGGGAGTTTTTACAGGCAACTGGAAGCAAGCGTGGGAGGGTGTGAAAAGCATTTTCAGCGGTATATGGGAATCAATCAAGAGCATTTGCACAGGCGTTGTAAACGGAATTATCAATGTGATAAATACCGTGATCGGCGGGCTGAACAGGCTTAAAATTCCCGATTGGGTCCCCGGAATCGGCGGAAAAGGTATCAATATTCCCTTGATTCCCGCGCTGGCGAAAGGTTCAAGATTTACCCCCGACACATTCATTGCGGGTGAAGCCGGGGCAGAACTTATCACAAACGCCCGCGGGCGGACCGTGTTTACAGCGGCGCAGACCGGGCGAATCTTTGACAACATCAACGCGGCCCGCGAAGCGCAGGACGGAACGACGGTTGTTACTCTGCTTCCTCTACTGCAAGCCGCGCTTTCGGCGGCACGCGTCGGAGCGGGTGGCGTGTCGGCCCCGTCCGTGACAGCGGCAGAGCCGCGGGGCGCGGGTATCGTCATTCACAGTGCGCCCGTTTTCCACGTTGGAAGCGACGCACAGGCGGAGGACATAGAAGCAATATTGAACGAGCGGGACGAAAGACTTTTGAACGAGTTTGACGACCGCATGAAGCAACAGGAAGAGGACGAAAGGCGGCGGAACTATGACTAAATACACCACCATTGCCGGGGATATGTGGGACGGAATCGCCTACAAGACGCTGGGCGACGAAGCCTATACCGACAAGCTGATAAAAGCGAACCCACAGTTTCGCCGCCTTGTCATTTTCCCCGCAGGAATCACGCTTGATATTCCAGAGCCGGAAGCGCGGATTCCGGCAGAGTTGCCGCCGTGGAAAAGGGGGCGGACGCTATGAACGCAAGACGGGCAGAGGTCCGCTTGACCTTTGAGGGCGTGGACATTTCGGCGGACATTAACAAACACTTGCTTTCGCTGACCTATACGGACAACGAAGAGGATAAAACAGACGATTTGCAATTATCCCTTGACGACCGGGAGGGCGTGTGGCTGGGCGATTGGCTGAACGCCGACGCACAGCCCGCCCCGGCCCCGGCAAAGAAAGATAGTGAAAGCGGCGGCTGGAAGATCGGCGACGAAGTAACCGTAAGCGGCAGGCCGCAATATAGCAGTTACGGAAACGGCAACCCCGGCGCGACGCTTTCAAACTATCAGGGGAAAATAACACACCTGAACTTGAAAAGCGGTATTCCATACCCCATCCACGTCGATCAAAAGGGGTGGTTCGCCGAAAGTCAAGTAACAAAGACTGCGGCAAAACAAGACACCATGACGCAGAGCGGCGGCGCAAAGGGCGCGGAGATTTCCGCGGTTATCATTCAAAAGAATTGGGAATCAGACGGGAAAGACCGGGTTCTTGATTGCGGCGTTTTTCAGGTTGATAGCGTGGACGGCAACGGCCCGCCCGCGAAAGTCACAATCAAGGCCGGGTCAATCCCCTATACTTCCACAATTCGGACACAGAAAAAGACAAAGGCATGGGAGAAAATCAAGCTTTCGGGCATTGCAAACGAAATAGCCGCCGCAAACGGCTTGAAATGCCTGTTTGAATCGGATTTTGACCCACTTTACAGCCGCCGGGAGCAAGTGACAGAATCGGACATTGTATTTTTGCAAAGGCTTTGCAAAGCCGCGGGAATTTCCTTAAAAGTTACCGCGAAAATGATTGTTCTTTTCGACGCGGCGGCGTATGAGCAAAAAGACACGGTGCGGACGATCAAGCGCGGCGACGGCGACTATTCAAAATATACATTCGGGACCAGCTTTCACGACACGGCTTACAGCAGTTGCCGGGTCAAGTATACGGACCCTACTTCAAAAACGACCTATGAAGCAACCTACAAGGCCCCTGACGCAGAAAAGGACGGAAGCGGACAGGTGCTGGAGGTAAACGAAAAGGTTTCAAGCAATGCGGAAGCCCTGACCCTTGCAAAAAAGCGGTTGCGCGAAAAAAATTCACAAGAGTTCAAAGCAAGCTTTAATCTTGCGGGCGACGCGCGGCTGGTGGCGGGGGTAACTGTCAAAGTTGAGGGGTTTGGAGCGTTCGACGGAAAGTACATCATCGAAACCGCGTCGCACACGATTTCGTCGAGCGGCTATAAAACTAATATCACATTGCGGCGCGTCTTGGAGGGTTACTAATGGGCGAACTAACCGCATTAAAGAATATTATTCGAGCGGGCTGGGTTTCGTCCGTGGATATTGCGGAACGGACCGCCCGCGTTACCTTTAAGGACAAGGGCGACACGTTCGTTTCCGGCCCGCTGAAAGTGCTTAAAAACCCGCCGTGGGTTCCCGAATATTACGCCCCGTATCGGACGGAGTACGAAAGCGGCGGGAGCGGCGACGCGGCCTTTCAAAGCCACAAGCACGACTTGATTATAAAGCCGTGGTTGCCGTCACCCGGCGATTTTGTGCTTTGTATCTACTTGCCAAACGGCGACGGCGACGGGTTCGTGATTGGGGGGATTTAAGAAATGGCCTTGATCGGGTGCTGGGGCGACATTACCTTTGCCGTTTCCAGAAATGAAGTAAAGACGTTTACGGGCCTGAAATGGGACAGCGGCGCGAAGTATTCGACCCATGACAGGCATTTGAAAGAGCCGCTTTTGGAGTACACAGGGCGGGAAGTGGAAAGCATGAGTTTTTCCATGTTCTTTTCCGTCTTTTTAGGCGTGAATCCCATTTCAGAGGTTGCAAAACTGCTTCAAGCAATGCGCCGGGGAGAAGTTCACCCGCTTATCATCGGGCCGAAAGCCTACGGCACAAACAAGTGGGTTATTACGAAAGTTTCGACTTCCCTTGACCGTTACGACAACCGCGGCAATCTGCTTGTTTCAAAAGTAAGCGTAACAATGAAATCATATTCCAGCAGATAAAGGGGTGAGAAAATGGCGTACATTGTGAAAGCCTACGACTTAACGAAAATCAATCTTGCGCCCGCAACACGGGAAGAAGAGATTTTGCAGAATGTAGCGGTCATTATCTCGACCCCGAAATTTTCCGTTCCTCTTGACAGGGGGCTGGGCATGGCACAACGGTTTCTTGACAAGCCGATTCAGACGGCCCAGCCTATCCTGATTTCAGAGGTTTTAGAAGCGGTGGAACAATACGAACCACGGGCGCAGATCGGCGACGTGACTTTTGAATTAGGGGAACGGCCCGGCGCGTTGATTCCAGTTGTGGAGGTGAACATAATTGACGACGAATAACCGGGGCTATCCCGAAATTTCATTTGTAGACACGGACACGGCGACACGTGAAAACGCCCTGATTCAGTCTTACGAAGCATTCACGGGGCGGACGCTATACCCGGCAGACCCCGCGCGTCTGTTTATCCTTTGGGTGGCGGACATTATCATTCAAGAGCGGGTCAACATTGATTTTTCGGCAAAACAAAACGTGCCGCGGTATGCAGAGGGGGAATATTTAGATTCCCTTGCAGAGATATTCAAAGACGCTTACCGTTTGGAGCCGGAAAAGGCGAAAACGACGTTGCGGTTCACGCTTTCCATTCCGCTGGAGGTTGCGACAATCATTCCGGCGGGGACACGCGCAACGGTTGACGGGGAAATCATGTTTCAAACGCTGGAAACCCTGACAATCCTTGCGGGCGACACAAGCGGGGACGTTGCCGCGGAATGCCTGACCGCGGGGGAAATCGGAAACGGGTTCGTTCCGGGACAGATCAATCAGCTTGTAGACATCTTCCCGTATTTTGGAACCGTGCAAAATGTGTCCGAATCGGACGGCGGAGCGGACAAGGAAAGCGACGCGGCCTTTTATGACCGAATGCGGGAGAGCATGGAAACCTTTTCGACCGCAGGGCCGCTGGGGGCTTATGAGTATTTCGCAAAAACCGCGTCGGCCTTGATTGTGGACGTGAAAGCAACTTCCCCGGAACCGGGGGAAGTTGACGTGCGGGTTCTGCTTGCAGGGGGCGAATTGCCGGGAACGGAAATGCTGAAAACCGTTTCGGACATTCTGAACGCGGACAATGTGCGCCCCCTGACCGATCACGTTACCGTTGCGGCCCCTGAAACGGTTTCGTATGCTATCGACTTCACCTATTACACGCAAGAGGGCGGAGCGGTAAGCGCGGAAACGGTGGCGGCAAATATCGCCGCGGCGGTTCAGACGTTCCGCGAATGGCAGGGGGCAAGAATGGGGCGGGACGTGAACCCGTCCTATTTAACCGCCCTGCTTATGCAAGCGGGCGCAAAGCGCGTTGAAATCCGTTCCCCGGCCTTTGCCGTCGTTCCTGACAATGCGGTTGCGCTTTTGAGCGGGAGCGCGTCGGCGGTGAACGGGGGTGCAGAGAGTGAATGACCTGTATTCAATCGACTTTACACGTTCGCTTCCGCCCGCCCTGAAAAACGACCCGAATATGCTTGCGCTTGCACAGACCATAGCGGAGCAATTACAGGCCACGGCACGGCAGATCAAGCAAAACATAATCTATGCCCGCATTGACGAACTGGACGAACAGACCCTTGATATTTTGGCCTATGATCTCCACGTCGATTGGTACGACTATTCTTACCCGATAGAGGTAAAACGGCGGACTATTAAAGACAGCGTAAGGGTACACAGGCGGCTGGGGACAAAGTACGCCGTTGAAACCGCGCTGGGAGCCGTATTCCCCGGCACAAAGGTTCAAGAGTGGTTCGAGTACGGCGGCGACCCGTTCCGCTTCAAAGTGATTATCGGCGCGGCGGAGGGCGTGACAGCCGAACAGCAAGCGGCAGTATTGGAGCGGGTGCGGTTCTATAAAAATTTGCGTTCCCATTTGGAAACGATCAGTTACCAGATGGAGCAAGCGACGACAATTCACGTCGCCGGGTATCACGCAATAGGAACCCGCCTTGAAGTGTGGCCGTATTTGGCGGACAACTTCACAGAGGAAGCAACCGTGTTTGTCGGGGCCGTTGCGACGTTTGCGACGCGGCTTGAAATCAATCCGTCGCTTACAAACTTCATCACGTCCAGCGGGTCAATGCTTTTCGGCGGCTACACACAGCAGACGCGAAAGCTTCAAATTCAACCTTTGAGAAATGAGGGATAGACAATGCCAGAGGAAACGACAAAAAAATTCGGAACTATCGTAACCGACGTGGGGACCATGCGAACCCGCGAAGCGGTGCTGGAGGGTAAAAAAATCAACCTGACAACCCTTGCCGTCGGCGACGGCGGCGGGGCCTATTACGTGCCGTCGGCAGATATGCAGGGGCTAAAAAATGAAACGTGGCGCGGGGACGTGTCCAGCGTGACCGTCAACCCGGATTCCCCGAACATGATTGACGTTGTGGCGGTTATCCCCTCCGACGTGGGCGGGTTCACTATCCGCGAAATGGCGGTTCTGGACGACGGCGAATACACGATTGCCATTTGCAACACGCCGGACACGGAAAAAGTCATAATTACCAGCGGCGCGGCGGGCGAAGTTGAAGTGACAATGCACATCGAGTTTTCAAACACGGGAATTATTACGTTCATCGTTGACCCCTACGCCCTGACCGCGACGAAAAAGGACATTCAGGAACACAACGCCGCGCAGACGGCCCATGAAGCAAAGTTCGAGCAGAAAGCGGACGTTACCGACCTGAACGCCCATGTAAACAACAGCGATATTCACGTGAACCCCACCACAATGGGAAACTATGACACGGCTATTTCCGGCCTGATCGAGCATACAGAGGACGCAGACATTCACGTTTCGGCGGAAGAAAAGGCCGCATGGAGCGCGGCGGTTGAAACAGCGGCAAAGGCGGCAGAGGACGCGGCGCAAGCCCTGAATCTTGCCGCGGGCCTTGAAAGCCGCATTGCCCGTGTGGAAGATGGACTTTTCAATAACATTACCGGGAACCCGTTTCTTGTGTCTTTTGATTCCCTTGACGGAATCATTCTGACTAAGGGTATTTGGAACGCGGAACGGCAGAGAATCGAATGTTGACGGAATATGCTTGCACACGCCGGGAACTGTCCTGCATAATTGGGAACCTGTTTACAGAGATTGAACCGCCTTGCGAACGGTGCGGGGCCGCTGACGTGCTGACGATCAGCGGGACAACCTACACCGGGGCGCGGGCGGTTCTTACTGTCACAGAACACGGGTTCACGTTTGACGGGGACCCGGCGGAGGTTGCGCGAATCAGGGAAAGGCGGTGTTTGAAATGAACCCGCCGCCGAAACAAGCTGAACAAAGCGAATTTACCATAATCGCAAAGGCGAAAGACCTTGTAAAGCATACATTCCGAATGACGAATGACAGGCGTTTTCCGAAAAAGTATCGCTTTACCATTGTAAACCGATTACACGACCTGACGATTGATATTTTCCAGCATATACAGGAAGCAAACGAACTTGACCTTGCCGACCTGCAAGAGTTCCGCGAACGGAGATACGAACAGAAAAAGGCTTTGACAAAATGCAAGACAGTCCTTTTTCTGATTGAACTTTCCCTTGAACTGGAACTTATTTCAAACGATCAATGCGCCGCATGGACAAAAGCCGTTTTGGACGTTAAGTACATGACGGCGAAGTGGCGCAAGCAAGATCAGCAGAGGGCGGCAACTATGCAGAGAGGGACCCCGGCGCGGCGATAAAGCCCGCCGGGTTTTCTTTGGGGTATGCCTTGTAGCGTCCAACTCGTACAACGTCCGCAACGTCAATTCCTCCGGCGCGATGAACTGGAACAACGCGTACAACGGCAACAGGGGCGTTCGCCCGCTTTGGTGGATTTCCGCGATTGAGTAAGCCAAAAGCCGAAAACAGAGGCCCACTATCAAAGGAAGGTGTATCCCTCCGCCGCGGTGAGAGGGCGGCGGTAAATACAAGATTGGTGAAGCAAGGCCCACGGGAACCAGCTTCCGCCCCGCCGCGGGCGCGTGGCGGGGTCCGATGATGAAGCATTGACGGGGTGGGAAACGCCCTGCAAGGCGGATTCTATACACGGCAAGGAGTTTTTATAATGACAGACGCAGATTTTACGCGGGTATATGATTTCGGAAACCTGTATGCGGGGTTCCTGAAAGCCCGCAGAGGTAAAAGGGGCAAAGCCAGCGTCGCAAAGTTTGAAGCGAATTTGCTGGAAGCAATTTGCCTACTTTCGGAAATGCTGAAAAACAGGACGTATAAACCGTCTGACTATTTCGTTTTTCGGGTGTACGAACCGAAAGAGCGCGTCGTTATGACAAACGCGTTCAAAGATAAAGTCGTTCAGCATTCCCTATGCGATAACATACTTGAACCAGCATTTTCCCGCGCCTTTATCCGGGACAACTACGCTTCACAGCGCGGGCGCGGGACGCATGACGGCCTATACAGGCTGGAAGAGTTCATGCGGTCCTATTATTTTTCACACAAGGCAAAGGCGGAGCGGGAGGGCCGGGAGGAGGGGTTGCCGCGGCCCGCCCCGCAAGCCGCCGATTACGCCGACGGCTGGGTTCTCAAATGCGACATATCGAAGTATTTCTATTCGATTCAGCATGAACCGTTAAAACAGATGGTACGGCAGTACGTCAAAAGCCCCGGCGTTCTATGGCTTGTCGATATGATTATTGACAGTACGGAGAATCCGGGCGTTCCGATTGGAAATCAAACTTCACAATGGTTCGCGGTCATGTACCTTTCGGGGTTAGATCATTTCATCAAGGAAAAGCTGGGTATTCGCTATTATGGGCGGTATATGGACGACTTTTACTTGATACATGAGGACAAGGCGTACTTGCAGTATTGCCGCCGCGAAATAGAACGGTATGTTGCCCGGCTGGGGCTGACCTTGAACAACAAAACGAACATCTTTCCTTTGCGGAACGGTATTGACTTTTTAGGGTTTCATTCATACCTGACCGACAGCGGCAAAGTGATTCGGAAAGTAAGGAGGGCAAGCAAGAGCAATGAACAACGGAAGCTAAAGAAACAGCGGGCTTTGCTGGACCGCGGAAAAATCACCATGCGGGAGATTAAACAATCCTACGGAAGCTGGCGGAGCCACGCGGAAAAGGGGAATTGCTATCACCTTATCCGCGAAATGGACCAACTGTATAAAACCCTATTTGAAGAAAAACTTTCAGAAAAGGAGTGTGTCACATAATGGCAAAAGCTTTAAGTTCTCTTGCCGTCGGTACATTGGTAAAGGACACGGGAACGCTTTACAATGGCAAGCCCATTGTCTGGAAGATTGCCGACAAGGGCCACGCGGGTTATCCTGCAAATTCCGTGACGCTGATTACAGAACGCATTATTTCGCTGAAATGCTTTGACGCTATCGAATCAGGCAACAGCGACAGCAACCGCCGATCTTACGGCAATAACCGCTGGATTTACTCAAATATCCGGCGGTGGTTGAACAGTCAAGCGGCGGCGGGCAAATGGTACGCCGCACAGCACAGCGCAGACGCGCCCCCGTCGAACGCTAATGTATGGAGCAACTACAACGAATACGACGGGGAAGCGGGATTTCTTGCGGGGTTCTCGGCAAGCTTTGTCGCCGCCCTGCTTACTACAACGCATACCGTCGGCAAAGCGTCGGTGGACGGCGGCGGAACTGAAACTTGCACCGACAAAATCTTTTTTGCGTCGTCAACGGAAGTCGGCTTGACGGGCGACGTTGTATGCGGGAGCAAGCTGGCCCTGTTCACGGACGACGCTTCCAGACGGGCGAAACCCACGGCGGAATGTGTGTCGAAAAGTGAGTACACAAACAGCAGTTTCAACACAAATTCGTTTTGGTACTACTGGCTTTGCGACGCTTACGCGTCCTACTCGTCCCGCGTCCGCCGCGTCAGTTCCTCCGGCGCGTTGATCTGGAACAACGCGTACAGCGGCGACGGGGGCGTTCGCCCGCTTTGTAATTTGTTATCTTCAATCTTGGTATCTGATTCCCCGGATTCTGACGGCGCATACACAATCATTTGGAATCGCGCCCCCAGCACGCCGCCCAGCCTGACCGTTCCGACGACGGTTCGCGGGGGGCAAAGCCTGACCGTAACATGGGGAACGTCCACGGACGCAGACGGCAATTTGTCCGGGTACATTTTGGAGCGGCAGAACAACGGCGGCGCGTGGAAACAGCTTTACAAAGGTATCAATAAAACCTATACCGACACGATCACGCAGGGCTGGGAAAGCGTCGCATACAGGGTTAAAGCCTACGACAGCGCGGGCGCAGAATCAGCATACAGCACCAGCCCGACCCGAACCGTCATAAACAACACGCCGCCCACAATCAGCGGGAACAACGGCGATCTTGGAACGAAAACCGGGGCGTTCAATCAGGCTTACACAGTCACAGACCCGGACAGCGGGCAAACGCTGTCCGTCACGGAAAAGATCGACAACACGGTGAAGCGAACCTATACCGCGACCAGTGGGCAGAACTATTCGTTCAACGTCACGGCGGCGGAGTGGGTGAAGCTTGCCAACGGGTCCCATACCCTGACAATCTCCGCCGCGGATAACGTCGGCGGAACCGCCACCCGAACCTATACGTTCACAAAGAACGAAACCGAAATCGAAATGACGCTGGCCACCCCGCTGACTTCCGACGACGCGGTTACAAAGGCAATCATGAGCGTTACGCGGCAGATTCCGACGGGGGCAACCTTTACCGTTGAAGCCTGCAACAATGCCTTTGACGCGTCGCCCACGTGGGAGGACGTGACACAGGCCGTCACAAGCGGGAACAAGTTCTTTTTGAATAACACCACAAAGACCGCGGCACAATGGGGGTTCAATCTCCGAATCAAGGTCAAGAGAAACGGGGCAACGGGCGATTGCTACATTGTTTCGGCAGGGGGGAATTTTGAATGAGCGTACAGCACAAGCAAGACAGTATTCGCAATATGCGGCTGGAGCGGATGGGGATTCAGCCCCCCGCCGACTGGAACGACGTTGCACAGGTCCGCGCGGTGAAAAAGCAAGAGATCGGCGCGGCCTGTTCCGCCGCGATCTATGCGGGGATTGAAGTTGACGGGTCACGGTATAGCCTGACCGAACACGACCAAACAGAATTGATGGCACAGGCGCAGACGGTCAAAGAGGGCGCGGCGGCGGTTCCCTATCACGCAGACGGGGAACTTTGCCGTATGTACCCGGCGGAAGAGTTTACCGCGCTTGCACAGGCGGCAACGGCCCACGTGTTCTACCATCGGACATACTGCAATCACATGAACGCGTGGATTGCGCGGGCCGATCTGGAAGAACTGCCCGCGATTGTCTACGGGGCGGAACTTCCGAAAGACCTTGCGGCAAGCATGGCGGCAATTATCGCCGCCGCAGGCGGGGGTGCGGCATGAAACGCGTTTTGACGATTTGGGCCGCGCTGGGGGCCGTGTATGTTACCCTTGAAATCCTCTTTCGGGGACGTTCCCACCCTGCAATGCTGATTGTCGGCGGGCTTTGCGGGGTTCTTGTGGGGGCAATCAATCAGCGGCCCGGTTTTTACCGCGCCCCGGTCATTGTGCAAGCAATGATCGGGGCGTTGATCGTCCTTGCCGTCGAGTTTGTAAGCGGGTGCGTTCTGAACCTTTGGCTGGGGCTGGGCGTTTGGGATTATAGCAATCAGCCCGGCAACGTGCTGGGGCAGATTTGCCCAGCGTTCGGCCTTTTGTGGTTCTTTATTATGCCCCTTGCGATTTGGGCGGAGGACACGGCACGGTGGCTTATATGGGCCTATGAATGCGCCGTGTACGGTAAAACAGAGAAACCGCCTGACATTGCCCCGTATTCGCTGAAAAGCGTTTACAAAGATTTCTTTTTCAGGAGGTAGAGAACGTGACGATTGCACAGTTATTGACCAGTGGAGGCGGGGTTTTCCTTGTTCTTGTCACGCTGATTCAGATTGCCCCTATCAAGCTTAACCCGTGGACGGCTATTGCACGGGCGATAGGACGCGCAATCAACAAAGACGTACTTTCAAAACTGGACGAAACGCGGAAAACCCTTGATGAACACATCAAAACGGACGACGCGCGAAATGCAGATTTACACAGATCAAGAATCCTGCAATTCAACAATGAGTTATTGCGGGATATTCCGCACACAAGGGAAGATTTCATAGAAATTTTGGCGGAAATCGACTTTTACGAAAAGTATTGCGATACCCACCCGGACTATGAAAACAACCGCGCAACACACGCCGTCGCACACATTAAACGCGTGTACGATGAACGGTTGATAAAACACGATTTCTTGTGAAAGGCGGTGCGGCATGGGATATGTATTCGCCGTCGCCGCAGGACTGATCGGCGGCATTGCCGCCCTTGCGCTGATTGAGCGGCGGCAGTATAGGAAACGCCGACACGCGCGAAGCAGAGCCGCACAGACTGTCAAAGAGGAAAAAGGAACCGACCGAAAGATTGAGTTTTCAAAGCTTGTTCTTTCGGCGGTTCTTTTGACTTATTTTGCGGGATTCGGGCTGGGCTTTTGGGCGGTGCTGATTGATCTTTCGCAATTAGGGGTTTTTCTTGCATACGTGGGAACCCCTACGGCAACGGTTATCGGTTTCTATTCGTGGAAAGCAAAGGCGGAAAACGTCGTGAAGATCAAAAAGGCGAACCCGTCCGAAACAGAGGGGTTGCCCGTTGACCTGAACAACATTCAGCCTTAAACGGGAGGTTTTACAAATGGCATTGAGAGGAAAAACGGCGGAAGAACAGATTTATAATTTCCTGATCGGAAAGGGCATGACCCCGGCGGGAGCCGCGGGCCTTATGGGGAATCTGTACGCCGAAAGCGGCTTGAAGCCGACGAACATTCAAAACAGCTATGAAAAGAAGCTGGGATTCACAGACGAAACGTACACGGCGGCGGTAGATTCCGGCGCATACGGAAATTTCGTGAACGATTCCGCTGGGTACGGCCTTGCACAATGGACCTATTGGAGCCGAAAAAAGGCCCTTTTAGAGTTCGTCAAAGCGCGGGGCGCGTCGGTGGGCGATCTTGAAACACAGCTTGAATTTTTGCTTCATGAACTGAACACGGGTTATGCGGCGGTTCTGTCCGTCCTGAAAACGACGGGTTCGGTTCGGGCCGCGTCCGACGCGGTTTTGCTGAAATTCGAGCGGCCCGCAGATCAAAGCACAGCGGCGCAGGAACGCCGCGCTGGGTACGGGCAGACCTACTATAACAAGTACGCCGCGGGAGCGGAGAAAGGGCAAGGAACTATGACAGCAAAAGAGAAGCAGAACCGGGCAAACATCGTTGCAATCGCTGAAAGCTTTTTCGGGTGCAAAGAGAGCGACGGGAGCCACAAGAAGATAATCGACATTTACAATGCGGACAAGCCGCTGGCCCGCGGCTACCCCATGAAGTACACCGACGCGTGGTGCGCGTGCTTTGTGTCCGTTGTAAGCATTCGGGGCGGCGCATTGGCGGTCATGCCAAAGGAAGTCGGTTGCGGAAAAATGATTGAACTATACCAAAAGCTGGGACGCTGGCAGGAAAACGACGCATACGTTCCGGCCCCCGGCGACGTGGTTTTTTACGACTGGAACGACGGCCCGAATTATGCGGAAACCGACAATACAGCCGCGCCCGATCACGTCGGAATCGTGGTATCTGTCACAGGGTCCACAATCAAAGTGATTGAGGGCAACATGAGCAACGCGGTGGGGTATAGAAGCCTTGCCGTCAATGGGCGGTATATTCGCGGGTTCGGATTGCCTGATTTTTCGGCGGTTACGGTCAAAGCCCCCGCTGGAACCGCCACGCGGCCCACAGAGCCGCCCGCAACGTCTACGGGGTCAAATGATACGCAGGGCGCGGGAATGCCCGTTGTGGGCGACGTGGTGCATTTTACGGGCGCGGCGCATTATGCAAGTGCAAACGCAAACAGCGGCCCCGCGTGTAAGCCGGGAACGGCAAAGGTCACACAGCTTGCGCTGGGGGCAAAACACCCGGTTCACCTTATCGCGCAAAGCGGCGGCGGGTCCACGGTTTACGGCTGGGTTGACCTTGCAGACATTCAGGGTGCAACGTCCACAGGGACCGCCCCGGCCCCGAAAATGCGCGTCGGTGCGCGGGTGAAGTATTCCGGCCCCTTATACCGGGATAGCAACGGGAACGGGCAGGGAAAGGCCGTAAACGGCACATACACAGTTAAATATTATTATCCGGGCCGCAAATGCGGCGTACACATTGACGGGCTGGGCTGGGTTCCTGAATCCGCCTGTTCCGTCGTCGGCTAAAGAAAGGGGAAACAACAATGAATATTATTCAATTTCTGTTCGCAAATTGGGACAGCGTGCTGGTTATCCTTGCGTTCCTTGCCCTGATCGTCGTACTTGTCAAGCGCGGCGAAACAAAGGTGCTGAACAAGGTTCTTTTTAGCCTTGTTACACAGGCAGAAAAGCAGTTCGGTGGCGGAACAGGAAAGTTGAAGCTTGCCGCCGTGTCCGACTGGATTTACCAGCGGATTCCCGCCGTTCTAAAACTGCTTTTCAGCGAAAAGGACATTGAAAGCATGATCGAAACCGCGCTGGAGGAAGCGAAAAAGGCGTGGGGCAACAATGAGAACATAGCGGCGTATATTGAACCGACGACCGAAATTGTCGTTACTGCTTCCCCGCTGGAAGTGGAAGCAATCGCCACAGAATTGAAAGCAGAGCCGGGGATGATAGTTCCCATGAACGAAAAATAACCGTCCGATTCGGACAGGTTCGGACAACATGAAAGCCCGCCGGGATTTTGCCCCGGCGGGCTTTTTTGTGTTGGCTGGCGGTATTTAGTCGGCCTGTTCGTATGTGTAAGAGCCGTCCACGCCGCGCGTGATAAATCCGGCGGTATCAGTAACGCGCCCGTCGTCGTCGAGGGTTCCATAAACGGGAATCGTTACGTCGGAGCCGTCAAAGACAATCCCTGTTCCGTCGTCACACTTAATCGTGAAATAGTTGTACCCGCTATCTTTTACGACGGTTTCGGCAAATTCGGCGAAATTTTCCGCCGTAAGTTCTGCAAGTTGGGACTTTAGGACGCTGACAAAAGCCCGTTGCCCGATCACGTCGCCGGAACCGCTTTTCACATCGGAAGTTTTCACGTCACAGTCAAGCAAGAAGTTATATTGTTTGTATTCAGGATAAAGAACGTCTTTGCCGTCGCTGATTTCGGAAATCGTGCCGTCGTCGTTCATCATAACTTCAAGGGTATTTGTCCCCCAGCGAACCTTGTAAACGCCGTCGGTTTCGGAAACCGTGCTGATCTTCCCGTCAAGGCCGCAGGACACAAGCGCAATGAAAACGTCGTCGGCCTGTTCCGGCGTGATCTGCATATCTGCCCGAATTGTGTTCATCGAATCCGGGTAGAAATCATATTGCGCGGAAAGTTCGCTTGATTTCGGCGTGTCGAGATCAACCAGCACGTCGCCGCACGCGGAGAGGGACAGCGCAAGCCCCACCGCAAGGATAAGAGAAAGAACCCTTTTCATTTTGGAATCCTCCATTCCGCCGCCCGAAAGGTTAGGCGGCTTGCTTATTTTTTCAAAGGTGGAACCGTCTGTTTCAACGTCGTTCTGACCTTTAACACAATTATACACTTGCCACGTGTTAAAGTAAAGAATAAAGCGGAACTTTAACACATAGGAGGGAAGCCGCGTTGAAGATTTACGAATACAAAGGCCGAAAGAACCTTTGCGGACAGCGGATAAAAGAAGCCCGCGCCCGTCGGAACATAACGCAAGCCGAACTTGCCGCCCGCTTGCAGATTGCAGGGGTAACAATGGAGCGGGACAGCGTAAGCCGAATTGAGATCGGGACCCGCTTTGTTACCGACTACGAATTGACTGTGCTTGCAAAGGTGCTGGGCGTGTCTATGGAATGGCTGACAGAACAGGAAGATTAAAAGCCCGCCGGGAATGGAACCCGGCGGGCTTTTGTGTTAAGTATCAGCAGACGAACACGCCCAGGGGGGAGCCGCCCGCAGAACGCCAGCCCCGGCGGTGAATATCGGAAAGGCGGACCCGTTCGGGCTTGCCGGGGCGTTCGTCCCAGCGAATCAAGGCGAAAACGCCGCCGCGGGTGAAGCGTCCGGCGGGTTCGTCGCAGAATCCGACGACCGTTCCGCCCTGAACGGGATAGCAAGCCCCGCACACGCATTCGACGCGCTGACCCAGCATGACAATAACTGTGCCGTCGTCGGCGGGCTGGGAGATCGTCACGATTTTAGAGGGGGCCGCGTCCCCTGCAACGGGCGCGGGGGCGGCGGGTTTCTCCACGACGGCGGGTGCTTCCTCTGCTTGAATTTCACGGGAAGCCCGAAAAACAGGGGCCATACTGTACCGATCAGGCTGGATATATTCGCCGGAATCGTCAACCCGAATCTTGGAACGCCGGGATTCACCCATATATTCATAAGAAACCGTTTTAGCGGTGCGCTTGGTGATTTTGATGGTGAAAACGCAATCGTGGTTGCAAATACTACGGGAAAAGTATTCCTTGCCGATTTCAAACTTGTTCATGTGATTACCTCCATATATTAAACGAAATGTTGACGTTACCTTTTACCGTGTCGGCCCCCTTTTCGTGTCGGCCCGTAAGGTTAGCCCCCGCCGTATTCTTAAACGCCCCGGCGGGTGGGCGGCTTGTGTTTCCCTCTTTCTGTCTATTATTATACTCGCGTGAGTATGAAAAGTCAACACGCAAAATTGCACAAAGATACTCGCGTGAGATTGTGCAATATTCATACTTGCGTGAGTATTTGAAAAGTGCTATAATCTCAAAGGAAGCAGAAAGGAGGGGCAAGCATGGAAAAAAAGAAATACGCAAGCAACACCCGCGCAAAAAACAAATGGAACGCGGCGAACTATGATCGTCTTTCCCTTATGTGAAAAAAGGGAAAAAAGCGACGTATCTTGCCGCGGCACAAGCGGCGGGAAAGTCGTTGAATGAATGGATAGAAACGACGCTTGACGCGGCGGCACAGCAGACGAACGGGGAATAACAAAGAATAGAGAAAACGAAAACCCGCCCTTGCTTATAGCTTGGGCGGGTTTTCCTGCATGGAGGGCCTATGAATTACAAAGGGAATCAGCATTTGAAGTGGGAAGATCGGCTTTCCCTTGAACGTATGCTAAAGATAAAAACGCCGAAACCGAAAATTGCGGAAGCTTTGGGCGTTTGCCTGAAAACCGTATACAATGAAATTGCGCGGGGAATGTGCGAACAGCTTACAAGCGAACTGGAACCCGTGTCGCGCTATTGCGCGGACGTTGCGGAACGAAAGTATCAAGAGCATTTGCGGGCAAAGGGGCCGGACATAAAGCTGGGGAAAGACTTTGCTTTTGCGGAGTATATCGAAGAACAGATTATTGAAAAGAAGAGGTCCCCCGGCGCGGCTTTGGCGCAAATTGCGATTGACGGAATGGAGTTCGACACCCATATTTGCGAAACGACCCTTTATAACTGGATTTATCGGGGCGACATTTTCTTGAATGTTACGGCGGAACACCTTTTGTATAAGGGGGACCACAGAAAGCCAGAGGACAGGGACAGGCAGAAACGGGCGCGGCCCGCAAAGGGGGACACCATAGAGGAACGCCCACAGGAAGTAGCAGACCGCGAAACTTTCGGGAATTGGGAAATGGATAGCATTATAGGTTGTAAGGGAAGCAAGGCCGCGCTGGTGGTGCTGACAGAGCGGTTGACCCGTTACCCCGTGATTTTTCGCGTTCCCGATCACACGATGGAAAGCGTCGTGCGGGGGCTTGACCGTATAGAGCGGAGGATGGGCGCGGGGTTCCGGCAAGTGTTCAGGTCAATAACGGTTGACAACGGAAGCGAATTTCAGGATTGCGCCGGAATGGAGAGGTCAAAGCGGGCGCGGAAGCCCCGCACAAAGATTTATTATTGCCACCCGTATTCTGCATACGAAAGGGGGAGCAATGAAAACATGAACCGCATTATCCGGCGGTTCTTTCCAAAGGGAACAAGCTTTGATGAAGTGACCGCGGCGGAGGTTGCAGAAGTTGAAGAGTGGCTGGCGAACTATCCCCGGCGGATATTGGGCTGGGCAACGCCGCAAATGCTTTTCGAGCGGTACATAACATAGCCCCCGAAAAATTGAACAGAAAGGGAGCGGAGCCGGAAGCGAAAAAACGCCCGGTTTGGTTTCCTGTTGCCTTTTTGCACAAAAGCGGGGGTTCCAAACGCGCCGGAACCCCCGCTTTTCACAAGTCGGGAAAATTTATTGAACTTTTTTGTAATTTAGTCTTGACATTTGGCCGTGCAAGCTTCCCGTATCCTGAGGGCCGGAAGGGGGGGCAGGCAGGCGGGCGGAGGCAGGAAGCCATCAAACACCATGCATTATAGCATATTACCCGTCCAGGAAGGCGCGAATTTTGTAAAGTGGGGATGATCCGGCAAAAATCATCTGTGAGCGCTGCGCCGCACGCCAGAAACGAAAAAAGTGCATATGTGGGAAAGGTTTTCATTTACCGAAACCCCTTTGAATCTGCCGGATTTTTGCAGGATTTCGGTCGATTTACATAAAATATAAGGCTTTCATGTGGCGGAATGTCATGAAAGATACTCAATCTTTTTGAAATGGGTTTGACAAATCGGGCGAGGTAGTGTATAGTGGGTTACAAGTTGGTAACAATAATATCAGGACGGTTACAATTTTTGCCGTCCCTGCCTGGGAGATGCGCCGAAGGAAAGCGCGCCCCCGGCAGCAAAACCAGGCAGCCCTGGGCGTCCGGGAACAGAAGCCCTGTGGCTGCGCGAGAATTAGGAGAGAACCATGCATCAGATCATCAAAAAGTACAGCCGGCGGGTATTCCTGACGATGGCTGCCTGCTTGAGCCTGACCATGTCCGCTTTGGCATTTGATACCCCCGAAAACCAGCCGGCGGCACTGCTGTCGGTTTCGGCTGCACCGGCTTCCGGGTCGGTCCCCACTTCCGCCGCCGTATTTGCGGCAGAGCAGAATCTTGCAAAGATGCAGGAGCAGCAGGCACGCGCACTCGCGTTCAGCGAGCAGATGAACAGCCTGCTGAACGCGCCGCTTTCTAAGCGAACCGTCGCGTTTAGCAGCGACCTTGCGGCAAATGACGTTGTCCGTTCTGCGGGGCGCAGGCTGGGCAACTTTAAGCTGACATTTTACTGCCCCTGCGTGCGATGCAACGGGCGTTCCGATGGGCTGACCCGTTCCGGCACGATTGCCCAGGAGGGGCGCACGATTGCCGTTGACCCGAAGGTCATCCCGCTTGGCAGCCGCGTTTATATCGACGGCTACGGCGTATTCATTGCCGAGGACACCGGCGGCGCGATCAAATCGCAGAAAATCGACGTATTCCTGGACAGCCACAGCCGTTGTTTCGAGAACGGCATTGCACATGCGGACGTTTACCTGTTAGGCTAAGCGCCGATCCCAACATGATCTGCGCACAGCTTGCCTGCACCCTTGCCGCCGGACGAACCTGCTTGCACAAAGGACTTCTGCGGGAAATCGCTTTAGCCTGACGGCAAACCGGGCAGCGCAATCCGTGCATGCCTGATTACCGGACAGCATTTGGGGCTCATTTGAAAATTGTCTGCATACGCGCCGGCGTTTCTTTGCCGCCGCTCGCCGCACTTTCAAAGATCAAACAAAGACGAAGCAAAAATGCAAAATCAGAAAAGCGTCGGACGTTTCAGCACGTCCGACGCTTTTTACAGGCCGCAAAATGAGCGGATATTGCGTACAACACCGTTTTCGTCATTTGAGGGGGCCTGATACCGGCAGGCCGCGCGGATGTCCGGATGGGCGTTTGCCATTGCGAAGGAGTGGGCGACCGCCTGCAAGAGCTCAAGGTCATTGAGATAGTCGCCAAAGGCCATGCATTGTCCGGGCGTGAGTTGGAGGCTGGCGCACAGTTTACGGATGGCACCGCCCTTGTTGACGCCGGGGTTCATGACGTCGACCCAGTCTGCGCCGGAGAGGACAACCTGCGCCGGGGAGGTAACCTGACGGAGCGCAGGCAAGCAGCCATGCTCTGCATGCCCCTTTTCAAAGACGGCAATTTTGCAGATCCGGTCGTCAACATGGTCAAGGCTTGGCACACGCGTGAGACGGGTATAATACATTTCCGCATTTGCAACGAAAACCGGCTCGCTGTCCTCGCACCAGGCAGAGTGCTCGCCCGCGAGGATGGGATACGCGCCGGGAAGGCTGCGCACCATGCCGAGCACTTCACGCACCAGCTCCGCAGGAAGCTCGTCCACAAACAGGCAGTGCCCGTTCTCAAAAACCATCGCGCCGTTTTCCGCAATATAGGTCATATTCTCGTCCCCGAAAAGGGCCAGAAGGTTGTAATACTGCCTGCCGGATGCAGGGGCGAAACGGACGCCGCGCGCACGGAGTTCGGCAAGCAGCTCTGGCAACTCGTCAGGGAGCCGCTTTTGGCTGTCAAGCAGGGTGCCGTCGAGGTCGGCGGCAATCAGTTTGATATCCATATCATACCTCACATAAAAGTGTTTTGCAGAGAAGAAAGCCGACGCGGCCCGCCGCCGTTCTGGCGGGCCGCGTCACTGAGCAGAAAGGACTTGGAATGGCCCAAGCCCCGTCCCGCCCGCAGGCGAGACAGAGATGCGTCAGCATCTCGGGGTCTGGGGCATAGCCCCAGCGGGGTGCAGGGGCGGAGCCCCGCCGGGTGCAGGGCAGAGCCCTGCCGCTCGCCGCGTAGGCGCGGGGTGCAGGGGCGGAGCCCCGCCGGGTGCAGGGCAGAGCCCTGCCGCTCGCCGCGCAGGCGCGGGGTGCAGGGGCAGAGCCCCGCCGGGTGCAGGGCAGAGCCCTGCCGCTCGCCGCGCAGGCGCGGGGGTGCAGGGGCGGAGCCCCGCCGGGTGCAGGGCAGAGCCCTGCCGCCCGCCGCGCAGGCGCGGACGGTCAAAGCAGCAAGCTGCCAAATTGGTAAATCAGGAAAGAAACAGCCCACGCGAGCACCGTCTGGAACGCCGCCACGCCAACCGCCCATTTCCAGCCGCCCATTTCACGCCTGATCGTCGCAAACGCGGACATGCAAGGCATGTATAGCAGGATAAAGACCAGAAAAGCATACGCGGAAAGCGGCGTAAAGACCGACTGCAACAAGCTTCCCAGCGAACCCAGGTCAACCCCGTACAGCACACTCATCGTGGAAACAACCGCTTCCTTCGCGATAACACCAGTCAGGATGGACACCGACGCGCGCCACTCCCCAAAGCCCAGCGGCGCAAAGACCGGCGCGATAAACCGCCCAAACACCCCGAGGATGCTGTCCGCAGAATCCGCCGCCGTTTGCAGCGACGGCGTGAAGTTTTGCAGCAGCCAGATCACAATGCTCATCACAAAAATGACGGTGCCCGCTTTCGTCAGGAAGTCCTTCGCTTTCTCCCACATGTTTTGCAGCGTGCCCCGCAAGGTCGGCAGGCGGTAAGGCGGCAGCTCCAGCACAAACCCCGAGGATACCCCGCGGAATACCGTCTTTTTCAGCAGCCAACCCGCGAAAATCCCAACCAAAATCCCCAGCGCGTACAAGCTCACAATAATCAGCGCGGGGCTTTGCGGGAACAGCGCCCCCGCAAACAGCGCGTAAACCGGCAGCTTGGCGCCGCAGGACATGAACGGCGTGAGCATGATGGTCATTCGCCGGTCCTTTTCGTTCTCCATCGTCCGCGCCGCCATCACCGCCGGGGTCGTACAGCCAAACCCCATCAGCATCGGCACAAACGATTTGCCGGACAGCCCGATGCGCCGCAGCAGCGTGTCCATAATAAACGCAATACGGGCCAGATACCCAGTGTCTTCCAGCAGCGACAGGTAAAAAAACAGGATCACGATCTGCGGCAGGAAGCCGACAACGCCGCCAACGCCGCCCAGCACGCCGTCGCACACCAGCCCAACAACCCAGCCGGAAGCGCCCGCAGCAGCCAGCGCCCGCTGCACAGCCGGGATGATCCCGCCCTGTATGAGCGATTCAAACAGGTCGGCGAAAAATGTGCCGACGGGCCCGAAGGTCGACCAGAACATCAGTGCCATGAGCAAGGCGAAAATAGGCAGCGCCAGCCACTTGTCCATAATGATCCGGTCCAGGCGCTGGGTGACGGTCAGCACCGGCTTTTCCGGGCGACTGACCGCGCGGCGCACCGCTTCCTCTATAAAGTCATACAGCGCATCCGCGAGGATCATCTCATTGTCCTCGCTGCCGTGGCTGGACAGGGCAGCGGCAGTCTCCGTAACCATCTGTTCCGCTGCGGGCGGCAGCTTGACCGTCCGCCGGACGTGGCTGTCGCCTTCCAGCAGCTTCAACGCGTAAAAGGGCAGGCTTTCCCGCCGCAGCGTCGTGTCCGCCAGTGCGCGCGCCGTCCGGCTGATCGCCGCGCCTACCCCGTGCAGGTATGCCGGCTGCCGCACCGGCTTTTGCAGGCGGCAGGTGACCGTTTCCAGCAGCCTGTCCATATTTTCGCCCTTGCGTGCAGAAATCGGGATGACCTCTACGCCAAGGGTTTCGGACAGCTTGCCGCAGTCGATCTCAACGCCCTGCGCCCGGCAGTCATCAATGAAATTCAGCGCGACAACCATCGGCAGCCCCAGCGCGATCAGCTGCATCGTTAAGTACAGGTTCCGTTCCAGATTGGTCGCGTCGACAATGTTCAGGATGCCGCCAGGCTCGTCCGACAGCACATATTCGCGGGCGATAATCTCCTCCTGCGTGAATGGCGAAAGCGAATAGATGCCCGGCAGGTCGACCACGTCAACCGCGTGGTTGTGATAGCAGATGTGCCCGGTCTTGCGGTCAACCGTCACGCCGGGCCAGTTGCCCACATGCTGGTTGGAGCCGGTCAGGCGGTTGAACAGCGTGGTCTTGCCGCTGTTTGGGTTGCCAATGATGGCGATTGTGCGGTTCAACGCTGCGGCACCCCCTCCAGGCAGATTTTTGCGGCCTCTTCACGGCGCAGCGAAAGGCTGTAGCCGCGCAGGCGCACGGCAATCGGGTCGCCGAACGGGGCAATGCGCTCCACGGTGATGCGCACGCCCTTTGTAATGCCGAGGTCGAGGAAATGATGCTTAACGGCGCCCTCGGCCGTCAGGCTATGGACAATGCCCGATTCCCCGGGCCTGAGATTCGCGAGATTTTTCATAGAGTCCCCTTCTGTTCCAGGTATAAGTTTGCCTACACTAATTGTAGGCGATAAGCGGGGCGTTGTCAATCGAATTTTCGGCCTGCGGCGCGGCGCGGGGCGCGCAGAGGGCGGGGAAACTGCCAGTGTCGGGCATAGGGCGCGGGAAGGCGGGCCTGCCGGGGGCGGGTTTTCCGTAAAATTTTAAGGATTTGTTAAATTTGATGAAAATGGGGCTCGTTTTTGATGATTCTGTGGTAAAATAATTCTAAAGGGCCTGCGCCTGTGCATAGGCCACAGTGGAACGGAAGGGTTTGAGCGCATGAATGTAAAATGTACGCAGAACATGTTCAAAAGTGCAAATGGCGTGTCGAATGTTTCTTATTACATCCTTTGCCCGGAGGATGTGCCGATCCGCGGCATTGTACAGATTGTACACGGGATGTGCGAATATTTTTCGCGGTACACGTTTTTTGCGAAATACCTGTGCTCACTGGGGCTGATTGTCTGCGGGCACGACCATGTTGGGCATGGCGCGTCGGTTTCCAAGCCGGATGACCTCGGTTTTTTTGCGCCGCGCGACGGCTGGCGGGTGCTGATCCGGGATGCGGAGACGCTGACCGGGCTGATGCGTGAGCGGTATCCCGAGCTGCCGTATTTCCTGCTGGGGCATTCGATGGGATCGCTGGTTGCGCGGCTGTATCTGACGGAAATGGGGGATCAGCTGACCGGCGCGATCCTCTGCGGTACGGTGGGGCCCAACCCGATGGCAAAGACCGGGGTGCGGCTTTCCGATTCGGTTGCGCACGCGAAGGGGATGACCTACCGGTCGGCCATGCTGTCGCGGATGGCGTTCAAGGGGTACAATCGGCGGATCAAACCGGCGCGGTCGGCGTTTGACTGGCTGACGCGGGATGAGAAGGTTGTGCAGCTGTATGAATCGGATGAAAAGTGCAATTTTGTGTTTACGGCGGTTGGATTCCGCGATTTGTTCACGCTGGTTGTGCAGGCCAATTCGATCAAGTGCTACCGCCAGACGCCGCATGGGCTGCCGCTGCTGCTGATTGCGGGCGACTGCGACCCGGTCGGGGCGTATGGCGAGGGCGTGCGGCAGGTTGCGAACATGTACCGCACGTCGGGGCAAAAGGACGTGGATGTAATTTTTTACAAAGGCGGGCGGCATGAAATCCTGAACGAGATTAACCGCTTGGACGTATTTGGGGACATTTCCCACTGGTTGGAGGAGCGGCTTGCGCCGCCGGCTGCACGGGATGGGGAAGAAGAGGGAGGATTTGAAAATGCTTCTGGTAACAACTGAGCAGATCCCGGGCAGGAGCTACCGGGTATTAGGGCTTGTGCAGGGCAGCACGATCCAGTGCAAGAACATTGGGCATGATTTTCTCAGCGGGCTGCAAAACCTGGTCGGCGGGGAGATGGAATCGTACACGCAGATGATGAACGAGGCGCGGGATATCGCGTCTGGGCGCATGGTGCGGGAAGCGGAGGCGCTGGGCGCGGACGCGGTTGTAGGTATGCGTTATATGACGTCTTCTGTTGCGCAGGGGGCGGCGGAGGTCATGGCCTACGGGACTGCGGTACGCTTTGACTGAGCGTCTTTTGCGGCGGGCCCTGCGCGGGCAGCGCCAGGGGACGCTGTCCCCTGGACCCCTGCGATTTTTTTGAAAAAAAATCGAGTAAAAACTTTATCACGCCTGCGGGCGGGACGGAAGGCTGTTTGGGAATAAAATGCGAAAACTGCTTGGCCGGGAATGGGGGATCCCTCCGGTCAGGCAGTTTTTTGGTTTTACATACGGTTTGAGATGCTTGCCGCCAGCGCCATTGCAGGCGCGGAAAGCAGGTACCATAACGCGGCATATTTGGCGCAGATCTGTCCCTTGAAGTTGAACCGTTCGCGGGAATAATCCCACACCCGCATCCGGTAATGCAGGTTCACGGTCGCGCCGACCACCAGTTCTGCGGTTGTGATGAGCGCGGAACCGGCTGCGCAGCGCCGGGGAAGGGAGAGCCCCCGCAGCCGTTCGCCAATGCCTGCAAGCCCGACAAAGACCGTACCGCCTGTGAGCGCCATCGTCCAATGGGTGCGCTGCCGCCACAGCAGTTCGAGTGCCGCATAGCCCGCCGCGCCGCAGAAAAACAGGCTTGTAACCTGCCGGAAACCCTTCATAAATTTATCACCGGGCTTATTTTTGCCGAGCTGCGAAGGTTTTATACCAGGTGGACGGAAACACTCGTGGCAGGGGCGGGCTGCGCCTGCAACGTCCGGGTATTGTCATTTTTCAACGATGAAAAAGCCTTCGGGAAAGCGCTTTCCAAGCGGTTGGAGCTTTGCGAAGTCGTTGCCGCTGCAGGGGAAGAGTACGTAGCTGTCGCTGTCGATGTCAAAGACTGCCGCGAAACAGTCCTGTGCAGACCATTTTTCCTTGAGTATCGAGCACCATTCCGGAATGGATTCCTGTTCGCTGAACCAGTCGGGGTCAATTGTAAGGTTGTAAGCCTTGACACCTTTCAGGTTGCTGAAAAAATATACAAAATCTTCTTTTTCGTCCTTCCAGTCGCGTTCACAGACGTAATGATGCGTTTCAAGGATGTGAATCAGCGCAAGCCATTGCAGCCGCACCGGGTCGGTGGACGGATCAAGCATGGAATCCGTAAGCCAGCGTTCGTGCTCTGCGCAGTATTTTTGGATATCTGCAAGCGCTGAGGTTTCGCGCAAAACCGTTTCGTCGCCGAAGGTGACAATGCGCGCGATTTCGGTAATTGCGTCGGGGATCGGCAGATCGGGGCCGTCCGGGGCGGTTTTATTGCCGTCCTGGACGCAGCTGCGGTGTTCCGGCTTCGGCGGCGCGGATGGCGCAGGCGTATCCGATGGCTTGCTTCCTTTGCGGAAAAAATCAAAAAAACTCATTTTTACCTCTGATATCGGGGTTTATTCCCATCCGTAGGAGAAGCCCAGTTTTGCCATAAAATCTACGATCTGCCAGCTGTCGCCCGCCGCGTATTTGTCATCCGGGTAGGCCGGTTCGCCGTCCCCGTCGTAAATTTCCTCGGTCCACGGGATCAAATAGCGCGCGATCGTTTCCGGTTCAATGCCGAAATGTGCCGCGACAACCGAAGCGCGTCCCGCCAGCCGCTGCCATTCTTCATCGGGCACGTCTTCCAGCAGGTCGGGCATGGGGTTGTAGGAATCGAGCTCGCGCCCGTTTTCGTAAAAATAGTAGCCCCAGTAATCGTCGTCGTAAATGTACAGCAGCATCACCGGCTTCTGCGTTTTTTCGGACAGGTACTTCGCAAGCGGCTCGTAACCGGCGCACATATCGCTCAGCAGGACGTTTACGCCGCCGTTTTCCGTTTTGTAGGAGCACGCTTCCGGTTGGAGCGCAAAGTCTTCACCAGCCGCTTCGGCAATCGCCGCCCTTGCGGCTTCTTCTGTGCAGTTCAGAAAAATAACATCGTGCAGGAATAATCCCATTGCTTGAACCTCCTGATTTTTGATAGGGCAAAATCAGCCGCAGGTTGCGGCCGTGATAAGTAGGGATTGCGCGGGGAAAGGACTGCCGTCCCTGCGCGGGAATGCCCGGCCAGGGACGGCAGCGGCTGTAGGCTTAGGCTTCTGCGGTTTCCGGGGCGGCCTCGGGGAGCGCCTCTTCCTCCGGGAATTCCTCGGCCATCCGTTCGCGCAGGAACGCGGAAACCGGGACGAGCGAACGGAACGCGTAATAGAACGCCTGCCCTGCGAAAATGCCGGACAAGTGCTTGTTGTCCTCGTCATTGCGGCAGACAAGGGACAGCATGGACGCAAGGCACATGATCATGAGCCCCATCAGCCATTCCGAAGCGCTGACGTTCTCGAGCATGTCAAGATATTCTTTCACGATTTTTTTCATAGTTTGGATAACTCCTTTTTCAATATGAGCTGCAAAAGGGCGGAGAACCGCCCTTTATGCATAGATGACAGATTAAATACGGGATTCAAGCTCCTTGCGGCGCTCTTCAAAGCCCGGCTTGCCAAGCAGCGCGAACATATTCTTTTTGTATGCTTCCACGCCCGGCTGGTCGAACGGGTTCACGCCCAGCTGATAGCCGGACAGGCCGCACGCCTTTTCAAAGAAGTAGACCAGATAGCCGAAATGGTATGCATCCGCTTCGTCGATCTCAAGCAGGATATTGGGGGTGCCGCCGTCGCAGTGGGCGAGCAGCGTGCCCGTATAGGCTTTCGAGTTGACAAACTGCATGGATTTGCCGGCGAGATAATTCAGGCCGTCGATATCCTCCGCGGCGGCTTCCAGATAGCTTTCAGAGCGCGGCTTTTTGACCCAGACAACCGTCTCGAAGATGCTGCGCGTGCCGTCCTGGATAAACTGGCCGATGGAATGCAGGTCGGTCGAGAAATTCGCGGCAGTAGCGAAAATGCCCTTGTGGTCCTTGCCCTCCGATTCGTCAAACAGCTGCTTGAACCATTCGCCGAACATAAATAGCGCGGGTTCGTAGTTGACCAGGATTTCAACCCCCTTGCCCTTGCGGTAGAGGATGTTGCGCAGGGCGGCGTAGCGGTAGCAGGCGTTGGCTGCCATATCGCCGCCGGTGAAGGCTTCGCGGGCTTCCTGCGCGCCCTTCATCATTGCGTCAATATCGATCCCGGCTGCGGCGATGGGCAGCAGGCCGACTGCGGTAAGGACGGAGAAGCGGCCGCCTACGTCGTCCGGCACAACGAAGGTTTCATAGCCTTCGGCGTCGGCAAGGCTCTTGAGCGCGCCGCGCGCCTTGTCAGTCGTTGCAAAGATATGCTCCTTCGCGTGCTCCTTGCCGTATTTTTCCTCCACGAGCTTCTTGAAAACGCGGAAAGCGATTGCGGGCTCGGTCGTCGTGCCCGATTTGGAAATGACGTTGACCGCAAAGTCGCGGTCGCCGATGATCTCAATCACATCGTTCAGGTACGAGGACGAGATGCTGTTGCCTACGAAATAGATTTCCGGGATCCCCTTCGGGCGGACGCCGTTATACAGCTGGCCGCGGACAAACTCGATTGCGGCGCGCGCGCCGAGGTAGGAGCCGCCGATGCCGATCACAACCAGCACGTCAGCCGTATCCTGGATTTTCTTTGCAGCCGCCTTGATGCGCGCAAATTCATCCTTGTCATAATCGACCGGCAGGTTCACCCAGCCGAGGAAATCATTGCCCGCGCCGGTCTTCGACTGGAGCATATCTTCCGCCGCTTTGATCATCGGGCCCAGTTTTTCGATCTCGTCCTCGCGGACAAACTGCTGAAGGCCGGTCATTTTGAGTTCCATACCCATAACTTTTCCACTCCATTTTTTAAACTTGAGAAGCAAGCATGCATGTTCCCATATTGAGTATATTATACCACTTCTGGAGAATAAAGCAAGCGCATTTTGACAACCTACACAAAAAAGTAGCTGGGGATTCTGCTGCTAGGAAATTGCCTGCATTGCTGGGGCTTCTTTCGGTGCTTGCAGCGGTTCCTGCATGCAGTTTGCGTGAATTTGCCTGTTTCAGCAATCATGATCCGTTTGCGCGGGTTCCCGCGCCTGATCCGCATATCGGCGCGTCGCATACGGGCACAACCGGTCCTGCTCGTCAAAGCGGTACAATGTACTGCAAAATTGCAGGTTGTTCAGGTTGTTGCTGAAAATCAGGACTGCCGTGCCTTCCGCGGCTTTTTGGCAGAGGATTTGCAAAAAGCGTTCCCGGAAAACCGGGTCCATCAGCGCAAAAGGGTTGCGGCAGACGAGCAGCCGGGCGGGCTGCCTGGCGAAGCGGGCCAGATAGAGCATTTGCAGCTGCTCGACCGACAGGCCGAGGTGTTCAAGCGGCGTGCGCGGCGAAGGCAGGCAGGGGATGCCGAGCTCGCGGCAGGCTTCCCGGGTCAGGAAGCGCCGGACGCGCGGGCTGAGGAACAGTCCGGAATTCCGGTGCGGCGTGACCAGCAGGTTGTCGGCAAGGGAAAGGTTATCGAACAGCGCGCGGCTGGGGGAGCGTTCGTCCAGCAGCAGCACGCCTTGCCGGTTGGCCTGCCCCCTGGAACGGGCGCGGTAGGTTTTCCCGTCCAGGAGGAGCTGCCCGCGCGCCGCCGGGCGGTCGCCCAGCAGCGCCCCTGAGACGGCCTCGGCAGGGCTGGGGCGGCGGTACCAGACGCCTGCGATCTCGCCTGCGTGCAGGCGGAGGGAAACGCCCGGCAGCCGGGTTTCCAGCACGCAGCGCCCTGCTGCGGGGCGTGGCCCGTTGGGGCGCGGCAGCGGCTCATCGCGCAGCCAGCTGGAAAGGGGGGCGGCTGCGGCTTCCGCGGGGGTGAGTGAGCGGATGGCCTGCCCGTGCCGGAGCAGGACGACGCGCTCAGCCGGGGCGGGGATTTGCTCCGGATGGGAAAACAGCAGGAAGGACAGGTTTTCGCTTTGCAGCCGCTTCAGGAATGCCTGCAATCCGGCGAGCTCTTCCTGGCTGAACCGGCCCCAAAAAGGGTCGATGACGATCAGGGAGGCGCGGCTGCGGCAGGCCCTGACCAGCTCTAGGCGGAGCTGGTCGGGGAAGGAGAGGGCGGATACGGGCTGGTCGGGGAAAAAGGGCAGTGAGAACTGCCGCAATACCTTTGCCGCTTCGGCGGTTACCTGCTTCCAGCGGACCCAGCGGCGCGTGTGCGGGATGCAGAGGTTTTCTGCAACCGACAGCTGGGGCAGCAGGCTGGAACGCTCGGTGATGTGACAGACGCCGGGGAAGCGCAGCCGGTGCGGCTCATAATGCATACGGGCTTCGTCGAGGAAAATACGGCCGCTGTCTACAGGGATTTCCCCCGAAAGCGCCTGCGCGAGCGTCCGCCTGCCCGAGCCGTAAAGGCCGGCGACACAGAGGATTTCCCCGCGGAACAGGTTGAGGTGCAGGTGGTCGAGCGCGGGCCGCCCGGGGCGGTTCAGGCAGAGATCTTCCAGCCGCAGCAGTTCAGGGCGCATGGCAGTCCATCCCTTCCCGGCGCAGCGGCAGCCCGTCGTGCAGGTCGGCGCGCGTAAAGCGTGGGATGGTCAGCGTCACATCGGTGCCGACCGATTCGATGCTGGACAGCTGGATGCCATAGCCCTTGCCGAACACAAGCCCGATGCGCTGGCTGACGTTGCGGATGCCGATGCGCTTGAGGACCTGCCCGTCCTCCGTGGGGGGCAGTGCGGACAGCTCGCTGTTCAGGCGGCGCAGCAGGGCGGGCGGGATCCCGCAGCCGTTGTCGCGGATTTGGATGATCAGGCGGCAGGCTCGGTAATGAGCCCGGTGTTCCTGACCGCGAAAAATATTATGAGCGTTGGGCGGCAGGTTTCGGTCACGGGCATCCTGGCTTTTGCGGAGACCATCCTCATCATTGGCGGGAACGTTGACCTGTCGCTTGGTTCGCAGGTTGCGCTCAGCGGCATGATCTCGATCAATACCTATCTTGCCACGGGGTCGGCTGCGGCGGCGTTTGCGTCGGCGGTTATTGGCGGCGCGAGCTTTACCGGCGGCACGGGTACGGCGGCGGGCACGCTGGTCGGCGCGTTTGTCGTGGGGTTCATCTCGAATATCCTGAATTTGAAAGGGGTTTCGATCTATGTGCAGCAGATTATCAAGGGGATTCTGATTATTATTGCGGTGTCGGTTGATATTGCAGGCAAGAACCGGAAGATCCGGCAGGTGGCCCGTGGGAAAAAGGGGCCTGCGCAGGCGCAGCAGGGCCCGGCGTAAGCGGAATCGGCCGCAGGGCCTTTCCATAAATCGGCGGGACTGCTTGGGAACCTGGGGAATGCCGGCTGGCGTTTGAAGGGTTCCCGGGCAGGCCCGGTATGAAAAATTGGAGGTTAGTAAAGATGAAACGAATTTTGGCATTGGCTTTGGCAGCGCTGCTGTGTTTGGCGCTGGCCGCTTGTTCTGACGCTGGGCAGGCGGATACGCCTGCGGACGCTCCGGCGGACGCGCCTGCGGCGCAGCCGGAGAAGGCTGCGGATTATCATGATGTGAAGGCGAAAATCATGATTATCGGCAAAAACTCTACGGACCCGTTTACCAACTGGCTGCTGACGGCGGCGGAAAAGGTGATCCAGGAGGGGTATCCCAATGTGGAGTATGTCGTTACCAACCTGAACGACGACCCTTCCAATATTGTGACCCTGCTTGACCAGTGTGTACTGGACGGTTATGACGGCGTTTTGATCCAGAAGGGCAGCAACAGCATCAATTCGGACGAATGGTATCAGAATGCGACTGCGGAGGGGCTGAAGATCAGTGCGATTAACGCGGTTGCAAAGGACGGCGCGGCCAGCTGCAGCTATGCGGATGATTATGGGATGGCGCAGATGATGGCGGAATACATGGCGCAGGCCCTTCCGGAAAATGCGCAGGTTGTTTTCTTTAAGGGGCCCGACGGCAACCAGGCGGCGATGGACCGGGTAGATGCGTATCAGGAGCATCTGTTTGAGGTGCGGCCGGATGTGACCGTGATTGCGGAGAACTTTGTAGAGGGCTGGAAAAAGGAAAACGCGATTACGCTGATGGAGGACTGGTGCCAGCGGTATGACACGATTGATGGGATTATTTCGGTGAATGATACGATGGCGCTGGCAGGCTTGGACGTGATGAAGAACGCGGGAAGGGATATTTCGGGCGTGTATTCCTGCGGCATTGATGGGCTGGCTGACGGCTGCTTGTCGATTGAAGCGGGCGAGCTGACGGCTTCGATCCTTCAGAATGCGGATGTAATGAGTGAAGAGGGCGTGCGTCTGCTGATGCAGATGATCAACGGGGATATTGAGCATGAAGCGTATATTGTGGACGGTGTGATGATTACGCCGGATAATGTTGCGGAAATGATCCAGATGCATCGGGATAACGGCATTATCAAATAGTCCGTTGTTGCAGCGGGAGTCACGCTCCCGGCCCTGCGCGGGCAGCGCCAGGGGACGCTGTCCCCTGGACCCCTGCGATTTTTTTGGAAAAAAATCGAGTAAAAACTTCATCACGCCTGCGGGCGGGACGCGGGGGCAGGCTGGCCGGGAAGGATCAGCGTATAACCAAATTTCTCTCCTTTTTTCTTCTTCTGGCGCTGGCGGGCATTCCGCCCGCCAGAGTTGGAAAGGGGAGGGGATAGGTGAAAGGATATGGCAATGAGAGTGAAATATAATCTGGACACGGCGGTAACGCTTCAGGTGACCGGCCCATCCGACCGCGGCGCGGCCTGCATGCTGCATAATGCGATGTATGGTTATGCCAATCTGAATGCGGTTGATTTACATGTCGGTGTGGAAAAGGGGCGGCTGCGCTGTGTGACAGATGCGGTGCGCGGGCTGGGGCTGTGTGGCTTCAGCTTGGGGGAGCCGCATAAATCGGATATTATTGGGCTGCTGGACGAGGTTGAGCCGATGAGCCGGGCGTTCCGGTGTGTGAATACGGTGGTCAACCGGGGTGGGCGGCTGTACGGCGAGGGCATGGATGGCGTCGGGATGCGTATGGCGATCGAGCAGACGGCCGGGCCGGTGCGGGGCAGGCATGTGCTGATTATCGGCGCGGGGGCGGTCGGCGGGCTGATCCCGGCTGACCTGTGCCGTCACGGGGCGGCTTCGGTGACGATTGCGAACCGCACGCCGTCTAAGGCGCAGTTTATTGCGGAAACCCTGCATGCGCATTTTGGGGTGCCCGTCAGGTTTGGCGGGCTCGAGCCTGGGTTCCTGGAACATGCGGCGGCGCAGGCTGATTTGCTGGTGCAGTGCTCTTCGGTCGGCAACCCGTCCCATCCGGAGCTGCGGTTTGAGTCGCTGGATTTTGTGGACTGCCTGCCTGCGCACTGCGTCGCAGCGGATGTGAATTATCCGTCGAACCCATTCCTTGAACGGGCGTCGGCGCGCGGTCTGGCCACTGTGTCCGGCGAGGGGATGCTTTATTGCCAGCAGCTGGCGGTCATGCAGCTGCGTTTTGGCGTGGAGCTGCCGCAGGACAGCTTGCGGGAGGGCCGCGAAGCGGTTGCGGTTGCGTTGGCGCTGCGGGCGCTTCGGTGAATGCGGACAGGCCAGCCTGGCGGGCTGGCCTGTGGAAAGCGGTCATAGGGTTGGCGGCGCACACGACTGGCGGAGTACCAGCTCGGGCGCCAGGATATGGTTGCGCGGGCCGGACTGCGGGTCTTTCAGGATTTCGAGCAGGAGCCGTGCGGCCTGTTCGCCGGTCTGCTGGGCGAATTGGGAAACGGTGGTCAGCGGCGGGTATACGCTCATGGAAATGGGCGAGCCGCTGAAACCGATGACCGAAAGCGCCTGCGGGATGGGGATGCCGTGCTCTTGTGCGGCGCGGTATACGCCGACTGCGATCTGGTCGCCCGCGGCGAAAATCGCCGTTGGGCGCTCGGAAAGGGCAAACAGGCGGCAGGCCGCTTCATAGCCGCCAAGATAATTGGGCGGCACGGTCACGGGCATGCAGTCGGATAGGCTGGCGCGGGCTTCGCTGATTGCACGCAGGAAGCCCTGGCGCTTGAAATGGTGGGTGGTATACCGGGTGTGGTCGCCGTTGAGGAAGGCGATGCGGCGGTGCCCCAGCCCAAGCAGGTATTGCGTGGCAAGATAAGCGCCCTGCTCCTCGTCGGTCATGATGTGCGAGACCGACGGCCTGTCCAGGTAGTCCGCCATGATGACCGGCAGCTTTTGCGCGATATGCTCAATGTAATCATCGTTTTTTTCGCAGAAGCTGCGGCTGCCGAGGAAGACAAACCCCTCTACCCGTTTTTTGTTCATCATCCGGATATATTCGAGCTCAAGCTGCGGGTCCGCGCCGGTGATGCACAGCAGTGTATTGTAGCCGTGCCGGTTCATGACCTGGAGGAAGCTTTCGATGACTGTCGGGGTGAAAGTGTTGGTGATATCCGGGAGGAGGATGCCGATAGCCCCCGTGCGGTTGGTTTTGAGGTCGCGCGCGAGTGCGTTCGGCGTGTAGTTGAGCTGCTCGATGGCTTGGAGGACGCGCTGCCGCCGGTCTTCTGAGACAGCGTCCGGGGTGTTCAGCACGCGGGAGACGGTTGCGGTGGATACGCCCGCGCGCCGTGCGATATCTTTGATGGTGGCCATAGCAAGATCCCTCCTGGCGGATTTGTCATGTACTGATTGTTAATGTACACGAAACGGGGAGGAGTTGCAAGCGTTTTTCGGAAGGAATTTTAGGAAACCCGGAATGGGTTGGAAAAAGTGCGGAATGCATAAAAAATTGGGGTTAAAGTTGTGAAAAAATAGTATTTACAAACAAAAGACGCTCGTGTAAAATAAAGGTAGCATCCCGGATGCAGGCTTTTAATGCAAAATGTAATCGATTACATTTTGCGGGGGATGCAAAACACCTGTTTATCACTTGCGGGGAAAACCGGAAGGCGAGGTGGAGCGCGATGGCGCGGAATGGGTTAAGGGTCTTTCTGGTGGGCGGCGAGGCGGCTGCCCGGACCGGCCTGCGGCGGCTGCTGGACCGCCTGGGGCACGTGGCTGTGGGCGAGGCGGCCTGCGGCGCGCGTGCGGCAAAGGAAGCGCAGCGGCGGCAGGCGGAACTGCTCCTGGTGGATGCAGGCGGGACGGTATCGGAAGGCATAGGGCTGCTCAGCCAGTTGTCCGGGACGGGGATTGCCTGCGTTGCCGTTGCGGAGCGGTTCCCGGCGGCGCTGATGGAGGCGGCGTCGGCTGCGGGCGCGCTGGGCTGCCTGGTCCGGCCGTTTGGTGAGGAGCAGCTGGCCGCAGCGCTTGGGCTGGCGGCCCTGCGGGCGGAGGAGCTTGCGCTGCTCCGGTCGGAGACGCGCCGGCTGCGAACCGCGCTCGAAGAGCGCAAAAGCATCGAGCGGGCAAAAGGGATCCTGATGGACCGCTTTGGCCTGCACGAGCAGGAGGCCATGCGCCGGCTTCAGCAGAAAAGCAGGGGCCAGAATAAAAAGCTGGCGGCGGTTGCGCGGGAGATTATCCTGGCGGACGAGCGGCTTTGCTTGTAGCGCGGCCTTTGGCAACAGAAGAAAGCTGCATGAGCGGCTGCGTGATGCGCGGCGCGCCCGGCAGCAGCGCCCGCGGGCCCAGGACTGGCCTGCGGGCGGCACAACGGGCCATGAACGCCCCCTGGAAACACAGGGGGCGTTTTGCTGTTGAAAGGAGGGAGCGGCACAGCAAGCGCCGGGACGGGAACGTCCTGGGGCGGCGGGGCACTGGCCCAGCCTGAGGGGACCCCAACACGAACGATTTGGAAAGGTGGAACGAACATGAAAAAGACCGTATGGATGAGACGCTTTGCGGCGCTGGGGCTGGCCCTGTCGCTGCTGCTGGCCGGCTGCACGATGCAGGGGGCTGGGACGGGCGGCGGCGCGCCTGCGCAGGACAGCGCCGGGGACGGTGCATCCGCAGAGGCTGCGAAACCGGATACGCCGGAGAAGGCTCCTGAGGCCGCGCCCGCTACGGTCCCTGACAGCTTCCCTGCGCTCAAGGTGCAGCCGTCTGGTAAGCTGAAGGTCGGCCTGCTGTACCATAACCTGGAGACGGAGAGCCAGTTCCGCAATTACAACCAGACCAAGATCGAGTGTGAGCACCGGGGCTGGGAGCTCGCGGAGGGCTATTACAATAACAACGACGAGGGCCGCACTGCGCTGACCTCGTTCATTACCCAGGGCGTGGACGCGATTATCATTGGCAATTGCGATATGATGCCTTTTTCCGACCTGGTTGTGAAGGCGCGCGAGCAGGGGATCGGCGTGTACAACGTTGACAACCAGCTGGTTGCGGGCGTGGTTTCCAATGCCTGCCAGCCAAACGGCGTAGCGGGGGCCGAGCTGGCTTATAAGCTGGCACAGGAATATACCTGGGATGCGAAATACGCGGTGATTACCAACCCTGCAATCCAGGTGCAGATGGAGCGCACAGAGGTTGCAAAAGCTATCTGGGGGCAGTATCCCGGCATGGTGGCCGCAGGCGAGGAATTTGTGAATTCGCAGGGTGCGTCGGAGTCGCCCCAGCAGCAGGCGTACAACTATGCCAAGCGCTTCTTTGAGAAGGAAGGCGCGGAGCTCGACATCATCTTTTGCAGCTATGACAAGCTGGCGGCGGCCGCGGACGAAGCGTCCCGCAGCGTTCCGGGCTCAGAGTGCTCGATCGTCGGCATTGACGGCGGCTCGGAGGCATGGTCGCATATCCGCGAGGAAGGCTCGAATTTCAAATACAGCTACGCCCAGCCGACCGAACTGTACAACCATTCGACCTTTGAACTGATCAAGCAGCTGCAGGTGGACGGGATGCAGCCGGGCGACCCGGGCTGCATGATCTCTTACTTCGGGCAGGCCATGTACTTTACAGGCTTCATTGTGGACAAAAGCAACGTGCCCGAACCGGGCCAGCCGGTACACGCCGCGTTCAATTTCTACGGCGGCGACCCGGACGATCCGGAAGCCTGGTATAACTGGGCGGGCGAGGCCGAACCGTATATCATCCAGTGACGGCAGCAGGGCGCCGGGGGAATCCCCGGCGCCCGCCAGGAAAGGAGGAAACGCATGGGCGTTGTGCTGGAGACCCGGAAGCTGACCAAACGGTTCCCGGGGACGATCGCGTCCAACGAAATCGATTTTGACGTGCGCAGCGGCGAGGTGCACGCGATTATCGGCGAGAACGGCGCAGGGAAAAGCACCATCTGCAAAATGCTGACCGGGCTGTACCAGCCGGACAGCGGCGAAATCTATTTTATGGGCCGGAAGGTGGTGTTCCGCAGCACGGGCGACGCGATGCGGGCGGGCATCAACATGGTCTATCAGGAGCGCAACCTGATTTCCCATCTGACCGGCGCGCAGAATATCATGCTGGGCAGCGAGCCGGTCAGGGGGCGCTTTTTCCTGGATGAAAAGCGGCTGCGGGAAATGGCAAAGGGGATACAGGACCGGCTGGGGCTGGAAATCCCGCTGGATGTGCCGGTGGGCACGCTTTCCGCAGGGGTGCAGCAGTCAATTGAGATCCTCCGTGCGTTCGCGACCGAGCCGCGGCTCCTGGTGCTGGACGAGCCGACCGCTTCGCTGGGCGAGCGGGAGATCGTGCCCTTCCTGCACTTTGTCGAGGAGCTCCGCTCCCGGATGGAGATCGCGGTGATCTTTATCTCACACAAGCTGGACGAGGTGTTCCAGGTCGCCGACCGGATTTCCGTGTTTACCGAGGGCGTTAAGGTGATGACCGTCAACAAGCCGGAGACCACCCGGGAGGCATGCATTGCCGCCATGCTGAAAAATGGCAGCCCTGAGCCGATCGTTGTAAGGCAGACCGTGGAAAACCCGGCGACCGTGCTGCGGGCCGGGACCTGCGTTTATGACGGCCGCCCCCACCGGCTGGATATCCATGTGGAGGAGGGCGAGGTCGTCGGCTTTTATGGGCTGGTTGGCGCGGGACGGACCGAGTGCGCACAGGCGATTGCCGGGCTGCGGCCGATGCAGCGGGGCGAGGTTGAGTTCTGCGGCGAGCCGGTCCGGAAATTTACCACCCATGAAATGATTGCCCGCGGGCTGGTCATGACCCCGGAGCTGCGCGCCCACGGCATGTTCCAGGACGATTCCCTGATTGATAATATCGGCGTGCTGTTCCTGCGGCGGTTTGTGAACCGGCTGGGGCTGGTGGACGCAAAGGCGCGGGACGCGTTTGCGCTGGATGTGCTGGGACGGAATAACGTCCGCTATGCCAGCCCGCGGCAGCGCATTACCTCGCTCAGCGGCGGCAATATCCAGAAGATCATTATTGGCCGTTCGGTTGCGCTGGAAAATATCCGGCTGCTGATCCTGGACGAGCCGACCAATGGGCTTGACCTCGGCGCAAAGCATGAGGTCTATCTGAAGGCCCGGCATATCGCGGAGGAGGGCGGCAAGGCGGTCATCTTCATCTCGTCCGAGATGGACGAGGTGCTGAGCGTCTGCAACCGGATTTATGTCTTTGCATTCGGGCATGTCGTCCAGGAGTTCAAACGGGAGGAATTCAGCAGGCGGAAGCTGCTGGAAGCGGCGTTCAGGAGGGGGAGCTATGAGCAATAGATGGAAGCGGGGCGGTGCGAAGGATGTACTGATCCGGTATTTTTTGCTGATCGCCACGGTTTTGACGGGCGTGATGTTCGCGGTGTGCGAGCCGAATTTCCTCAAGGTGAGCAACCTGCTGGATATCCTGCGCGCGGCGGCGATTACGGGGATCTGTTCGGTCGGGCTGACCATTGTGCAGGCTTCCGGGGAATTTGATTTCGCGGTTGGCGCGCAGTCTTCGCTGGCGGCTGTGGTGATTGCCAAGCTGATGGTCGAATCTATCCCGAATTTTTATATTTGCCTTGCCGTCACGATGGTGCTGTCTGTGCTGGTCGGGCTGTTTCATTCGTTCTTGGTGCTGAACCTGAATATCCGGGCTTGGGTGGCGACCTTCGGCGTGTCCACGCTGCTCAACGGCGTCTGCAAGTATATGACCGGTGGGGGTACCTTTTATTCGATGAGCTGGCCTTCCGGCTTTTCCATGCTGGGGCAGGGCTTCCTGTTTGGGCTGGTTCCCATCCCGGCTATCCTGTTTATCCTCGTTGTAGCCGCGGCATTTGTGTTCTGTGAGCATACCCGTACCGGGCGCTATATCTACGCGGTCGGCAGCAACGCGGCGGCTTCCCAGCATGTGGGCATTGACTGTGTGCGGCAGAAGCGGCTGTCGTTCCTGCTCTGCTCGCTCTGCTGCGGCTTTGCCGGGATTGTGCAGGCATCCATGCTGAGCTCGGTAACGCCCAATATCGGGGACAGCAATATGCTGCCCGCTATCAGCACCTGTATGCTGGGCGCGACTTTTTTAAAGCCCGGCGTGTTCAATATCTGCGGCAGTGCGGTCGGCGCGCTGCTGATGGCGGTCATCTCGAACGGCCTGACCATGATTGGCGCGTCCTACTTTATGAAGGATATTATTCAGGGCGTTGTACTGATTTTTGCAGTTGGTTTTGTGGCGGTGATCAACAAGGGCAGGCGGTGAGCCTGGCTTGCGGACGGGGAACAACTGGCGGAGAGCGCCGGAAGGAGGACAGGGATGAATCAATTTGGCATTTGCGAATGGTCGCTCCCGGTGGGAGGGCCGTTTGGGGTCCGGCTGGCGGCGGAATGTGGGTTTGACGGCATCCAGCTGGGCGATCTGGGCGGGGGGCCGCAGGGCTTCCCGATGAACCACCCGCGCGTGCAGGCGGGCTATTTGGAGGAGGCGGAGCGGACCGGGCTGCGGCTGCATTCGCTGCACCTGCATACCCTGGTGCGCGAGGGGACCATGCTGTACCCGGCGGCCTCGGGAAAAGGCGGGCTTGCAAGGGAAAGCATCCAAAAAGGTGTTGCGGCGTGTGCGGAAATGGGGATCGGCTGCCTGATGCTGTCCTCCTTCTTCGCTACGCGGATCGGGAATGACTATCAGCTGGACAATTTTGCCGCCATGCTGGAATATGCCTGCGCGCTGGGAGCGGAGCGGGGCGTGCGGATTGTATACGAGGGCATCCTGCACATTGACCGCCTGCTGGGGCTGCTGGACCGTCTGGGGGAGCGGCTGGGCGTGCTGTACGATACGCTCAACCCGATCCGGTTCGGCACAGGGGAACCGGCTGAGGAAATCCGCCGCATCGGGGCGGCGCGTATCGACCACATCCATCTGAAAGATGCGCCGCATGACATGGTGGGCTGCTGCCTGCTGGGGGAAGGTGAAGGCCGGGTGGCCGAAACGGCAGCGGTACTGAATGCCGCAGGCTGGCAGGGCTGGTATATCACGGAGAATTATTATGCGCAGCCGCCAATGGGGGCCGGGGCCGACCCCTATGCGCTGGCGCGGCGCGATCTGGAAACGATGAAGGCGCTCTTTCCGGGCGCGGGGGAGGGCTTATGAAAAATCAGCAGTTTGTAATGACCGGGCTGGGGCGCATGGAGCTCCAGGACTGCCCGATGCCGGTACCGGCACCGGGAGAAGTGGTCATTGAAATCCATTATGTAGGCATCTGCGGCTCGGACCTGCATTTTTTCCGGTTTGGGCGGATTGGCAGCAAGGTCATTGACCGCCCGTTTGTGCTGGGGCATGAATGTGCGGGCGTGGTCACGGCGGTCGGGGAGGGCGTATCCGGCTTTGCCCCCGGCGACCGTGTGGTGCCAGAGCCCGGCGTGCCTTGCGGCGGCTGCGCGCTGTGCCGGAGCGGCAAATACAACCTGTGCCCGGATATGCGGTTCCTGGCCTCGCCGCCCAATGACGGCTGCCTGCGGCGGTATATGGCCTACCCGGCGCGGATGGTGTTCCATCTGCCGGACGCTGTGCCGCTGCTTTACGGCGCGATGGCAGAGCCGCTCGCGGTCGGCCTGCATGCGGCCCGGATGGGCCGCGCCGGGCTGGGGAAAAGCGCCGTGATCCTGGGCGGCGGCCCGATCGGGATGATGACCCTGCTTGCCTGCCGGGCGATGGGGGTTACGCAGGTGATAGTAGCCGATTTGTTTGAAAAGCGGCTGGAAAATGCGGTGCGGCTGGGGGCGCAGGAGACGGTATTGGCTTCGGGAACCGATACGGCAGAGGCTGTCCTCGAACGGACCGGCGGCGCGGGTGCTGACCTGGTTTTTGAGACGGCAGGAAGCCCGGTTACGCTGCGGCAGGCGTGCCGCTGCGTGGCGCGGGGCGGACGCATTGTGCTGGTCGGCAACCAGACCGAACCGGTTACGCTCGACCTGATGCCGCTGATGGTGCGCGAAGCGTCCATCCATCCCATTTACCGTTACAGGAACCTGTTCCCGGTAGCGATTGAAGCGCTGGCCGCCGGGCGGATCGATTTGTCGCTGGCCGAACCCAGCATTTTCCCCTTTGAACAGTCGGAGTACGCATTCCAATATACAACAGAGCATGGGCAGAGCATTATCAAATCGGTGATTGAGCTTGTCCCGGAAAACAGAACGGAGGTTGTTTCCCAATGAAAATTGCAATTGCAAATGATAAAGGCGGATGGCTGCTCAAGCAGGCCATTGTCAAAAAACTGGCTGGCGAGGGCTATGAGCTGCTCGACTTTGGCACGCATTCGCCCGACGAGGCAAAAGAGCATGCGGAGGCAGGCGAGCAGGTCGCGCTTGCCGTGCAGCGCGGTGAGGCCGAGCGGGGTATCCTGCTGTGCGGCACCGGCATGGGGGTTTCGCTCGCCGCGAACAAGCATAAGGGCGTATACGCGGCCCCCGTGGAAAGCGTATTTGCTGCCCGCCACTGCCGGCTGATTAACGACTGCAACGTGCTGTGCATCGGCGGCTATATCCTTGGCGAATACATGGCGCTTGAAATGGTGGACGCGTTTTTGAACACGCCCTTTGCAGACCGGTTTGTGGAGACGCGGCGGGCATACCTCCGCTCGCAGATCGACCGGATCACGGCAATTGAAGACCGGAATTTTGGCTGAAAGGGGGGGATATGATGCTGGCAAAGCAGGAAATGCAGGAGCTGCGGCGGTTTTCCGTGCGCATCCGAATGGAGACGCTCCGCGCGATCGCAAGCATCGGCTCAGGCCATGTTGGCGGCGCGCTGTCAATTGCTGATGTGCTCGCGGTGCTCTATGGGAAGCAGCTGCGGCACGACCCGCAGCGCCCGGACTGGGCGGAACGGGACTGGCTGGTGGTCTCCAAAGGGCACGCGGGCCCGGCAGTATATGCTGCGCTGGCGCTCCGGGGTTTTTTCCCGATGGAGCAGCTGCAAACGCTCAACCGGCTTGGCACCCGACTGCCCAGCCACTGCGACCACCGGCTGACCACAGGGATCGACATAACAACCGGTTCGCTGGGGCAGGGGGCCTCTGCGGCGGCAGGCGCGGCGCTCGCGCTGCGGATGGACGGAAAGGGCAGCCGGGTCTTCCTGATCCTGGGTGACGGCGAGCTGGACGAGGGCCAGGTCTGGGAGATGGCGCTGTTTGCGGCGCACCGGGGGCTTTCCAACCTGATTGCATTCGTAGACAACAACCATTTGCAGATTGACGGGACGACGGATGAGGTTTGCGCACTGGGTGACATTGCCGATAAGTTCCGTGCCTTCGGCTGGTTTGCACAGGCGGTGGATGGGCACGATGTGGAGGCCATTGACCGCGCGGTCGACGCGGCGAAAGCGCAAAATAGCCAGCCGTCTGTGATTGTGCTGGACACGGTGAAGGGCTGCGGCTGGAGCGCGGCGGCTGGCAAAGTTGGCAGCCACAGCCGGACGGTCAGCGGGGCGGACCTGGCGGACGCACTGGATGAAATGCAGCGGGCGCTGGATGAAATCGGAGGTGGAAACGCATGATGCAGTTTCAAATCAAAGAGAAGGATATGCGCGAGAGCTATTGTGAGGCGATGATGGAGCTGGCTGGGCGCTGCCCGGAAGTGGTTGCGCTCGACGCGGACCTGATGGCGGCGATGGGGATGAAGCCCTTTGCAGAGCGATTTCCCGATCGGATGATCGACTGCGGCATTCAGGAGGCCAATATGGTCGGCGTTGCCTGCGGCATGTCGGCAGCGGGGAAAATCCCGTTTGCCCATACCTTCGCGCCGTTCCTGACCCGCCGTGCCTGCGACCAGGTGTTTCTGTCGGGCGCTTATGCGCGGCAGAATGTGAAGCTGGTGGGCTCCGACCCCGGCATTACAGCACAGCTCAACGGCGGGACGCATATGCCGTTTGAGGATATGGGCATCATGCGCGCCATCCCGGAAATGACCGTATTGGAACCAACCGACAGCGTCATGCTGAAAGCGCTGATCCCCCAGCTGGCAGAACAGTATGGCATGGCGTACCTGCGGCTGGTGCGCAAGGCGGTAAAGCGCGTCCATCCGGAAGGTACGCGGTTTACGATTGGCAAAGCCGTCACGGTCTGCGAAGGCCAGGACGTAACCGTGATTGTGAGCGGCTTCTGCGTTTCGGAAGCTGCCGAAGCTGCCGCGATGCTGGCCGGGGAAGGGATTTCCGTGCGGGTGCTGGATATGTTTACCTGGAAACCGCTTGATGAGGACGCCGTGCTGGCGGCGGCGCGCGAAACCGGCGCGGTTGTCACGGCAGAAAACCACAATGTGATGAGTGGGCTGGGCGCGGCGGTTGCGTCTGTGCTTGCAAAGGGATGCCCTGCGCCGATGGAGATGGTCGGCGTGCAGGACCGTTTCGGCGAGGTTGGCAAGCTGGATGAGCTTGCAGAGCATTTTGGGCTGACAGCGCGGCATATTGCGGACGCGGTGCGCCTGGCGGTGGTACGGAAGGGGCGGCAGGGATGAAAGCATTTCAGATTGTCCCGAGCATTGCCGAATACGCGGAGTTTTCCGGCAGGGTTTACGACAGGCTGATCGCGGCCGGCGGCGCTGATCCTGGGGATGCAGTCCAGCAATCCGCCCGGAAGGGGGAAACAAGCGCTGAAAAAATCCATATTAAAATGGCTGTCCAAGGACGGCCATTTTTGCGTCAACCGGGTATCGGCGGCGGGGAAGCTGATGTATTTCCTGCGCTATGGTGCAGCATGGGCCTGCCTGCGCTTGAACGATGGCCTTTGGAAGGATGGCTGGCAGTGGCCTGCGAAAGCAGCGGCCGCAATTGTGTAGGAACTGTGTAATTTTTGTGACGATCGAAATAGTCATTGACAAAGGCTGACGATCGTGATAGTATCATATTGTAGTCGACTACTGGAATCGTCATATGACCGAAGGAGGGAGTTTCATGGAACAGAAGCTGTTTGATTCCGAACTCAAGGTGATGGAGCAGCTTTGGAGCGGGGGGGATATGAGCGCGGGGGCGCTGGCGAAGCGGCTGGCGGCGGAGACCGGCTGGAACCGCAACACGACCTACACCATTATTAAAAAACTGGTGGAGAAGCAGGCGATCGAGCGGCGGGAGCCCGGGTTTGTCTGCCATGCGCTGGTGACAAAGGCGGAGGTGCAGCAGCGGGAAGCCGAAAGCCTGCTGGAAAAGCTGTTTGACGGCTCGCCGAGCCTTCTGTTCTCGGCCTTTGTGGGCGGGCAGAAGCAGCTGCCGCCGGAGGAGGTCGACCGTCTGCGCGAGCTGGTCGACCGGCTGAAATGAGGTGGCGGGATGCTTGGACTGCTTGAACTGAGCATGAACGGCGCAGTGCTGATCGCGGTGGTTGTGCTGCTGCGTGCGGCCCTGCGGCGGTACCTGCCGCGCACAGCGTTTGTTGTGCTGTGGCTGGCAGCTGCGGTGCGGCTGCTGTGCCCGGTGCGGCTGCCCTCGCCGGTGAGCGTCTGGCGGCTGTTTGGGGCCGCACGTGCGCAGGGGTTGCCCGCAGCTGCCGTCACAGCGCGGTATCCGCTCGTCCCTGCGGCGGGGATGCCGGTGCGCGAAGCGCTGCCGAACGTTTGCGATTTCCTCGGCAAGGTGTGGCTTTTCGGTGCGGCGCTGCTGCTGCTCGGGATTGCCGTAGTTTACCTTGACAATGTGCGCCGCAGCCGGAAGGCGCGGCCGGTCGGGGACGGCGTGTACGTCTGCGAGGGGATCGGCTCGCCCTGCCTTTGCGGCATTGTGCGCCCGCGCATCCTGGTGCCCGAGGGCGTGCAGGAAAGCCTGCTGCCTTATATCCTGCTGCATGAAAAGGTACACCTGCGGCGGCTGGATAACCTTTGGAAGCTGCTTGCGCTGGGCGCGGCGGCGGTACACTGGTTCAACCCGGCGGCATGGGTGATGGCCGTGCTGCTCGGGCGCGACCTTGAGGTTTCCTGCGACGAGTGGGTGCTCCGGGGACTGAACGACGGGCAGCGCCGCGCCTATGCGCTTGCACTAATCACAATGGCGGGACGCCCGCAGGGGCGCTCGCCGGTAGTTTGCGGGTTTCTGCATAACCCGCTGGAAGAAAGGATACGAAATATTATGACAAACCGTAAAAAATCGATGTTCGCGCTGACTGCTGCGACGGCTATGATCCTCTGTACGACCTCTGCGTTTGCAACCAACGCGCCGGGAGGCGCTTCTGCGGATGTTGAGGGCATGCAGAATTACGATGTGAAGACAGGGTACTATACTGTGACCGAGAAAGGAGACGGTTCGGAATGCATGATCGTTTCTGTCGCGAATGAGGCGGACTGTGTCATCACTGGTGCTGACGATCTGGAATTCTACACAGCGGAGGAATACGCCGCTTATTTGGAGGAACAGAAGGTCGCGCTGCTGGACGAGATCGAAGCGGGCCGTCTGTCGCAGGAGACCTATGACATGACGGTCGCAGACATGGAGGAGCTGCTTGCGGGTCTCCGGGACGGTTCGATGATGGTGGCAAAGCCGTTCCTGGCAGAGGACGGCAGCGAGGTTACCGTGTCGATGAGTACGCCGGAGTCGGCGGAAGCCAAAGGCTTTGATGTAAATTACGAGGTCGAAGCCGACGGCTCGCTGACTGTTGGGATCGGGGAGAAGCTTTATAGCGTGGTTGCAGAGCAGTAAGCTGCCTGTGCACTCCAATTGGCACACAATACGAAATGCCTGCCCTCGCGGCAGGCATTTTTCTGTGGGATACATCACGATATGCGCCGCCATGTGAAAAAGCCCGGCAGAAACCGGGCTTTTTCAGGTAAAAAGGGGAATATGGTGAACTTTAGCAGGTAAGATATGGGCAAATTAACAGCCGCCGGTTCGGACGGGGACGAGGCCCAGCCAACGCTGGAACCGTCCGGGGAGACGGGGCAGGATGCGGAAGGCTTCGCTGCCGAGGCCGCATGCCTGAAGGATGTAGTATAGAAGCATTTTGCTCTCCTTTCTGATAAGCATTATACCGCGGGGAAGAGGGGAAATGGTTATCAAAAAGTTGCGGATTCGTAAAGAAATTGTGAACATGGAAAGCTGATAGAGCATGTTTTGGATAGGTTTGCGTATTTTTGTGGAGTTTTTACTTTAACGTTCCAACAGTTGCCCAGCAGCGTGAAAGGGCGCGTATGGCAGCCGGAGCCGCCATACGCGCCCTGAAGTAAAAGGAGGACTCCCAAAAAGGAAGGAAAAGACAGGGGGTCAGAGGGATTTTTGCAGGTCGGTGAGCGAGCCGAAGGTATAGCCGCTGGATTCCCATTTCGTAAGCAGCTCGTCAAGGATGGAGGCGTTGGTCGAAGAGGTCGAGTGCAGCAGCACGATCGCGCCGGGATGGATGCGCGGCAGCAGCTTGGAGAAGGCTTGCTCGGCGGTCGGCTGGTTGTCGGTGTACCAGTCGACGTAGGCGAGCGACCAGAACACCGAGGTGTAGCCGAGCGACTGCGCCTGTTGGAGATTTTCAGCCGAATATTTCCCCTGCGGGGGGCGGTAGAGCTTGGGCAGCGGCTTGCCGATGAGCGATTGGTAAGCGTCTTCCAGCTTGCCGAGCTCCTCGGAAAAGGCGGCGGGATCGCTGATTTTTGACATGTCCGGGTGCGACCAGGTGTGGTTGCCGACCAGGTGCCCTTCGTCGACCATGCGCTGGACGAGGTCGGGCGCAGTCTCAATGTAGTTGCCCACAAGGAAAAAGCAGGCGGGCGCGTTGTGTTTTTTCAGCGCGTCGAGGATTGCGGGGGTGTTGCCGTTCTCAAAGCCCGCGTCAAAGGTCAGGTAGATCACCTTTTTTGAGGTGTCGCCGACATAATAGGCATTGTACGCAGAGAGCTCGGCGGCGGTTGCGTTGCCGATCGGGGCCGCGCCTTCGCTCTGGAAGGAGAGCCCCCAATCGGTCGACGCAGCGGCAACGGCGGGTTCCGGCTGCAAATAGGGGTTGCCAAAAGCATAAACGCTGCTGCCCAACGCGACGCAGAGGGCGAGCGTGAACAGTTTGCGGAAGGTCCTTTTTCGCATATTTACCACCTCACAGCAGCTTATGCAAGCGGGCGGCGCGTTAGAACCCGCAGCCGCTGCGGATGCGGGGCGGCGGTCAGGAATAGTCTTCCAGCAGGTGCGCGATGGCTTCCTCGTCAGCCAAGTCAATACCTTCTGCCAGCGCTTCCTGGTCGGCGAGGGGGAGGGAATCGACTTCAATGTCGGTGACCTCCATTGGATAGCGCGCCCCGGCGCGGTAGATTGCAAGCCTGCCGTCCAGCGTGCGGGCGGCGTATTTTGCGGAGGGCTCGGCGGGTGCGGAGACGGGGAGCGGCTCAGGCGCGCCGGTATGCAGGCTGAAATAGGCAGAGAGCCCGAAAAGCAGCGCCGCAAGCGGCAGGATCAAAAGGATACGGTGTCGGAAATTGAGGGATTGCGGCATCATGTCGCCTCCTAAGTTGTAGTTTGTTAGAAGGTTTGACTAAAAAATGGAATTTATACCCGTATCCTGATATTTTGTTTGGATTTTCGGAAAGATGCGCCAGAGGGGCTTGGCTGTTCCATAAATCATATTCCATTGTTATGTTGTTGGCGGTGTGCTCGAAAATCGCGTACTGCCGCTTACATTCGCCGCCGCGCATCCGAACGGACGCTTTTTATGGCGGCGGCCCGTCCCTTTGGAGTCCCTTTTATACTTGCGGATAGGACGGAGGAACTGAAAGCTGCCGCGTAAATGCTGGCAAGCAGGTTATAATCCCTGGCAGACTGATATGCCGCCGCGAGTCATATTTCTCGCCCGCTGGGCGTAGCCTTGTAGTATCAGGGCTGCGCAGCTTTTTGCGTGCCGGAAAGGGGAACGCGTTATGGAAACCTGGGGATTGCTGGATGGGGAAGTGCAGGTGCGTGACGAAGGGCGCGCAGTTTGGTTCCGGGTAGATTGCAGGCCACCGTGCGAATTGTCGCGGCTGCTGCGCTGCTACTGCGAGGGGAGCAATTTCCTGATCGGTGTGCTGGAACCGGTAGACGGGCGGCTGAAGCTGGAACGGCGGGTTTCGCGGGAGACGCTGCGGCAGGCGGGGGTAGAGGGGCTTCCGTCGCAGTTTTACCTTTCTGACGGTGGTGCGCGCACTGCACAGGAGGAAACGGCGGAGATCAGCACTGCGGAAGAAGTGTTGGAGGTCACATCGGGAGCGATTGGGACGGCAGGAGAATCTGCGCAGGGAAGCCGAACACCACAGGAGACTGCCGGAAAGTCAGCGCAGGCAGGCCGAACGCTGTTGGGAACCGATGAAACGTTAGACAGTGGACGAACGCCGTTGCAGGAAGCCGCAGTGAATACAGCGGGAAACGAAGTTGATAATCAGCAGATGAATCCAGAAGTGGAGGAGATGAAAACCGGGGATGCGCTGCTGGACGCGGCTCTCGCACGAGGGGATATAACCTGCAAAGTGACGGAGAACGGGTTGCAGATCAGCTGCCCATTTTCCCCGGTCGCGCCATTCCCGCTTGCATTTATCGCGCCGCTTTGCCGCGTAGAGCATCAAACCGCCATCATTGAATGGAGAATGCCGCAGGCAATTTCGGATCTGTGTCAAGAAGAGAGGGAAACATAAAAAATTCCTTCGTGATACTGACCAGATTCAGAGTGTGCGGACAGTACAAAAAGCCCCGATCAGGGGGCTTTTGTCTATTTGCACATAATTTATTATAAATACAATGAAATTCTAATTGCACATACGGAAATGTATAAAAAGGAATTTAAACCCCCAAATGCAGAATGTTGTTCCATCATGTGTTATTTAATATGCGGAAAATAGCAGAGGTCGTAATTGCATGAAGAAGCAGCAAGATGAAAGCAAGATAATGTGGAAAATATAACGAATTTAGCATTTCTGTATTGGAAGCCAAAGTTTGACTGTATGAATCGAACAGTAACCAAATGCAAAACAAGCCATAACAACCAACTAATATCCACAATAAGTCTTTCCACATTCGCAAATTCGATATATCCCGTTTCATTCCTTATTTCTCCTTCCAGCGTTTTATTTCACCCGAATACTATAAATGCGAATCAAGAGTAGAAAAGGGTAGCCAAACAGTGCAAAAGAGCAGAGAATGTAAGTATGTGGCAAACAAATCTCATTAAGCTTTATTGCGTTGTCTGCGATCATTATAGCACAATAGAAGCTGCAACACAACGTCAAAGCAATAATTTCCGTCCCCAATTCAGCGACAAGGAGTGTAACACCATTTATTTGTGGGGTATCAGCCAGCGGGAAATTTGAGCAGAATACGATCTATGATTATACTAAAAATGCGAGTCAAGAGTAGAAAAGGGTAGACAAACAGCGCAAAAGAGCAGAGAATGCAAGTATGTGGCAAACAAATCTCATAAAGCTCTATTGCGCTGTCAGTGAGCATGATAACACGATGGAAGCCATGACGCAACGCCAAAGCAATAATTTCCGTCCCGAATTCAGTGATGAGGAGTGTATAACCGTATATTTGCGGGGCATTTGCCAGCGGAGATTCGAGCAGCGAACGATCAATGACTACACCAAAAACCATTTATTGGACTGGTTTCCTAAGCTGCCAAGTTATGCGGCCTTTTCGCATCGGCTGAATTTTCTTGCACCTGCATTTCAGGCATTGGCAGACGAATGGCTGACTGTCATTCTGGAAAAGTCTGCAAAGGAAAAGTCAATAGGAAATTTGAAAAAACTGAAGAAAGATGA
>QXXE01000133.1 GCA_009911355.1 Clostridiaceae bacterium | reverse complement strand
GGTGAGCCCGAAATCCTCCGGCCTTTTCTCCTCGACCGCCTTTCGGATATTTTCTTGTTCTTCCTGGGTTAGAACCACTTGATACCTAAATTGATGTAAAGACAAATGCGTTGTGTATGCCGCAGTTTTTGGAGAAGAATTGCAAGAGTGCATTGTGTTTTATCAATGAGGGCGGTATAATAGTCGAAAGGCCATAGGGCCGGGGCCGCTCCTGCTGGCCCCAGCCCGGAAAGGTGAAACAGGCTATGAAAATCAGCTATAAACCGCTGTGGAAAACACTGATTGACAAGAACATGAGCAAGAAAGATTTACGGCTCCAAGCGCATTTGACAACGAACCATATCGCCAACATGGGCAAGGGGGAGCATATCTCCATGCCGACCCTTATCAAGATTTGCGAAACGCTGAACTGTGATATTTCTGATGTGATTGCGCTGGTGCCAGACGATGACCCGTAAGGGAGAAAAGGCAGCACAATGAAAATCGAATTGGACTATGTGAAAGTGGGCGATTACTACCTCCCCAACCTGGCAGCGGAGCCGTACCCCAAGCGCGGCCTGGGCAAATATGGCCTGCTACGTCTGCGGTATCTGAAAGAGCATCGTCCCATCGTTTGGGCAGAGTATGTGATGGAGGGCAAGCTGTACGCCCATCTGCTGGAAGTGGCGGATGCCGCCCATGACCTGCTGGACAGCATGATGCCGGGGATGTCAAAGGAGGCTGGGGCCACCGAGGATTTGAAAGCCCGCGACCCCATGCGCTGGGTGGGGTTGATGAATTGCTGTAAGGCCCAGGTGGAGGAGATTATTTTTGCAGAGCTAATATACATCTAAGGCAATTTTGAGAATTGCTCTGATAAAATGCAACTTCGGCACTTTTTAGGGTGCCGAAGTTTTTTCTTGAATCTTTAAGAAATCTTCAAAATCATTCAGTATTATGAAACCATAATCCAAGAAAGGATGTGTCTGATATGAGTTATATTTTGCAAACAACAAATCTCTGCAAAAATTTCAAAGGACAAATGGCGGTAGACAATGTATCGTTGAATATTCAGCGCAACTCAATTTATGGGCTGCTTGGGCCGAATGGTGCGGGGAAATCTACCATCTTGAAAATGATTACAGGTATTCTCCGTCCCACCTCTGGCGCGATTGAATTTGACGGACATCCGTGGAACCGGGCGGATTTGGAAAACATTGGTGCTTTGATTGAGATGCCTCCGCTCTATGAAAATCTCTCGGCCTATGAAAACCTGAAAGCCCGAACGCTGGCCCTGGGGCTTCCAGAAAGCCGCATCAAGCAAGTGCTTGGTATTGTGCAACTTGAGAATACTGGAAAAAAACGGGCAGGCCATTTTTCGCTGGGAATGAAACAGCGGCTTGGAATTGCCTTGGCTCTGTTGTCACAGCCCAAATTGCTTATCTTGGACGAACCGACAAATGGGTTAGACCCGATTGGTATTCAAGATTTGCGTGAGCTTATCAGAAGTTTTCCGCAAAAAGGGATCACCGTCATATTGTCCAGTCATATACTCTCCGAAGTTGAGCAAATTGCTGACCACATTGGCATTATATCTGCCGGACATTTAGGCTATGAAAACGAAATCCATAAGAACCACGATCTGGAACGTATTTTTATGGATGTTGTTGGCGCACATAGGGAAAGGAGTGAGAAATAATGTTCGGGATTGTACGTTCGGAACTTCTTAAAATGCGGCACAGCTTCTCAATGAAATTGATTTTTGGTGCGCCATTGGCAACTGTACTTGTCGGCTTTTTATTGAGCAGTCATGCAGTACAATATTCGGCTTACAACTGGTGGTACACTATGCTTCTTCCTGTTGTGACCGCACTGTGGGCCGCAGGTACAGTTATCCGTGAGAAAAATACAGGGCTGCAAAACATTGTTTGTTTGCCGTTCCCTTCTGCGAAAATATGGATTGGCAAAGGACTTACCCTGACTGCTGTGCTTTTTATCAGCAATCTGCTCATGTGGTTATTTACTACGGGAATTGCCAGTTTTACGACTATGAATATTTCGCCGCTGGACAGCATAATCGGCTGTATGCTGCTGTTCCTTACTTGCTTGTGGCAACTCCCTTTTGTTATGCTGATAGCAAGCAAAACAGGGTATCTTCCCTCTGTGCTAATAACTTTTGTGGCGAATATTGTTTCATCTACTATTGGCGCAGAAAAAGCATGGTTCTTTCTTAATCCATACGCTATTCCGGCCCGTGTAGTCTGCCCATTTTTCAAGATACGTCCTAACGGACTTCCCATTGAGGACGGTTCTCCGTTATTGGCTGTTGAGCATATTTTTCCCGCTCTTGCCATTAGCTTGGCATTAGCTGCTGCCTCCTTTTGGATTTGCTCTAAATTGCTTGGATGTGGGGGAAAATCCGATGGCTAACTATATCTGCTATTTGAAAAGTGATTTATACAAGTTATGTCATTCCTGCTTTTTCCTTCTGCACGCTATTTTTGCCGTATGCGGGGCGGCTATGATGTTACTATATGCGGGCGTTTCCCAAAGCGATGACATCAATAAACTGGCTGCTTATTTTCAGATCATGGCCGTTGCTTTTCCCTTTGCAATCGGGATTGTCTGCTATGTTGCAGCAGAACAGGAAGCAAAAGCAGGACATTTTCAAAATATATTGACACTTCCATACAGACAGAAAGCCGCTCTTTCCAAATTGACTATTTTGCTTGTGACTGGACTTTTGGCAACCGTATTGAGTAGTGTACTATTTGGTGCGCTATTTCCACTGGTTGGCGGCACAACTGAAATTCCTTCCGGATTTTATACAGTAATTCCACTTGTTCTTTGGGGCAGTAACATTTTGCTGTATGGTATTCATTTCGTATTAGCAATTCGATTTGGTAAAAATTTGGGAATAGGGATTGGAGTGTTCGGGAGCCTTTTGGTTGCGCTTCTCCAAACAGGATTAGGCACGGGGATCTGGTTTGTCATCCCTTATGGCTGGGGTATTCGTTTTTCTTCTTACGTTCTGGAAACGACCTTTGGCCTAATGCCGCCAGACAGAATAGGTATGGATTTTGGCATCATCGTTTGCATATTGTCAACGTGTGCTATAATAGGAATTGTAGTCCTCTGGTTTTCCAAATATAGCGGAAATCGGTCAGCCGATTGAGAGTGGAGGTAGAGCTGATGAATTGGTTGGGCAATATTATTTGGTTTTTGTGCTGCGGACTGTGGCAGGGAATTTCTTGGCTGGTTGCCGGTGTTTTATGGAGCATTACCATTGTCGGTATTCCGATTGGCCGTCAATGCTTTAAGTTTGCGTCACTTGCTTTCTTCCCTTTTGGAAAAGATGTGAATTATGGCGGCGGTGCTATGTCTGCGATTGCCAATATCTTGTGGCTACTTATCAGCGGTATCCCTTTGGCGTTGGTGGCGCTACTAAATGGGTTGCTTTTGTGTTGTACGATTATCGGTATTCCTTTCGGAGTACAGTGCTTCAAAATGGCAAAACTGGCGTTGATGCCTTTTGGCGCAACAGTAATGTAGATGTCCTTGGAGCGCAAATATATAAATCAGGACAGAGAGGTGAGATAATGGCACATATATTAGTAGTGGACGATGATATTGCTATGCTCCAGCTTGTCAGGCGTGTTTTAGAAAAAGATCAGCACTTAGTTACACTACAATCAAATGCCAAGGTAGTCACAGAAATGGATTTTTCAAAGTTTGGCTTGATTTTGCTGGATGTTATGATGCCGGAAATTGATGGTTTTAACCTCTGCAATCAAATCCGCGACCGTGTAGATTGCCCGATCATTTTCCTTACTGCAAAAACGCAGGAAAGTGAAATTGTTCAGGGATTAGGACTTGGAGCAGATGACTATATAACGAAGCCGTTTGGGACAAACGAACTTAGAGCGCGGGTAAATGCTCACTTGCGGCGTGATGTAAGAGAAAAGAAAAACAGCTTTTCAATATCCGGCGTCATTTTTCACCTCAATGCAAAAGAAGCTGAAATCAACTCAAAAAAGGTTCCGTTGACAAAAAGTGAGTACGAAATATGCGAATATCTGGCACGACATCATGGACAAACATTTACGCGGGAGCAAATCTATGAGGCGGTCTTTGGATTTGACGGAGAAAGTGATAGTTCTGTTATCTCTACTCACGTCAAAAATATACGCGGGAAGTTAGCTGAATTTCATTTGTCAACGATTGAAACAATTTGGGGGGTTGGCTATAAATGGGTGTAAGAAAACTGCGTACTGTTTTTATGAAGTATGCGATATTTCTTGCGCTTGGTGTTTTTCTGGTTGCTTTTGTCAACATAGCCCTCTATCTATTTGAAGTTGAAATTGGATTTATATACCCTATAAATAGAATGAGCGAAGAAATAGAAAATGCGAGGGGAAGTTTACAATCCACAGATCGGATTACAGAAAATGAAATACCACCTCTTTGTGAATATGCCCTTTTCACAAAAGACGGAAAGTATATTGGCGGTTCGCTCGATCTGGAAGAAACAGCTTCCGTTTGGAAAATGTGTATTGTGAACAATCAGACAAGCAGCAAGCCTTATCTGTATGCTGTGATAGACAGGACTGACGAAATACTGATTTTAAGGTATAGAATGACCGCCCAATTCAGCAATCCACTGCTGCATAGAATATTTCCTTCGGCAGATTGGGTGTTAATTGCTGTCATTATATTGGAAATCCTGCTTCTCTTGATTGTTTTGTCATATCTATTCGGGAAATACCTTGGGAGCAAAATGGATAAATTGCTGACTGCTGTAAAGAAAATTGAGCAGCAGGATTTGAATTTTGAGGTTGAAAAAAGCCATTTATATGAAATCGACTTAACTCTTGATGCACTCGATCACATGAAATTGGCACTAAAAAAATCGCTTACAGAACAATGGCAGGCTGACAAACTGCGGCAAGAACAGATTTCTGCATTAGCCCATGATCTCAAGACACCGCTAACCATCATCCGAGGCAATACGGAATTGTTGTACGATACTGACTTAACAATAGAACAACAGGAATGTGCTGACTACATCACAGACAGCTATACGCAGATGCAAGTTTATGTTAAAACCCTGATAGACCTGTCTACGGCTTCAACAGGGTATCAGCTTAATAAAGAAATCTTTAATCTTCCTGATTATCTAAAGCAAGTGAAAGTATCAATAGATGCTTTGTGCAGGACAAAAGAAATTCATTTGCGAATGAGTACGTCCGACATCCCGATGCAACTAACCGCAGATAAGGTTTTGTTAGGACGTGCTATTCAAAATGTGGTAAATAATGCGTTGGACTATTCCCCTCAAGATGGAACACTTCATATAGATGTCTGCGGAAAAGACGATTTCGTTGAAATTTCAGTCACGGACGAGGGGGAAGGATTTTCTATCGAAGCGTTGCGGCACGCGCAAGAACAATTCTTTATGGACGACCAAAGCCGTAATTCAAAGATGCACTTTGGTATGGGCCTATATATTGCAAAATCCATTATGGAACAACATAGTGGTGAGCTTGTCTTAGAAAACTCCAAAAGTACAGGCGGTGCAAAAGTAATTTTGAAAATTCCATTTTGATAGGATGGGTGGCTTTTATAGCCACCCATTTTTTGCAAATCTTTATGAAATCTTCAAAAGCTTCTCTTATTATATCTCTAAAGTAAATGATCTGCCCAGCGGCAGAAAAGAAAAAACCGTTGCTGGGCAGGCCGATTCCTCATGTCCAAACGCTCTTTCCAGTGGCGGTTTTGATTATTCAAAGCCGCCATTTTTATATCCACCGGCGGCACATAGGAGGACGCCGCCATGCGACAAAAGGTAGATAGGCATTTATCAAAAAAAGCCTGATCCCCACAGCGGCGAACTCCACCCAGACTTGCGAAAACAGTCGTTTCCTGACGGCTCATACTGTTATGCCCCGCACCCGAATGGTCTTGCACCATACGGGCGTTTTTCTATTTCCGGGCCAGCGACACCGGCCTCGCTGCCGTTCCCCGCCCTTCCCCGTTCAGACCCCAAAAAATCTGAACGGAGGAAAGGACAATGGAAATCACCATCAGAATCAATGGGAGGTTTGTGTCCGTTGAGGTCAGTGCCGAAGTTGCTGACTATCTGGAACAGGCCAAGCGGAACAATCGGAAACTTTACCGGGAGCGTCAGCGGTATTGGGACGGGCGCGAGTGTGACGAGTACATAATCAGCACCGAGGGCCGCTTGCCCTATTGCGCCACCCCGGAAGAATTGGTCTGCCAGCGGGAAACACTGGATGAAATTCTGGCGGTTCTGGCGCTCTGCACCGACACCCAGCGGGAGCGGTTTTTGCTCTATGCGCTGTACGATTTCAGCTATGTGAAGATTGCTGAAATGTGCGGTTGCTCCAAGTACGCAGTACGTGACAGCATCATGGCGGTAAGGAAAAATTTCAAAAAGTTTTTCCAAAACTGACCCCACGAACGACCCCCTAAGTGGGCTATAAGGTGAGGGGCAAAATGCTCCATCACCGGGAGGGACAAGCAGTTTCGGCTGCTTGTCCCTCCTGTCATTTAGGAGGTCAAAATGAAAGTTATCAACCTACGGCTCCACTATCCCCACTATCAGCAGGACAAACTGGTGGAGGTCAGTGAGGAAGTCTTTGACGTGCTGTGCCAGTCCGTCAGGGAAATGCGGAACCATGAGCGCCGCAAGCGGTATCATCGAGCGTTCTACTCGCTGGACGCTTACGACTGGACGGAGAACTATGCCTTGGAACACAGCCCGTCCCCGGAGCAGCTTGTCATGCTGGCGGAGGAACAGGCCGAGCGTGACCGGCTGGCCTCTGCCTTGCGGGAGGCCCTGGCCCACGCCACTCCCACCCAAGCCCGCCGGATTTGCGCCTACTACCTGGGCGGGCTGACCCAGCAGCAGATCGCAGACCGGGAGCGCGTCCACAATAGCAACGTGTGTCTGTCTATCCGCCGTGGCCTGTGCAACCTCCGCCGCTACTACGCAGACCACCTCCAGGGAAAGTGAGGGCGGCATGGCGATTGTCAATTTGCGAAAGCACTATTACCCGCTCTACACAAAGGACACGTTTATTGAAGTGCCGGACGAGGTTGCCGCCGCCATGGAGGAATGTCGGCTTTATGAGAACCGGCAAGAGGGCCGGAAAAGTTACTATCATCCTGAATTCCCGGTAAAGATTTACCCTACAAGAAATATGGGAGAAGAGGACGAAAAAA
>QXXE01000132.1 GCA_009911355.1 Clostridiaceae bacterium | reverse complement strand
GGAAACTGGAAATAATCCAGCATTAATTGCCTTATTTTTTAGCCACAAATGTTACAAAAATGCTTGACCACTACAATTTGGCAGGATTCTAGATGGGAATCGGCCTATTCTGATGATGGTAGTCTCGTGCCGTCACGACTGTCATCTTGTAAATACAGGCTTGTAGAATGCAGACCAAATGAATGTTCAAGGTTTTGAAAGAATCGGTTGTAGAGGAGTGCAAAAATGAGGAGAATGAAGGCTTTGTTTCAGAGTTCAGTGGGCGTGCGGCTATTGTTGTATTTTACTCTGCTTATGATAATCCCCTTGGCGGTGGCAGGCTGGCTGATCTACCATGTCTCAGACACCCGCATGAGCAGCAGCGCATTGCGTCTGTCCTCCCAGATTATGCATAATGTTTCCAGAGACTTGGATGGGATGATTGGGGAAGCGGATGAGTTGGCTGCTCAGATCCGGTCTGATGCATTGATACAGGAGTGTTTATATGAAACGGATGAATCGCAGCTTCAGTTCAAACTCAATGGACGGCTGAAACAGCTTTGCCAACATTATGATATGATAAGCGGGGCGTATTTGCTGCTTGATAATGGTGTGGCAGCAAAATCGCGGTATTATTCATTTTTGGATGAAATCATACTATCGGAAGAACTTTATTTTAACGCGCGCAATCATGCCGCTACACAGTGGTTGGCTTGCTTGGATGGCTCAATGATTGTGAACAATCTTGGAGACAGTGTGTTGAGTGCAGTTTCCTCCTTCAGCAGCGTGGAAACCGGTAGACCCTGTGGGGTGATCATAATTGAAGTTAAAATATCTGCTATTCGACGTATTATGCAAGTTGATTTGGGCGAAAATAGCAATTTGTTCTTGTTGGATCGCGGTGGAAACCTTCTATGCGAACTGTCGCAGGATGATAATCAGTCGGAGCTGGCCGTTCAGCTGGCACGCAGCGAAGCGATTGGAGAACAGCTGACAGTTTATGATAAAGAGAATTTTTTTGTCATATGTGGGAGAATGCCTGCAAGCGGATGGACTGTTGTAGGTCTGGTTTATAAGGATTTCCTGCGTGAGGATAGCCGTCAAATTTTGCAGACCGTGCTTTGGATTGCTGCTATTGCTGTTTTGACGAATCTTGTTGTTTCTCGTGTACTGCGAGCCTATGAACTGCGGCCCATTCAGGCGATGATGGGGTTTGTGCAGCAGGTCGAAACCGGGAACTTTGAAGCGGAACTTCAAGTGGTCCGTGAAGATGAGATCGGTGCGTTGGCAGCAAGCATGAAAAATATGGCAGTGCATATCAACGAACTGATGGGAACAATTCGCCATGAACAGGAGCGCTTGAGATGGGCCGAATATAAGGCGCTGCAGGCGCAGATTAACCCACATTTTTTATATAATACACTGGACTCTATTGCTTGGCTGATTTGGGAGGGGGAAAATGAGCGTGCACATGAAATGGTTACCGCGCTGACGTGTTTTTTCCGGATTGGCCTGAGCAGGGGCAGTGATTTTATTCCTGTAGCGGATGAAGTACGGCATATTGAAAGCTATCTTAGAATTCAAAAACTTCGTTATCGGAAATCGTTTGATTATTCGATCTATTTAGAAGAACGGGTGCGTGGATACTTAACACCGAAATTATTGCTTCAGCCGCTTGTAGAAAATGCCTTGGTACATGGGATCCGACCTGCGGAAAAAAAGTGCCATTTGTTTGTAAATGTATTGGAGGAAAAGGGAGATTTAGTCATGGAAGTACGTGATGATGGCATTGGTATACCTCCGGAGAAGTTAAAAGCATTAACCGATACCCTTGCAAAGCGTGAAAGGATACGGACTCAAGGCTATGGACTGGGTAATGTAAATGACCGTATCCACATTTTAGCGGGGGCAGAGTTTGGAATGCAGATTATCAGTGAGCCGGCGCTTGGAACCTCGGTACGCTTGCGTTTGCCAAAAACATGGGGAGGATATCATGATGTATAAGGTTCTATTAGTCGATGATGAGGAAATCATTCTGGAAGGAACTCGACAGTCTGTGCCGTGGGAGACATTCGGCATGGAATTGGTTGGAACGGCAGAGAACGGCAGGGAAGCAGTCCGGCAGGCAAAACGCTTGGATGTGGATATTGTGATCACCGATATTCGGATGCCACGGATGGATGGTGTGGAACTGATCCGCGCATTGAGAGAACAGCGTCCAATGTGTCGGTTCATTATTTTGACAGGGTTTGGTGAATTTGAGTATGCACGAGTAGCACTGCAGATGGGGGTCTATGATTATCTGCTTAAGCCGGTTGACCTAAATGCGCTATGCGGCGTGCTGACTCGGTTGCGACAGGAGTTGGATACACAGCATAGTCAGCAAAGCAGGTTTGATTTGCTTCAACAGCGTATTCAAGAGGAGGGGATGGTGCGGGAGCAGTTTCTGCTGCGCCGTTATCTGGCAGGCACCGCGAGTCCGGAGGAACTCAAGAATGGGTTATCGAAAAAATGGCTGGATGCGGTGTGGTGTGCCGGTGTCTTGGTGCAAATCGATGATTTTGACCGGCTAACTGCGGATATGAATGAGGAAAATATTTTTACATTTACGCAAGAACTGGAAGGCATCCTGGTTGCGCAAAGTGATGAGGACATGCGCGTAATTGAGAACGATCATGGCCGGTATTTTTTATTGTTTATCAACACTCAGGAGCATGAGCTGCGTTTCCGAATCCGGTCATATATTCGGCGACTCCGTGCGGCCGCCATGCGGATGGCATATACAACGATTTGTTCCTCGACCCTTCAGGGGGGGATTACACAGTGTAGACAAGCCTATGAGGAGACACAGCAGTGCATTGACCAGACGTTCCTTTTAGGAGAAGGGCAGGATATCCAGGCGAGCGAAGTGTTAGCGCAAGATTTTACATCTCCGCTGCCAAAGGATGTTGATATGAGAAATATTATCCAGGCACTTTCTGGTTTCCGAAAAGAGGAAGTGCATCAAGCCCTAAAGGAAACCGAAAAAGCAATTCGTCGAGATTCTCATAATTCATATCTCTATACCAGTATGCTGGTTGGTTTTGTATTTGGGGAAATTATCCGTTTGTTGGGAGAGATGCATTGCCCGATTCAGAGCATATTGCCTGAACCTATGGCGGACTATCGCAAGCTCATGGCGTGTCAATCATTGGACTGCATGATGCAAGAGCTGACACGGATTTTAGATATCATTTGTGATTTTGTGAAGTCAAATGAGGGAGGGAATCCGGATATTGTAGATCGGGCAAAGGTGTATATTGGCGAAAATTATTTGAACTCCGGACTGTCGCTGGATATAGTTGCGGGTGCGGTAAATATTTCTCCAACGTATCTTAGCGCTTTGTTTAAGCAGAATACAGGACAATCTTTTGTCAGCTATTTGACAGAAATGCGACTTGAGCATGCGCAAAACCTTTTGCGTAGAGGGGACTATCGTTCTTATGAAGTTGCTTATATGTGCGGCTATGATAATTCAACATATTTTAGCACAATTTTTAAGAGATATGTAGGGGTATCGCCTTCTGAATACCGCCGTGAGTGGGAACGGAGACACAGGAAAGATACACATTAAAAAATCAAAGTTGATTCATGAAAAAGTGAAGGATAACTCCATTGCTGGACAGGGTCATTTTCGGGTATTATATAAGCATAGAAATCACTCATGTAAAGGAGAGTATAAATATGATTTCAGTAAAGGGCCTGAAAGCAACTCTGGATGCATTGCATGCGGCAGGGAAAGTTACGCTGCAAAATGGGCTGTCAGAGGATTCCTGGAAGCGGATCGCTCATCTGGAGATGCCGGTTGAGGATATAGCGCTGCTGCCCGGCGAGATTCCTGTGTTGGGTGTAACCAGTGAGTTTCAGAAGGTTATCGACACATTCCATGTTGCACAGGGCACGATCCCGGCAGGTTTCCGTCCGGATTTTTGCTATGGGAAAGACGGCTCGGTGCAGATCGATCTGAAACGCGATATTTCCTATGGGGAAAATGGGGTGAAACGCCCCACAAGAGTTCTGTATTCAGCCGATAGTGCGAATCCTTACGAAGTCGCTCCCATGAAGAACTTTATCGCAAACCTGACCTGCAATCCTGCAATTATTTACGACAGCTTTATCAACAATCCAGATGCCAATATCGGCGGTAAGTTTAAGGACCGTTATGAGGTCATGGAGGAGATCTGTCGGGTACTCGGCCCTGGTACGGATATTAGCGTGGAAGTGGATAATCCGTTTGCCCCGGAAAGTGAGATACTGGAGGAAATTGCCCGCTTCGAGGAGATCCTGACTCCTTACCGTTTGGTTGTGAAGGTGCCGCATACTGGGCCGATTGCCCGAGAAGATGTCCCAAGCCTTGTGGATCGCAGCTTTACAAAGGGCTTTGAAGGCGGAACCGTAGAAACGAATTTTTATGGTCATAACCTTGCTTATCGCTTGTGGGAAAAAGGGTATCGCACAAACTTTACTCTGATGTTTGAGCCGCATCAGATCGCACTTGCCTTGCAGGCAAAACCCTATTTTATTAACACATTTATCAAGCAGCGCTGCAATGTAACTTTTGCGCTTCGCGAAATGATGGAGCAATACAGAGCTTCTGGAGATATTACGGTTGCAGAGAAAATCCGCGATTTGATGGTTGCCGAAGATATGCTTTCTCCGGCAGAGGCAGCTGGTTCTCTGGCTGGGGTTATTGATAAGGCGCATCGGACGTTGGCCTATCGCTGCGCAAATACGCCGGAAGGCAGCGATGGCTTGGACGCAACAAGACATGCCCTTCGAGTCTTGCGAAATTCAAATTTGGATGGCAGTCGCCTGATTATCTGCTCAATGGGCGGGGAGACAATGTATCCGAGTATTGATAAAATGCTGATGGAACCGGAGTTTGCGGATATGATTCATCGTGTTGTGGTTACTGCGCCCCCTGCTTACTTATCCAGATTTGCCAGCGCATCTGGTATTTTGACATATCAGCGAATCTTTATGAAAGCAGTTAAGTAAACAGTTTTTCGTTCTCTCTTCTTCTTTCTCCTTGCAAAAGTCCTGCGCTAATGCAGGGCTTTTGCATCAAAAAACAAAGCATCCGATATGAACATGTTTGGAGGTTAGGATCATGGAAATGATGAAAGCAGTTGCAGTCCTTTCTGCAGGAGATGTCAGGGTTGTAGATGATGTGCCAAAGCCAGTACCGGGAGAATATGAAGCGTTAATTCGCGTCCATGCCTGTGGGATTTGCAGTGGTACAGACTCTCAAATTGTTGCAGGAACATTGGAAACTGGATTTGGAGGATTTCCTACCGTGCTTGGACATGAAGGGGCAGGTGAAGTCATTTCGGCAGGCAGTAAAGTGCGCCACATTCAAGTAGGTGAGCGGTTTATTCATCCGAATCTTCGTCCAGATGCAGGAAATGGCTATACAAAAACACATGGCAGTATGGCGCAGTATGGCTTGGTTTGCGACCGACAGGCAATGAGGGAAGATGGCTATGCAGAGGAGGATATTCCATTCCCCAAACAGCATAAGTTTCCTGCATCTATGAGCTATGTCGATGCGGGCGTGTTGCTTTCACTGGCAGAATGCCACAGTGCGGCCAAAAATTTCGGTGCCGGGTCAGGCAAAGATGTGCTTATTTATGGTGCGGGACCGATGGGGATTGCCCTGGCAATGTTTTGCAAGCTGCGCGGCGCAGAAACAGTCGTGCAAATTGATAGTGTACCGGAACGGCTAGCACAGGCCGTGAAGGTAGCTCATGTTGACCAGACCGTTAATTTTGCAGAAGAAAGCGTCGATAAGGCTCTGACTGGACGTAAATTTGACCTTGTGATAGATGCCGTTGGGTTTACTAGCATCTTATACGAAGGTAGTTCCCGGTTGAAACCGGGAGGTAGAGTATGCTCACTTGGTGTTCTTAAAAAGGATGATCGTACAATTGATACATCTCGTCTGCAATGCAACACTTCACTGCATATGCTTAACTTCCCATATGGAGAATATGAAATTATGGATGAAACAATTTCATTAATTGAAAGCGGGAAGGTCGACCCCAAGAATTTCTATTCCCATGTGCTGCCTTATCAGCAGATTGAAGAGGCATTTCGATTAGTTCGGGAAAAAGCTGCGTTAAAGGTGATTTTGACTTTTGATGATTGAAAAGTAGCAGCTCTTGAGCTTTTCATTTCCGTTCAAACGGACGATCTGATACTTCATGCTGCGAACACGATATATAATTAGGGTCTGCTGAAAAAGTCGAAAGTGTTTGAATATACCTACATAATTTAATAAACCCACGGATTTCAGGCTCGTTTTTAGCCCGCACTCTCTGAATTTGAAAATCCAAAACGACCCCAAATCCAGAGGGCTGGCCTGCGAACCGTTGCTTTTTTGGGGGGGGGCTTTCCCATCTTGTCAGGTGAAACTGGAATGTGTATTTTGCATGGGTCAAACCCTTGCGAAACCGCATCAACCGCAAAATCTGTATTTTTATTCAAATTTAGAAACATTTCAAAGAAGAAAATAACGTTTGATGCATAATTATTCGAAACGAGGACTTTTTCAGTAAACCCTAATTACCGCAAATTTTTATTAATTTGGATAGAAATAGCATAAACATGGTGCAAACTAAGATTGGTGAGCGAGAAGATAAAAGGCTGAAACACTGTAAAAGTGTTTCAGCCTTTTATCTTCATCAATTTAACGAATTCTTTATTCATATTTGGGGGGAATTTATCCTATACTCAACGAATGAGAAAAACTGATATATTCCCCCTAAGCTATCCTATATTTTACGTACATTATATTGCTCGAGCGCTATATGTGCTTTGATGTGGCTGGTTCTTGCGTGCATTTACAAGTTCATCTATTTTGTCGGCGCACTTGAGTTATCGAAAACCAAAGGAAGCAGTCAATATCATAAGGACAATATCAGCGAGATAAAACTCTCAATCAAATATTGCAAAGCTTGAGAAATATGATTTGAAGCTGATCGTGCATACAACTGCAAAAGGGATAAAGCGATATGATATTGCCAACTGTGCAGCATTCGCGGACAAAGCACACTGCCTATATGGGACGACTCCTGATACTTTTTGAAGCAGCGGCCGATCTTACGGATTTTCGTAAGATCGACCGCTGTTTTTTTGTTTTATGGTATAGTGTGCGATGTCGTTCTCCTCCGCATCTGAAATCAGGATTGACAACAACGATTTCGGAACGGAGGACTGTCTAAAATGGCAGAAAACAAAAAGTACATCCTAAAATCCCGCGAAGATTTTAACCTACAGGAAGAGGGATATGGAAAGCGGAGAAGATATCTTTGAGTTCCCTG
>QXXE01000131.1 GCA_009911355.1 Clostridiaceae bacterium | reverse complement strand
CATTCTCTGCTCTTTTGCGCTGTTTGTCTACCCTTTTCTACTCTTGATTCGCATCAGTATTATCAATCCATATAAATCAGCATAATCATGGTGTTTTTTGTTGCGCCAGTTTCTCATTGCGAGAAGCTGGCGTTTCTTATTGTCGATTTTTAGGGAAACCTCCCGATGTGTACCGCTGCCGGTCCCCACCTCCATTCGATTCACCCGTCAACCACGCCTGAATCGAAATGGAGGAAAACTATGGGCTTTCACTATGGATATGAGAAAAGGAAGTTTGATGCAGAATGGACCCGGCTGGAACAGGAATACCGCGCAGCCGGTATGGACGACAGGCAGATCGCGGCGATGAAGGAATATGACTGGACCTGGTTTTGCAGCCAGCGGACCTATCAGAACCGCGTACAGGCCCTTCCCAGCGAACAGTGTGAGGACGAGAGCGAGCAGTCCTGCCTGTTCCGAAAATTTGAATCCCTGTCCTGCACCTGGGACACCGGCGATGTGGATTCCCGGCGGTTTGGCTGGCTGTCCTCCCTGGAGGATGAACTGCTGTACCGGCGGCTCTGCAAATTGCCGGAGGACGATCTGGAACTGCTGACCCTGCTCATTGTGGACGGATACCGGCAGGCCGATGTCGCAAGGCTGTGGAACTGTTCCCGGAGCGCAATCACACAGCGAATAAATAAAATCAAGATTTTTTTGAAAAAGGCTTAACAAATCGCCTTTCCCAATGCCTACACATTGAAGGGACAAGTCCTCTTGCCCCTCATTGCAGCTTGACAACTGAATATACGGCATAACAGGTACATAACCCGTATCGAAGCGGAAAAGGCGCGCCGCCAGGACGGTTGCTTGCAGGAGGTGATGACAGACAGGCAATCCGAGCGATCTACGTCCAGCCTTAAACCCGGAGATGGCGTTCCGGGCGCGATGATGGTGCGGGGGCTTAAAGATACTTCCTCACGGCCCGCCAAAGACTTGGGGGGAACCCTGCGGCGCACGAGTAAAACGGCGCTGCGGAGTTATGACAGCTCTGCCGGGAGCGGCCTGTTATGTCCCTATCGTCAGGGGGCGTGGCAAATATGACGAACCATCCAAACAGAATTGCAGCAGCCGTACCGGACGGTATCCAGCGGCAACCGCCGCCCTTATCTTTCGATACGGCTGCTTTTTAACCATAGAGCAAAAACAATTTTTGAACGGAGGTGCGTCTTTATGACCAAACAGACAACCCCGACAAGCTCCTACAAAGAGGTGCGGATCGGGAAAACAATTTATCGCGTCACCAGCTTTTTTTCGGGAGAAAAGGACCTGGGAAAGACGCTGGAACAGCTGGCAGTCAGACGCGCCATGTCGGAAGCCATTCCAGCTGCCAGCGGTTCCAAATAACAGAAAGCCTCGCGGCCTGCCGTTCTCGCCTGTCGGCTCGGTCGGTGCTTCTAACCGCCTTTGGCGCTTAGAGGTCGCCACCGGCGACCCGCACCATTGCGCGGCGGTGGATTCTCCGGTAAGATATTCATGCAGGGTAAAACCTGCGGAGCCATTTTGCCGCACGAGGTATGGATTCTGAGATGGTCGGGAGGTAAAAGAAAGATGATGGATACAACATACAACGTGGGCATCTACTGCCGGTTAAGCAACGACGATGAACATGATGGGGAATCGGTCAGCATTGAGAACCAGAAGCTGCTGCTTCAAAACTATGTCAGGCAGCGCGGCTGGAATGAGGTCGATGTCTATATCGACGACGGATACTCCGGCACGAACTTCAACCGCCCAGGCGTCAGGCGGTTAATCGAGGACGCAAAGGCAAAGCGGATCAATGTGATTCTGGTGAAGGACCTTTCCCGTTTTGGCCGCAACTACATCGAATTTGGGCAATATACGGATTACCTGTTCCCCTCTCTTGGGTGCCGGTTCATCGCGCTGAACAACGGCATTGACACCATGAGCGACAACGGAAGCACCGATGTCATGTGCTTTTTGAACTTATTTAACGAATTTTACAGCCGGGACACCAGCAAGAAGGTCAAGGCGGTCAAGAGAGCCTGTGCCGAAAACGGAAAATTCATGGGGACCTACCCCGCCTATGGCTACCGGCGCGACCCGCTGGATAAGCACCATCTGGTGATTGACGAGGAAACCGCGCCGGTTGTGCGCCGTATCTTTGAAATGCGGGCATCAGGCATGGGATTTCACGCCATCGCGGTGGCGCTCAATGAAGAAGGGATTCAGCCGCCCGGTGTGCTGTACTACCAGCGCAAGGGCCAGAGCGACCCCCGCAGGGTCAACCACAAATGGGCTGACCAGACGGTTAAAAACATGGTCCGCAACGAGGTCTACATCGGGAACATGGTACAGGGCAAAAGCGGCACACTCTCCTATAAATCCCGCAAGCTCGTCAATAAATCGGAGGACGAGTGGATTCGGGTGGAGGGGACCCACGAGGCTATTATTTCGCGGGAACTGTGGGATACCGTAGCCAGCATCGGCAAAAAGAAGGTGCGGAAAAGCGCCCCGTCCGATGGCTGCAAGAGCATCTTCACCGGACTTGTGTACTGCGCCGACTGCGGTTTCAAAATGCGGAACCACATCGAAAAGTTCACCTATAAGGATGGCAGGCCGGGACGGTACAGCTCTTTCATCTGCGGCAACTACTCCCGCAGCGGAAGGGGCGCGTGTACCATCCACACCATCTATGAAACGGTGCTGACCCAGCTGGTATTGGAGGACATCCGGGAAAAGGCCCGCTTTGCGGAATATGACCCGGACCGGCTGATGGGCGAGATTCTCCGGCTGAAGGAGAAGGAATCCCACACCCGGCTTTTCTCCTATGAGCAGGAATTAAAATCCTCCTTAGCCCGTATTTCCGATTTGGAGCGCCTGATGCAGAATCTCTACGAGGACAAATGCACCGGCTCCATCCCGCAGACGGTATTTCAGACCCTGATGCAGAAATATGAAGCGGAACGGGCAGAAAAGGCGGAGGCAGTCCCGGAACTGGAAAGGAAAGTCCGGGCGCACCTGGAAAACCAGGTGGATACCGACCGCTGGCTGGAAATTATCCGGCGCTATACGGAAATCTCGGAACTGGACGAAACCATTCTCTTTGAACTGGTAGACCGGATCGAGGTTGGCGATACCAAGAAGGTCAACGGGCAGCGGATTTGTGAGGTCAAGGTCTACTACCGCTATGTCGGGAATGTGGACGGGGCGCTGGCACAGGAAAGGGGGCAGGATTATGGCGAAGCAATATAAAGTCGGTATCTACTGCCGCCTGAGTGTGGATGACGCCTCCAATTCCGCAAAAGCGAAGGGCTATATCCCCAGCGATGAATCGGTGAGCATTGAGAACCAATATGAAATCCTCTCCAAATTCGTCATGCTCAACGGCTGGATAGAGGTCAAGACCTATCAGGACGATGGGTACAGCGGCGGCAACTTCCAGCGGCCCGGATTTTTGGAAATGCTGGAGGACGCAAGGCATGGCCTGATTAACCTGATTCTGGTAAAGGACCTTTCCCGTTTAGGCAGGGATTTTGTGGAGGTGGGCCGTTATACGGATGTCATTTTCCCGTCCCTCGGATGCCGGTTCGTATCGGTTCTGGACTGCCTGGACAGCGAGGGGGACAACACCGATATGCTGCACTTCCGCAGTCTGATGAATGACTACCATCTCAAGGACCTGTCCAGCAAGGTCAAGTCGGTGCTTCATGCCAAGAAGAAAAACGGCCAGTATCTTGCCGCCTACGCTCCCTACGGATACCGCAAGAGCGAGGAGGACAGACACAAGCTGGTCATTGACGGGGAATCCGCCACTGTTGTGCGGCAGATATTCCAGATGCGTCAGTCCGGCATGGCCTATGGGAAAATCGCCGCCGCCCTGAATGAGAAAGGGATTCTCTCTCCCCGCTGGTACTGGGCGGTCCATTACGGAAATGGCAGCTGCAAGTATTCCCGGCTGTGGGCTTACGCAACCGTCCGAAGCCTTCTGAACGATGATGTTTATGCCGGTACGCTCACACAGAACTGCACCGGTTCCCGTTCCTATAAGGATAAGACCATGATAAGGAAACCGGAATCGGAATGGATTTCCCATGAGGGCGCGCACGAGGCAATTATCGGGCCGGAGCTGTGGGAGGCTGTCCAGAAAATCAATCAGGCGGCGAAACAGATTTCCGCTAACAATACGCCGCCCCAAGCATCTCTGTTTACCGGAAAGCTGGTCTGCGCGGACTGCGGGCATCCTCTGGTTGCCGCCCGCGAAACACAGCGCCGGAAAAATGGCACTGTCAAGCACTATACTTCTTATTTCTGCTCCCGGTTTGCCACTACCGGACATAGCATCTGCTCCTGGCACCGGATTTTTGAGATCAGCCTGAAAAACCTGGTGCTGAGTGAAATCCGGGCGCATGGAAAAGCGGTTGCAGCCGATGAAGCCGCTGTACTGGATAAGCTGAAACAGCACATCCAATCCGCAAGCGCCGCTCAACAGGAGGACAGCCGACAGGAAATCAGCCGTTTGCGGCGGCGTTTGGAGGAGCTGGAACAGATCACCGCAAAACTTTATGAAGATAAGGTAAGGGGGGCAATCAGCGGCGATTCCTTCTCGGTTCTGATTCAAAAGAACGAGCAGGAACGCATCCAGAAATCGGAACGCCTGGACAGTCTGTTAGCCGGGGAACGGAAAGCCCAGCAGGACATCGCCAATATCCACCAGTGGGCTGGAACCATCCGGCAGTATCTGGACTTGCAGGAACTGAACCGGGAAATCATTGAGGAACTGATTGACCGCATTGAAGTTGGAGAACGAACCGTCATAGACGGTCAAAGACACCAGGACATTAAAATTTACTACCGCTTTGTTGGGCTGGTGTGATCGGGCAAAAAAAGCGCCTGACCGCATCAGCAGCCAGACGGAAACATTCTGTAACAGCCGCGATATTTGATTGTTGCACACTGATTTGTCGAATTGGAGAGAAATTAGCAGTTTACCCCTCCCAAATGCCTCGTGTTCTTAAAAATATTACGCAAAGGTGCAAAGTCATTCTCGCCCTGTGCGCTGTCAACGCCGTCATTGATAGCAATGAAACGGACGTTTTTCTGTGGGAAAATCATTTCCGTATACATTCCCACTTGAAGATAGTTTCGCCCTAACCGTGACATATCCTTTACAATGACTGTTCCCACAAGCCCCGCTTCAATGTCGGCAAGCATGGACTGGAAGCCGGGTCTTTGGAAATTCGCCCCGGAGAATCCGTCGTCCGTGTACCATTTGAGGTTGGTAAAGCCGTTCTGTTTTGCGTAGGCTTCAAGAATTCTTTTCTGGTTGCTTATGGAATTGGATTCCCCGGAAAGCTCGTCCTCATGGGATAATCTCGGATATAGGGCGGTAATAAGTTGCTGGGTGGTCTGTCTTGACATAGATTCCTCCGTTTCCGACAGCCAGCCCCACTATTCCGTAGGTTTATTATAGCATAGGGCGGGGTGGGCTGTACAGTTCTTTTTGCTACTTTATGTCGAAAAATATCACGGTTTTTCATTAAGGCTTGTCGCAAATTAGATGTTTATGGAAATAATCTCTGATTTGTGCTACAATAATCCGACAGCTCTTTATTTTATATTTTGTCAGGTAGAACACTATGGAAGCAAAACAAATATTGGATTACTGCCTTTCCTCCTTAAACGGTACGGTACTCGTTGAAAGTTGGGGCGAAAAAGGGATTTTCTACAATCCCGGTCTTGTATTAAAACGTGGCGTATATGTTCTGACTGTTAAGGAAAAAGACGGTGATAACGATAAAGCGTCCAATCTTGACAGAACAGGTATTTACCGTGTCAATCTTGGGCTGCGAAAAAGCACATTCCAAAAGATGTATGGTAAAATTCCGGCACGTCCGGCGGCGGGCGGTGTCGTGGATATGGATTGTGATTTCACTGCTTTAGACATTATCATTCCCCACCCGGTTTATGCTTGGATGGGGTGGGTAAGCGTCCTAAATCCGTCCAAACAGACATTTGAACGGTTAAAGCCCCTTATTCAAGAAGCATACGAATTTTCAGTTGAAAAATTCCAAAAAAGAAAATAGGCAGGAACTGGCGGTCATACTCCACGGCATGACCGCTTTTTCATGCCCGGTTTATGCGGTAAATGGCGGCTTGTGTCCGGCTGCGCTTTCCGCTTCCAGCACTTTCATCATCTTGTCGGCGGCGGTGGCGGTAGCGTCCTGTTTGAAATAGCCGGAAACCACAAGGACGGTGTTCCCCCGGCGTACCTCGGTCACACAATCCGGGCGGCGGGCGGTAGTGGCGGTGCTTCTGTTGGGGGTGTCGGTCATAGGCTCTCCTTTCTGTTCAGCAGCTTTTTAAGCTGTTCCATTTTCTCCCTTGCTTTGGCTTTTCTGAAATTCTCCCCGGTAATGCAGACAGGGGAACACATTTCAATAAGGCGGTCATAAATCCGGGCGTGGGGCGTGTCCTCCGGGTTCTGCAATTCTTCCAGCGTCAAATTTGTGGTGACTATCAGCGGCTTTTGGCTGCGGTATCGGCTGTCAACCACGTTGTAAACCTGTTCAAGCCCGTATTCCGTGCTACGCTCCATGCCGAAATCGTCAAGGATAAGCAGGGGGAAGCTGCAAAGGCGGGATATGTATTCGTTCCTGTCCTTGTAGCTGGCGGCAAGGTCATTGAGGATAAGGGCAAAGTTCGTCATGCACACGGAAACCTCTTTCTCCATGAGGGCATTGGCGATACACCCGGCAAAATAGCTCTTGCCTGTGCCGACTTCTCCCCACAAAATCATTCCGTGGTTTCCGTCCTTTATCTGCTCCCATTGTTCCACATAGGCACGGGCTTTCACCATTTGGGGGCATTTGCCGTTGTCGTTCCCAAACGTCCATTCCCTCATAGCCGGGTCGGTGAAGCCCTTTCTTTTCAGCCGTTCCACTTCCTCCCGGTGCTTCTGCTCCCGGTCGGCGGCTTCCAGCATTTCCCGGCGTTTCCGCTGGCAGTCACATTCTCTGGGGTGCCGGTCACGTCCGAAAAAGGTCTTGCCCTCCGGGAAATAGGCTTCTTTGGGCTGGCGGCAGCTCCCGCAATACAAAAGCCCGTCCTCGCCCGTGTAGTCCTCCGGCTCTGCTTCCTGTGCCGTGGCAAGCCGGAAAACAGCGTTATCATAATCACTCATAAAATCATTCCTCCTTGTTCATGGTCTTTCACGCCCTGTTTACGGGGCGTTGTATCTATGCTGTCAAAGGCTCTCGCCCTCCTTGTAGGTATAGTCGGGGATTCCCTTTTTAGGCTTCCCCTTTGCCCTGATGTTGTACTGATGTTGTACCATTTTAGTTGACACCTCATACGCAAGGATTTAATGTATAATCAAAGAGAATTAAGGAGGCAACT
>QXXE01000130.1 GCA_009911355.1 Clostridiaceae bacterium | reverse complement strand
TGCAGCATCATCCGCCTCTCGTGTCCTGCTTTTTCCTCCACTCGGCGCTTTCCTATCTTTAGCTACGGAAGTAATATCATTACGATTGCCTTAGCTACCTGTTTGGTAATGACAACGACCTTGTATTTTTTTGCTTCGCAGCGAAAATCATTAAATGATGCGGCTGGGCGTTATCAAGCAATCATCAATGAAGTCGATAATGATACCATTACGGAATTAGTAAATGACGATAGGGTTCAAGTGGGCGTAAGTCATTTGTTGGGTTTAGTATCTTATGGGGACTACAAATTAACCGTTCGTTCAATGGACGAAACGCTGATGAAATTAGCAAAATATCCTGATTTAGAGGGAGAATTGCCCAAATCTACAAATGAAATTGCTATCACAAAGGCGTTTCTTGATAGAGCTGGATTGTCCAAATCCATAGGCGATACGATATCGTTAAATCTGGGAGATGGAGAAAAAGATTATACCTTATGTGGTATTTTGCCTGTCGAAAATTCAAATTATTCCGTATTCGTGCCGCAGTCCTATATTGAAAACAAGATCAGCGAACCGGCATACTCCGCTTATATCCGTCTGAATGAATCTGATGGTTGGTCTAAGGCCGCTATACAAGCTGAATTATCAACATTGTGCAGGGAATTGGAAATACAGCCGAAGCAAATGCAGTTTTCAACATATTATTTTTCTCTCATTGAACAGAGAAGCAGTCAATATATCGCTGTAATAGCATTTATCAGTTTTATTATCGCTTTGGCTTGTACCCTTGTTATTTACAGTCTGTTCTATGTGTCCATAGCCAGAAAAACAAAAGAATATGGGAAACTGCGGACAATAGGGGCAACTGGAAAACAGATGAAAAAAATCGTTTTTAGAGAGGGATTCCATCTTTCCGGAATTGGTATTCCGATTGGAATATTAGCCGGTGCAATAGCGGGGTATGTCCTTGTCCCACAAGGCTGGAACACTTTAATGGTATTTGTAATTGCCGCTGTCACAGCTCTGTTTGTGTATCTATGCGTTATGATTGCTGTAATTAAGCCAGCCAAAACTGCTGCTCATGTTACGCCTATTGAAGCAGTCCGTTATATGGCGGGCAATAATGATGTAATGTCCAACAGTACAAAAGTGTTACATCGTTCTCTATCCGCGAAAAATTTAGCTTTCCTTAATTTTGCAAGGAACAGAAAGAAAACCGCTTTAACGCTCCTGTCGTTAGGGGTATGTGGAATTTTGCTGATGGCAAGCTCTGCATATTTTAATTCCATTGATCCTTTAGCGATGGCGCGTAGGAGTTTTCCTTACGGAGAAATTCGCCTTGAATTAGGCGATTACGGGCCGCAGGCACATAACAGCGAACAATATTCAGAACTCCAAAAATCGAATCTGCTCACAGAAGATTTTAGAGAATCCATTTTGGACATAGATGGTGTGGAAGAAATAAAAGAATACCAAGGCACCGTTTTGAATGTTCGTATGCCAACAGGAGATATTGAACCGATTGTTTCAGACGCATATATGCCAAGCTCTCAAAAATTACTTGAAGAATATTTGATTGATGGTACAGCAGATTTGCAGGAACTACTTAATAATAATGGCATTATTATTGAAAATGGCCCACAGTGGAAAGAAACTTTTGGGTGGGATGCAGCGATTGGGGACGAACTTCTGATTGAAGTTGGCGGACAAACATTGGAAGTAAAAGTAATGGGAGTTGTGGACGCTAATATCCCGTATGGCGGATATGATACGCTATTTATTCCTTTAGAAATACTGTCAAAGATCGTTCCTATTGAAAACCTCAATTATCAATTTATTGTAGATACAGATGACAGTAAATGGACAGCCGCAAAAGATGAAATCCAAAAGATAATTCCACCGACTTCCAGCCTCTATGTTAGTACCTTGAATGATTGGGTAGAGGCATACAACGAAAAACTATTGAACTATCGTATGCCAGTCTACATTTTTGTTATGTTTATTGGGGTTTTTGGCATTATCAATCTGCTAAACACACTGATAACAAACATCTTGACCCGGAAGCGAGAACTGGGTGTTTTGCAAGCGGTTGGTTTGAACAGTAAACAGCTTTCAAAAATGTTATTGATAGAGGGACTGTTCTATACATTAGGGGTACTGCTTCTTTCCATATCATGCGGAACTCTTGTCGGATATCTTCTCTGCACCGTCTTTAGTGCAATGAGTATTTTTGGAAAAGTAAGCTATCATTTTCCGACAGTTGAAATGTTCAGTTATTTTATACTGATGCTTGCTGTCCAAATGCTTTTCTCGTATTTGGCAATCCGGCAGATAAAAAAACAATCTCTGGTAGATCAAATACGGAAATTATCATAGAAATTTTTGAAATGTCCGAGCGTTGTAACATTTCACCCCGATTTTCAATGAATTTTTTGGGCCGCTGTAACATTTCGCGGACATTTGGGTTTTACAATACCCTTATCAACAGGCAGAAAGCCTTGAAAGGAGTTTTGAATATGAGCATTTTACAGACGATTGACCTAAAAAAGCATTACGGTGCAGAGCCGAACATTACCCGCGCCCTTGACGGCGTGAACTTCTCCGTAGACGAGGGCGAATTTGTGGCCGTTGTGGGAACCTCCGGCAGCGGCAAGTCTACCCTGCTTCACATGATGGGCGGGCTGGACACCCCTACTTCCGGCAATGTGGTTGTCCGGGACAAAGAATTGTCGAAAATGAACGACGAGCAGCTTACCATCTTCCGCCGCCGCAACATCGGCTTTATCTTCCAGAACTATAACCTTGTTCCTATCCTGAATGTGTATGAGAACATCGTCCTGCCGGTGGAGCTGGACGGGGACACGGTGGATCAGAAGTTTTTGGACGAAATCGTTCACCTGCTGGGGCTGGAAGATAAACTGAAAAATATGCCGAACAATCTTTCCGGCGGACAGCAGCAGCGTGTGGCGATTGCCCGCGCCCTGATTACCAAACCGGCTATTGTGCTGGCCGACGAGCCGACCGGCAACCTTGACAGTAAGACCAGCGCCGAGGTGCTGGGGCTTATCAAACGCACCAGTGCGGAGTTCCGGCAAACCGTTGTGATGATTACCCACAATGACGACATAGCCCGTCTTGCAGATCGGATTGTCCGCATTGAGGACGGCAAGATCGTGGAGTAAGGAGGTGGCAGGCTATGACATGGCCTTTTGAAAATGATACCAGCGCTATTACAAAGAAGCTGGCAAAGAAAAGTTTACAAAGTGAAAAGCGCCGGAATCTGATGGTGGTGATTGCCGTTGCGCTGGCGGCGTTTCTAATCTGCTTTACGGGAATTGTGTCTACCTCCCTGACACAAATGCAGCGCAATCAGGTTGTCGATACTTATGAGGCGGTTTGGCTGGGCGTAGAGGAAAACGACATTGAAACCCTGAAAGGACTGCCGGAGTTTGAGCGCGTAGGCGGCTACTATATACTGGGTGAGGAACTTTCGGAACAGGGCTATCATGCGTCCTATGTGTATTGTGACGCGCAAATGATGGAGATTACCAAGGTGCAGATGGAGTTGTTAGAGGGCCGGGTTCCTGAAAAAGCAAATGAAGTTGTCGTAAGCGAATACTTTCTTTCCACCTATGGAAACAATGCCAAGATCGGGGACACTGTGACCTTAGACACCGAGAGCTTTCATGGTGATTATGTCGTTACCGGCATTATGGACAGCGTAAATGAGAAAGAAGCAAATACCTGCGCGATCATTCTTTCCAACGCTGCCCTGACAGAATGGGATGGGTTTGACCCGGCTGGGTATCGTGCCTATGCCCATTTCAAAAACAGCGACCAGTTGGGCGAAGAACTGATGACCTCTTATTGCAGGGAGATTGCGGAGGAATATCAGCTTCCTATGCCCAAAATGAACAGCAAGTATTTTGCCTATGCTTCTAAATCCTTTGATTTTGCACTGATGGCTGGCGTGATTGCCATTGTTCTGATCGGCGGCTATATTGTGATCCAGAGTATCTTCCGTATCTCCATCAATGACAAAATCAAGAGCTACGGGCAGCTTCGGACGATTGGTGCAACACCAAAGCAAATCAAGCGGATTGTAAAGCGGGAGGGACGCAAACTCGGCAGTATCGGAATTTTGATTGGTACAGTGCTGGGCGTATGCACTGGTTTTCTCCTGTTTTCCAAGGGATTTAACGCTGTTTCCTATGTGGCAACGGTTATTTTGACACTTATAAGCAGTTGGATCATTGTATCTGTTTCCATCCGTAAGCCGGTGAAAATTGCGGCAGGGATTTCTCCCATTGAAGCCGTCCGTTTTACCCCGGCGCAAAAGGACATCCGCAGCCGCAAAAAGAATATCAAGCTCAATCCTGTTTCAATGGGAATTGCGAATTTTAAGCGTGACCGCAAAAAGACAATCTCTATTATAGCGTCTTTGAGTTTGGGTGGAATTATCCTGCTTGTGGTATCCTCCGTTGTTTTGCTACGCTCCCCAGAGACGCTTGCAAGACAGTTTTTCCCAGACGGTGACTATAAAATTTATTTGGATTCCGAAGTAACAGAAGAAAAAACTATGGCAGCGGGAAATCCTTTGAATGAGGAATTAAAGCAGGAAATCTTATCTATTGATGGCATTACTGATATAATTCCAAGCAGGCAATCTCTCCATGCAACTTATAAAACGGAGATTCATCAAGCTGGTGGTATGTGTGATATGCTGACCGACCAGAATTATGCGACCGTTGAAGCAGCTCTGACAGCGGGAACCATGCCAACAGATTCTCGTAGTATTGTAATTGACTATAATGTGGTAAAGAAGAATGAAGATATGGGGGTTGGCTCAATGGTTGAAATTTCTTTTGGAGAGGGACAGCCATCTGTTTCTGTTACTATATCGGGGTTATATGCTCCCGCAAAGGCATATTCAGGACATGGCAGGATGCACTTAGATGGAGCGACTCTTTTTGCACCAGAAGCGTTGTTCCATGAACTGCACCCGGAAATCGCTTCTTTCGATTATTCATGGAGCATCGTGAACGACCCGAAAAAAACGGACTATGTGGGGGCTGAATTGAAAAATATTGTTGCCAGCCATAGTAATATTGCCTTAGATGAAATCAATACAGTGATTGAATATGAAGAAATGACAAATTCCTTTGCATTTGGCAGCATGGAGGTACTTTCATGGCTGGTATTCCTCTTTGGCGTTATCAACCTGATTAACACGACACTCTCTAACCAGATAGCCCGAAAGCAAGAAAACAGTGTTTTGCGTTCCATCGCTCTGACCCAAAAGCAGCTATGTAAAATGAACATCTGCGAGGGGCTGTGCTATGCGCTCTTTGCAACATTGGCGACGCTGATCGTTGGGCTTCCGGCTTCCATCTTTGCTTGCAGAAAAATGAGCATAGGTGCTTTTGCCGGAAATGTAGTGTCTTATCAATTCCCGGTTTTGGAAATGGGCCTGTTCATTCTGGTATTGTTCGGAATGGAGCTGATCTTGTCTGTTTGGACAATCCGCAGACAGAAAAAGCAATCCCTGATTGAACAAATGCGGGCTATGGAATAAGCGTATAAAATTTGGAGGAATTTTGTAGTTTTTGAGAAATAGGAACAAATTGTGGAATAAGGAGGTGGCAGGCTATGACTTGGCCTTTTGAAAATGATACCAGTGGCATAGTAAAGCGCATATCAAATCGCAGTATATCGGCGAATCGAAAAAGAAATATCTTTATTGTTTTGACGATTGCACTTGCCAGCGCATTGCTGTCTGCTATTGTCCTCTATGGCTTTGGGGTTATGCAGGAAACGCAGAACCGCAACCAAAAAACAGCGCAGATTATGTATCATGCGATTTCTGAACAACAGGGACAGGAACTATACAAGCAAGAAGAAATTGCGTGGGTTGGGGAATTTTTTAACGCATTTTCTGAACAGGTAAACCATTCAACCGTGAATTTTACTTATGCAAATGCAGATATGCTAATATCCCAAAGTATGCCCTATTCGGGAGATTTACCAGCTTCGGAGGATGAAATTGTAGTACAGGAATCCTTTTTGGATAGTTTGGGCTATTCAAATGAATTGGGACAGACAATTCAAATCCCCTTTTCTGACGGCACTACCCATGATTTCAAATTGACGGGAATCTTAAATGTGAAAACCGGCGATATTGGACGCTATACAGCCATTATATCGAAAGAATTAGTAAGACAGCAGTATGGCGACGAGGGCATGATTGATTTTTACATTGGGCTGAAAGGCGCTCAAAATATGAGCGAGGAAGAAGCCGCCAACTATGCAAATACTCTGGCACAGCAATTAGAAATTTCCGATGATAATGTGATTGTCCGTTCCACTTATTTCAACTTAAAGGACGAAAATCGTGGAAGTGATATGCTGTTCTACTTCTTGGTCGGTTTTATAACTTTCATTGGTTCCGGCATTGTGATCTATTCGATTTTTTATATTTCAGTAGCAAGCAGTATCCGTAACTATGGACAGCTTCGCACAATCGGAACAACAAAACGACAGATCAAAAAGATGGTTTACCGCGAGGGAAAATTACTTGCTGCCATTGCTATCCCAATTGGTCTGGTTATTGGAAATGTGATTGGGTATTTTCTGGTTCCTGCCGGTTGGTACTGGCTGACTGCTTTATGTGTGACGGTCGGGGTTGGCCTTTTTGCATTTATTATTGTGATGATTGCTATTCATACTCCTGTAAAAAGAGCTGCGGCAGTATCTCCGCTGGAAGCATTGCGATATTCCGATTATCAGGGGAAAATGAAAGAAAGTTCCGTGTTGCACCGTAAAATAACGCCTGCTTCACTTGCTAAAATGAATCTGTCCAGACAAAAGGCAAAGTCCACTTTAACAATACTTTCTCTTTCACTCGGCGGAGTATTGGTTGTATTGATTTCGACAATGTTAGTTTCCTATGATGGCGTTGCAGAAGCAAGAGGCAGGGCTTTCCCTGTCGGTGAATTTAACATCCAGCTCAACGCAAATCAATCGTGGGACACTGCCGGTATTTCTTTGTCTGGATTACAGCGAAAGAACTTTCTAAATGCCGATTTTGTAAATGCAGTAGAATCTATTGATGGCGTTACAGGAATCAAACGCTGGTATTACACGGATGCAGAATATTGTGTAAATGGCAATTCTGGAAAATGGATTCAGGGATTTTGCCGAGATGAGCAGCAGAATTTGGAGAAAGAGCGAATTGCGGGAACGATTGATTATGATGAACTGGTGGCAGGCAATGGAATTGTCTTGCTTCAAGAGCGTGCCGATCTCTATGATATTGAGGCTTCGTTGGGTGATACCGTCGAAGTGGACTATAAAACCGAATCCGGGCAAATTCGCACAAAGACCTATACAGTCATGGGCATTGTAAATGAATATTCTTACTCCGGCTTCTCAAAGTGCTTTGCGCTTCCAGAGCAGCTTATGAATGAAGCGACCGGGATAGATTGCACAGGTACGATTTCCGTAATTACCGATATGGAAAAATTTGATATGGTTGAAGCTGCATTAAATCAACTGATAGACGGAAACAGCGATTTGGTTATGGAAACCATAAACGAAAGTATCACTTATTACTTCCGTAGCTAAAGATAGGAAAGCGCCGAGTGGAGGAAAAAGCAGGACACGAGAGGCGGATGATGCTGCAA
>QXXE01000129.1 GCA_009911355.1 Clostridiaceae bacterium | reverse complement strand
GCCTCCTTAATTCTCTTTGATTATACATTAAATCCTTGCGTATGAGGTGTCAACTAAAATGGTACAACATCAAACCGCGCTGGCAACGGGAATAGTAAGCGTCCGTCACCCGCTTCTGAATGGTTTCCCGTTCCAGTTGGGCGAACACGATGCAGATGTTCAGCATGGCCCGGCCCATTGGCGTGGAGGTATCAAACTTTTCCGTGGAGGACACAAACTCCACGTTGTACGCCTGAAAGGTTTCCATCATGGTGGCGAAGTCCAGAATGGAGCGGCTGATCCTGTCCAGCTTGTAGACCACCACCCGCTTAATCAGTCCCCGCTTAATGTCGGCCATCAGCTCCTGGAATTTGGGGCGGTCGGTGTTCTTGCCGGAATAACCCTTGTCGGTGTACTGGCGGAAGTTACCCCCTCTCAGCTCATATTTGCAAAACTCGATTTGACTTTCAATGCTGATACTGTCCTTGCGGTCTACCGATTGCCGTCCGTAAATTGCATCTTCCCGAATGTTCATTTGGTACTCCTTTCCGTTTCAGGAGCTACCAAACCTTACACCTATATTATACCTCTGGTAGCCCTATTCCACAAGGATGCCTCGCATTACACCACCTGCGTCCGGCCCGGCGCGTACTTGATAAAGACCTCGAAAAGACAGCTCTCAATTTCCCGCTTGCGCTTGTCCTGCGCCTTGGGGGACAGGATGGGGGTCAGGTTTTCCAGCGTGATCGTCCTGCCCTGAAAAGAAGCCGTCTTGACCTCTTTGTGATAAGAAATTCTCGTTTCTGCCATCGGAGCCTCCTTTACAAATCGGTGAACAGGTGCATACAGTTTCCCGCTGTCCTGTGGGGAAACGTCAAAAGACGGCAGAAAAACCGCCGCCCTTTGACCTCCCCCCACCTCTGGCCAGGATGACCAGAAGCAGAGGGGGACTGTATTCCATTTCAATCTGCAAAGGCCAGGGGCCACCCCGCCGGGCTAATTTGGGCTGTCGCAAGACAGAACGCCCCGGCTGGGGCGGTCCCCTTGATTGCATTGATACTGCGCCGTATTTGCCACGCATCCCCGGCGCGGGGAGTATTCCAGACCGCCGATGGCTCCGGCTGCATAGCCCCGCCGTATCGATTGCCGCATACCGCAGGGACTCCCCCTCAAGTCTGTGGGAGGGCGTGAACAAGTTTCATTATCCCCCGCGCTGTCCTCGCGCCCGGCTTGCCACAGCCGGGTCAAAGGCTTACGTTGATCGCTCGGCCAGCTTGTCCACTCACCTCCTATAAGCTGTCCATCCTGGCGGCGCGCCTTTTGCCGCTATCACGCGGGTTTTGTATCTGGAATACTGTATATTCAGTTGTCAGCGGGGAGGAAAACCCTCCTCTCACCTATCAGGCGGAAAAGAGGGGGAAAGTCCTCTCTCCTAAATGGAATTTTCTAAAATATTTTTCAGGTTCAGCAAGCCCCGGTCAATGGAGCCGCTGATCCGGCTGATCCCCACGCCCTCGGCCCGCGCAAGGTCGGCCCTGCTGATGCCGAGTATGTAGTGAGCGTAGACGCACCGGGCTTGGACGGGCGGGAGCTGGCCGATGGCCGCATAGAGGGTGGCCCGCTTTTCCACGTTCTCCAGCACCTGCTCCGGGGTCAGCGGGGGAAAGGTCACGTCCGCCTCAAAGCCGGGGGTGCTGTCCAGGGAGCACTCGTCATGTTCCCGCTTGCGGCGCTTGTAGCTGTCGCACAGGCGGCCACCTATGGAGAGGGTTACGGCGATCTCGTCAGAAACCTCCAGCATGACGCGCTCGGTCAGGTGGGGGTAGTAGTTATTCAGAATGATGGTTTTCATATTGCCTCCATTTCGATGTTGGGCGGTTGACGGGTCGGCAGATCGAAATGGAGGGGACGGCGGGGAGCGGCATCCGGGAGAGCCGCTCCGCAAAGCCTCTGGCCACGATGGCCAGAAGTGACAGGAAACGACAACGCCCGCACAGCCTTGTACTGTGCGGGCGCATGAAGTGACATAGTTCTTTATGTACTTACATATTTCGCGTTTGCGGCCGGAGTAACCCGGCGGGGGGTCTATGCTTTTTTTGACAGGTTAGAGGGGGACAGAATAAAAAAGGACATGGCGATACCTCCCGGATACCGCCGTGTCCTTAAAAATGGGCAACTTTAACACACCCTCCGTTTTCCATTTTTTCAAAAGAAAGCGGCGGCTTTGAAATTTGTTATTTCAAAACCGCCGTAGGGCTACTCGTACTTTGTTCGGGCGCACAGATACCAGCCGCCGAAACAACGGTTTTTTTATTATCCCGTTGGGCGGATGATATTTTTCATATCAATTTCGCTTATTTGTTACTTGTCAACTTTGCTGGTAAATTAGAGTTCAGACGAAACAATTTCCCCTAAAGGGATTTGGATTGCCTAAAGGCTTTGCTGTAATCCGAAACATAACGCATCCATCGGGGCAGACAACTACCTTACTGTATTTTCCGTCTCCGCCAATGTTCTCCAAATCCCCGCCGCTCCTGATGGCCTCCATGATCGGATAAAGCACCATCATCACTTTGGAGCAGATACCATATCCCTCCGCATTAACGGGACATCCATAGGTGCAGGTATATTTATCTCCGATTTCTTCACCATTCCGACAGTAATGCTCTGTGTGATCGCCGCGCAAAAAGCCGATCACTTCAACTTCAAATTCATATTCTTCATCAAGCCATTTTTTCATGTTCAACCTCCGTTGTTTATGGATTTTACTGTACTTGTATAAAAAGGAATATTTTCTGATTGCCTCTGGCCATGATGACCAGAAGCTATCAAATCAGCTCCTCCTTTCTGGTTTCCCGTTACCGAGCATATCATGGGCTTGGAATACTATCAAGGCTATGTTGTAAACAGTAGAATGAAATGCGGCCGCATTATTCCCACTTAAAGCATTTCACCGCAATTCCAGAACAGACCAGAGTAACGCCCAGCATCACAAAAATGGGCAATGCAAAATGTTCAACTGACAGGCCCAGGAACGCCGATTTCATAAACTGGATGCCCTGGGTCATGGGGAACACACTGATAATCTTTTGCACGCTCTCCGGCATCACTTCAAAGGGCAGGGTGGCCCCGGAGAAAATCAGCATGGGGAAATACAGCACACAGGCGATAACGCTTGCGTTCTTGGTATTCTTGGCGATACCGCCCACCATCATGCCAATGCTCAAGGTAGAAAGTACGGTCAGGAGCCAACTGCCAGCAAAGCTCACCCAGGAGCCGCGCAGGTGAACGCCCCAGGCCAGCCCGGAAACCAGAAGCAGGGAAATCAGGGACACCAGCGCATAAAGCACATAGATCAGAAATTCCACGGCAAGCAGCATACCGGGGCTGATGGGTGTGACCTGAAAGCGTTTCAGGATTTTTCGCTCCCGGTATTCCGCTACCACCAGCGGCAGGCCCATCAACCCGCCCGCGCAGACGGAGATGGCGCACAGCGCACCGATGGACTGTTCCAAAAATGTATAGTCTGCGCCGTCCGCCGCCGGGCTTGTCCCGTACAGAAAACCAAGGATCACCAGCACCACCAGGGGCAGGAGGAGCGCAAAAATTACCATGTTCATATTGCGGATATTCAACTTCAACTCGTTTTTCAGCAGAGTGCAAAAGGCTTTCATTCGATCCCCTCCCCGGAAAGTTTCAGATAGGCGTTCTCAAAGTTTTCACAGCCGCTTTTCTCTTTCGCCTGTGCCACCGTTCCATAAAACACGGCCCGGCCCTTTTGGAGAATACAAATTTCGTCACAGGGGGCCTCTACCTCGTCCATAAAGTGGGAGGTCAGAAAAATTGTCAATCCGCCGTCTTTCAGCTCTTTCAGGATTTTCCAAACGCCCCGCCGCGCCCTTGCGTCAAGCCCGGTTGTCAGCTCGTCCAGAAAAACGACCTGCGGTTTTGGAATAAGGGCCAGTACGATAAAAAGCCGCTGGCGTTCCCCGCCGGACAAGCTCTTGACGGGTGATCCCGTTTTATCCCCAATCCCAAACTGTTCGCACAGTTCTCTCCAATCGGCAGGGGCCTTGTAAAGACAGGACGTTTCCTCGCACAATTCGGAAACCTTGATTTCCGGTTGATAGTCGCACTCCTGGAATTGAACGCCCACCTGCTGGAACAAGCGGCGGCGGTCTTTCCTGGGGTCAAGGGCGAGGACAGAAACATTCCCGCTGTCCGCCCGTTTCGTCCCCAGGATGCACTCAATAGTCGTGCTTTTCCCGGCTCCGTTGGCCCCCAGCAGTCCAAAGGCCGTACCGCGTTTGACCGACAGGCTCACATGGTCTACCGCAGGGAGCGCCCCATACGCCTTGGTCAAACTTTCGACTTTTACAACTTCTTCCACGTTGATACCTCCTTTTTTCGATGGTATAAGAATACCACCAGAGAAAACTCTGGTGGTAAGATGGAGGGTTTCAAAAATTTTTCTTCATTTCTTGCAGCATACCCAGCATTTTTATTGCGTTTTTCTCCGCTGAGGAAAGGGAGACAATCAGCTTGTCACAAACGGAAATAATATCCTCGTCCTGCCGTGGCGTATTGAGTGCCAGCTTAATATCGGCGTTCGGGTTTTTGGAGAGCTGTTGGAGCATCCGCAAAATTGCCTCCAAGGAGTAATTTGCACACCGCAGGGAACGAATGATTTTCAGCCGCCTTATATCCTGCTCCGAGTAAACGCGATACCCATTCTGTTTCCTCTTGATTGTCAGCAACCCATTCATTTCCCAATTCCGAAGTGTGTCCATTGAGATACCCAAGTAATCGGAGGTTTCTTTCCGTTTCAAGAAAACCGGAGTGTCCGGGCTGTCCCCGGACAAGATATGCTGGACAATGCAGATGGCCTCTTCCGCATGGTCGCGCTCTTTTCCCAAATCAGCGACATATTCCCGCGTGAGCAGGATGGCTCCGTCAAAATTCCCCTGGGCCGATAATTTCACAACCTCAACTATCTTTTTTCGCAGACCGCCCTGCAATACCTCAATTTGAAAAGCAGTCCGGGCCAGCCAGAATTGTTGAATATGAAAAGCGGTAAAAACGCGGTAGCCGTTTTTTTGCCGCTTTGCCGCTGGGATCAGCCCCCATTCTTCGTATAAGCGGACGGTGTTCGGGTGTACTCCGATGACAGCCGCAACCTCGGCAGTTTTATATGTGGTCAAAATATTCACCCCCCATTGTGCTATTGTACCTCTTTTCTAAAGTCTGGTGGTAAAGTGGAGGGTTCTATTATAACTCGTCCGATTTATCTTTGCAATGATGTAATATGAAGTTAAATACTACTAAAATATAAAATTATATTTCGTTCTCATATTCACCCCTGAAATGTAAAATAATATAGGGGTGATGTGAGAATGTACCAATACGAAAAGCGCCTGGATTGCCGCGCCCTGGGCAAAGAAATCAAACGTAGGCGCAAGGCCAAAGGCTGGACGCAGGAGCATCTGGCCCAGCTTGTAGACCTCACCCCCCGCTCCATCATGTATATTGAAAATCGGGGCCAGCACACCAGCCTCAACTCCTTTTACAAGCTCGTCACCCTTTTGGATATTTCCGTAGATGAATTTTTCTACCCGGATAGGCACAACGGAGAGGACGAACGCCGGAAACACCTTGACCGTATGCTGAACGGCATGGACGAAAAAGAGCTTATCATCATGGAGGGGGCCGCAGAGGGCATCCGCAAGGCCCGTGAAAGGTCGGAGACGTAGGAAGAACGCCTCCGGCCTTTTTCGCAGGGGTTTCCGGGGGAGCGCGTTAGCGGCAAGCAAGGCAAGTGTATAGACACTTGCGATTTTCGCTCCGCGAAAATGCTTGTTGGGGTTCCCCCAAACCCGATGGACTTCTGGCCATGCTGACCAGAAGCTCCCCTGTCTGCGGCCCTGTCGCTACCGCTCCTGGGCCTTATTTTCCCGCCCGTCCGTCAGGCCGAGCAGATGATCCACGCCGCCCTTGACCGCCACCAACTCACGCATCTGCCGCTGGGCCTCCCGGTACTCGGTATAGAGGGCCTTTTTCTTTTCGGCCAGCTCCCGGCGCTCCTTTTTCAGCGTGTCCATCTTGGGGAGCTTGGCCCCGCCCAAAATGTCATTGATGGCAGCCTTGGCCGCCCGGTAGTCGGCCAGCTCCGCCTCATGCTGGGCCAGATACTTTTTTGAATACTTGGCCGCCTTGTACCCATCGAATACAGGCCGGGTCTTGGCATAGCTCACCACGGCGGCCATCAGTTCGGACGTTTGGGAGAGCCGGGCCTCGGTGGATTGTATTTCCCCGGCCAGGGCATGAAAGCGATCCACCGCCGCCGTAGTCTGCTCCGCCAGCGTGTCATAGTCGGTCAGCCCATGCTCCTGGAGGAATTGGAGGGCGGCGGCCATCTGTTTCAGGTTGTAGACCTTGGCCCACCGTTCATAGGCCGGGCCTTTACCCTGGCGCATTTTCTCTTGAATGTCAATCAGCAGATTGACGCGCTGGGGCGCGGGCCGGGGCCTCGCCTGTTTCGGCTGGCGCGTGGGAGCCTTGCCGTCGATCACGGCCTGAATGTCCTCCCGTCCATAGCCAGCCCCCAGGGTGGATGCCCGGAGCCGGGCCGCCCGGTCGTGGCCGGGGACGCGGAACGAGATCACTCCGCCCCGCCCATGCACCACCTGGATGCCCGCCGCCTCCATGCGCCGGAGAAAATCAGAGAAGTCGGCGGGGCGTTCGGACAGGGCCGCATCTATGGCCCAGCGTATCTGCTCCTTTTGGGACGGTGGCCGGGCCGCCCCCTGCCACTGCCCATAATGCAGAAAGCGGCCCTTGCTGTGGAGCTTGGGCCGCTCTACCACGGACAGCGCGTGTTCCAGGCACACCCGGTCAGACAGCCGCCGCAGGGCAAAGCTGGAGCCGATGAAGTTGCGGAATTTCCTGGAGCGGTCATAGGCCGTGGAATTGTAGTAAATGTGATTGTGAATGTGGCCTTTGTCGGTATGGGTGCAGACAAAAAACTGATACTTGCCCTTTGTCCAGCGCATCGCCGTTTCATAGCCGATCCTGTTGGCCTCCTCCGGGGTGACTTCCCCCTGGGGAAAGGCTTGGCGGAGCTGGTAGCACAGCGCCCCCTGCTCCGCCGTCCGGCCCGTTTCCGCCTGATACTGGCCCTTTACCAGCATAAATTCAGCGTGGGCGGTTTCCGGGTCGCAGAGGTAGGAGGACACCGCCCCCAGCTTCTCCGGGTTCAGGCCGTAGTCAAAACGATCTTTCAGACTTTGAATGGCCGTCCGCTTGGCGGCCTGTTTGTGGGGCTTGATGTAGGTCGTAGCCGTGGGGGTTCCTCCTTCCCGTGTAAAGCAAGAAAGTCTTTAGCTGTCTGCAATAGGGGTCTTGACGGAAATAGAGATATATAGTAAAATTTTAGTATCTTTAAGTGTAAGGGGGATTGGTTATGGCTAAACCAAAAATTTTTGTTTCGTTTGATTTCGAGAAAGATAGACAATACAAGTACACATTAAATATGTGGAACAGCAATCCCAATTTTGAGTTTACTTGCGATGATCGTTCTCCGAGCGAAATACAAACAGAAAGTGTTTCTGTTGTAAAAAATGTTTATGCTTATCGGTTTAACTCAGCAGGGTACAAGATATAGAGACGGCAGCGGCGAGACGAGAAAAGAGCTGATAGG
>QXXE01000128.1 GCA_009911355.1 Clostridiaceae bacterium | reverse complement strand
GGGTCCGGGGCAGAGCCCCGGCGCCCGCAGGCGGGAAAGGGAGTCCAGAGGGGCGAGCCCCTCTGGCGCTGCCCGCGCAGGGCCGGGGTCCGGGGCAGAGCCCCGGCGTGCAGAAAACCGGAGCGCAAACCGAAATCAGGGCACGGCGAACGCCGTGGAGAAGGCTGTGGAAGCCGCCGCTTTCCCGCAACCGCGGGCAGCCATCCATATGGCTGGTACCTACCATATAAAAGGAGCGATTCACTTATGGGCATGACAATTGCCGAGAAAATCCTCAAAGCGCACCTCGTAGACGGCGAAATGAAGCCCGGCTGCGAAATCGGCCTGCGTATCGACCAGACCCTCACCCAAGACGCAACCGGCACAATGGCCTATCTCCAGTTCGAGGCAATGGGCGTCGACCAGGTCAAAACCGAGCGCTCAGTCGCTTACATCGACCACAATACCCTCCAATCCGGCTTTGAAAATGCCGATGACCACAAATACATCGGCTCCGTCGCCAAAAAGCATGGCATCTACTACTCCAAAGCCGGTAACGGCATCTGCCACCAAGTCCACCTGGAACGCTTCGGCGCACCCGGCAAAACCCTGATCGGCTCCGACTCCCACACGCCCACCGGCGGCGGCATCGGCATGCTCGCCTTCGGCGCAGGCGGCCTCGACGTCGCCGTAGCAATGGGCGGCGGCGCGTACTACATCCCCATGCCGAAAATGGTGCGCGTGACCCTGAACGGCAAGCTGCGCCCCTGGGTCGCCGCGAAGGATATCATCCTCGAAGTGCTGCGCCAGATGACCGTCAAGGGCGGCGTCGGCAAAATCGTAGAATACGCCGGGGAGGGCGTCGCGACGCTTTCCGTCCCCGAGCGCGCAACCATTACCAATATGGGCGCCGAGCTCGGCGCAACCACCTCCATTTTCCCCTCCGACGAAGTGACCAAAGCCTTCCTTGTGGCGCAGGGCCGCGGGGATGTGTACACCCCCCTTGCCTCCGACCCCGATGCAAAATATGACGAAGAATATACCGTCGACCTCGATACGCTCGAGCCCCTCGCGGCAGCGCCGCACATGCCCGACAACGTGGCGAGCATTGCAGAGCTCGGCGCGATCAAGGTCAATCAGTGCTGCATCGGCTCCTGCACGAACTCGTCCTATTACGACATGATGAAGGTTGCCGCCATCCTCAAGGGCAAGCACGTGCATCCCGACGTATCGCTGACCATCAGCCCGGGCTCGATGCAGGTATTCAATATGCTTGCGCAGAACGGCGCGCTGTCCGATATCATTTCGGCGGGCGCGCGTATCCTGGAATGCGCCTGCGGCCCGTGCATTGGCATGGGGCAGTCGCCGGAGTCGGCGGGCGTGTCGCTGCGCACCTTCAACCGCAATTTTGAGGGCCGTTCGGGCACCCAGGATGCGAAAATCTATCTGGTTTCGCCGGAAACGGCGGCGGCTTCCGCGCTTACCGGTGTGCTGACCGACCCGCGCACCCTCGGTGAGATGCCGGAAATCGCGATGCCCGATCATTTTGAGATCAACGACAGCATGATCCTGCCGCCCGCGGCCAACCCTGCTGAGGTCGAGGTGCAGCGCGGGCCGAACATCAAGCCGTTCCCGCTGGGCGAAGCGCTGCCAGAGCGTTATTCCGGCAAAATCGTCCTGAAAACCGAGGACAACATTACGACCGACCACATCCTTCCGGCGGGCTCTAAGCTGCTGCCGTACCGTTCCAACATCCCGTATTATTCGAATTATTGCTTTATCAACGTCGACCCGAAATTCCCGGAGCGCTGCAAGGAGCAGGGCGGCGGCGTGATTATCGGCGGCGCGAACTATGGGCAGGGCTCGTCGCGCGAGCACGCGGCGCTGGTGCCGCTCTACCTCGGGGTACGCGCGGTGCTGGCGAAGTCGTTCGCGCGCATCCACAAGGCAAACCTTGTGAACGCGGGCATTATCCCGCTGACATTCGCCGATGCGGCGGACTATGACGCGGTATCGCTGCTGGGCGTGATTTCGTTCCCGAACCTGAAAGCGGAAATCGCTTCGGGCGCGCAGGTCACTGTAGAAGCGGGCGGCAGGACGTTCAAGGCGGACTGCGACGTATCCGACCGCCAGCGCGGCGCGCTGCTCGCGGGCGGCACGCTCAACTACGCGAAGGCTTCTGCGGCGCAGTGACGGGGCTCCGCGCTCTGCGGAGCGCGCCCCTCGCCGGGGAGGCGTCCTGCGCGGACAGCGCCAGAGGGGCTAGCCCCTCTGGACTCCCGTTCTCGCCTGCGGGCGGGACGGGGGAGTATGCCTTTCTGCTCGCGGAAGGTGAAAGTATATGATATTTGGAGGAGAATTCCATGATTTCTGAAGAGATTCGTGCTAAATTTGAAAAGGTTGTCGAGAGCCAGCTTGCCCGTATCGAGGATATGAAGTCGCAGGGCGATTTCGTCGATTACTCGAAGCTGGATAAGATTATTATCGGCGTGTGCGGCGGCGACGGCATCGGCCCGATGATTACCGGCATGGCCCAGCACGCCCTTGAGGTTCTGCTTGCCGACAAGGTCAAGGCGGGCAAGGTCGAATTCCGCGTGATCGACGGCCTGACCATCGAGCGCCGCGCCGAGCTGGGCTGCGCAATCCCGCCGGACACGCTCGAAGAACTGAAAGCCTGCCATGTGATCCTCAAGGGCCCGACCACCACCCCCCGCGCGGGCGACCCGTGGCCCAACGTCGAATCGGCCAATGTTGCCATGCGCAAGGCGCTCGACCTGTTGGCGAACGTGCGCCCGGTCAAGGTGCCGTCGCTCGGCATCGACTGGACGTTCTACCGCGAGAACACCGAAGGCGGCTACGCGGTCGGTTCGCAGGGCGTGCAGGTTGGGGACGATTTGTTCCTTGATTTCACCGTCGCGACCTCGCAGGGCTGCGAGCGCATCGCGCGGCTGGCGTTCGACTACGCGCACAAGACCGGCAAGAACCGCGTTTCCTGCGTCACAAAGGCGAATATCATCAAGACCACCGACGGCAAGTTCCTGAATACCTGCAAAAAGGTTGCCGAGGAGTATCCGGATGTGGTATTTGACGACTGGTATATCGATATCATGACCGCTAAGCTGCTTGACGACAAGCGTCGCCGCGACTTCAAGGTGTTTGTTCTGCCGAACCTTTACGGCGATATCATCACCGACGAGGCCGCCGAAATCCAGGGCGGTGTTGGCACGGCCGGTTCCGCGAACATCGGCAAGCGCTACGCCATGTTTGAAGCCATCCACGGCTCCGCTCCGCGCATGGTGCAGGAGGGCCGCGCCAAGTATGCCGACCCGTCGTCGGTGCTCCGCGCGTCCGTCATGCTGCTGGAACATATTGGCGAAGTCGAGCTTGCAAACAAGCTTGACCGCGCGCTCGATATCTGCATGTTTGAGCAGCCTAAGTATAAGCTGACCGGGCGCGACACCGGCGCGACCGCCGAGGAGTTCACCAACTACGTACTCGAAACAATCGCAGTGCTGTAAACAAGATAAAATCAAAAGAGCTGTTTCTACCGAATCTTGTAGAAACAGCTCTTATTATGATTTACTTACTTGGCAGATTTCCAATAACGTATAAAGTCCACATTTTTTGCGTATGGATTATCCCATATCGAATGGATAAACACTCCGTTCATCCCCCATTTTGATGTAGCACGAGGATTTCCGCTAACCCTTGTCACAATTCCACTAAGTTCCATAATGCTTGGCCTATACAGAGCCTCTTCGGTTTCATATGGTATCCGCGCGTCCAATTGCTGGGAACATGGTACATAACTGCCATCCTGAAAGCCTTCTCGGGTTCCAGCAGCCGGTTTTTATTATATTCTCGTGGCTATACCAGGCATACGAGCCGCAATCATATGCAGGATTCAATTTTGAAACAAAACTTGCAGCGGAGAATTTTTTTAGATATTCTTGCAAATATTTTTGGCTAATAACATCACCGCTTTTTTGCGTGAAAGGACTGCTATGATAATCACCATGCAAGTATTCATATGTGCAATTCCGCCAAACAAGTGCGGCGGTACCATTGGCCGTAAATATGGGACTGCGTTCCCCTGCAAACATTGTAAGATCCCTATTATCAGATTCTTCAGTTAATCGCTCCGCATAATTTAGTAGGCTTTGATCGTAGATTGCTTTAATTTCACTACGTTCATCTTCGATACTTTGTGAATCAATACTATGTTGCCTGATTACATCAAGTGCATCTTCTCTGGAAAATAACTCTTCCAAACCGCCAAAATACTTTGATACGCTATCAATGCCTTTGCGTAAATCTCCATCATAAGCATAGATATTTACAAGCAGGGGATAATTTAAAACCGTTTCATATAATGCGCTGGTTGTCATTTGTTTCAGTTCTTCTTCAGGAACATAACAAGCGTCTATCCTTTCAAAAAGAGATTCATAAGAATCCCATTCCTCGGTTCCTGGTATAATTTCAAAAATATGCGGTTCCGTAATCGGATATTCTTCCTCCGTTTCCGCATTAAGTGCCAAAGCAAAAGGAGTCAGACCGAAGCACATGGTCGCTGCAAAAATTGCAAATAAAAGTTTACGTTTCATAATACATCATCCCTTCAGAAATCAATTTTGCAATCATTAAATGCGATTTTTGATCGCTGTTTTTTGAATGGACAGCATAAAATGATTTCGCTGTCAACGATTTCAAATAGGGCGCCCAGGGCACAGCATTTCAAATTTAGTCGCTAAAACTGTCTTTTTGCGTTATATTTCACTTGTTTTAGAAACCCTAAATTCTAAAAATTGTTTTTACAAAAGCGATTCTCAGAAATATAAGAGGCATATTTTGACGCTGCTTGAGTACGCAAGTTCGTTCACGCTGACAAGCCGGTTACAGCACTTTTTTCAGCGCTTCGCCGACCGTGCGCACCTGCACGACGTTCATTTCGCGCGGGAGGTCCTCGCCTACGTCCTGCACCGGCATCACGCAGGTATGGAACCCCAGCCGGTACGCCTCCCAGATACGCTGCGACGCGCTGTTGACCGCCCGCAGCTCGCCTGTCAGGCCGATTTCCCCGAAGCTCATGACACCCTCCGGTAAGGGCTTGTCCCGGAAACTTGAGGTGATCGCCAGCACCATCGGCAGGTCGACTGCGGGCTCGTCCAGCCTCATCCCCCCGACGACGTTTACATATACGTCGCTGCCCGACAGGAACAGCCCCGCCCGCTTTTCCAAAATTGCAAGCAGCAGCACCATCCGGTTGTAATCAACCCCCGCAGCCGTCCGGCGCGGCACGCCAAACTGCGTCTTTGCAACCAGCGCCTGCACCTCTGCGAGCAGCGGGCGGCTCCCTTCGATCACGCACGCAATACAGTTGCCCGAAGCGCCCGCCGGGTGCCCCGACAGCATCGCGGCCGAGGGGTTCTGCACCTCAAGCAGCCCGCGCCCGCTCATCTCAAATACCCCGATCTCGTTGGTCGAGCCGTAACGGTTTTTCGCTGCCCGCAGGCACCGGAACGGGCTCGACTGCTCGCCCTCGAAATACAGCACGCAGTCGACCATGTGTTCCAGCATCTTCGGCCCCGCCAGCGAGCCCTCCTTGTTCACATGCCCAACGATGAAAATCGTGACGTTCCGGCTCTTCGCGTACTGCATCAGCCGCATCGCGCATTCCTTGATCTGCGCCGTGCCCCCCGGCGCGGAGCCCAGCTCGCGCTGGTAGATGGTCTGCACCGAGTCGACAATCAGGATTTCTGGTTCCAGCGCATCGGTTTCCGCAAAAATAGAGTCCAGGTCGGTCTCTGCTAAAATATACAGGTTCCCGGACGATACCCCCAGCCTCTTGGCGCGGATTTTCAGCTGCCGCAGTGATTCCTCGCCGGAAACGTAGAGCACCGTCGCACCCTTGCACATTTCATGGCACATCTGCATCAGCAGGGTCGATTTGCCGATCCCGGGCTCGCCGCCCACCAGCACAAACGACCCATGCACAGCGCCGCCGCCGAGCACCCGGTCGAGCTCTCCAATGCCCGAGTGGAAGCGCTCCTCCTGCTCCTCGTCAATCTGGTCAAGGGTGGTCGGCCGGTTGCGCTGCCGTGAGCCGCCCGCCGGGGCGATTACCCCGCGCACCGCGGCCTCCGGCTTTACCTTGAATTCGCTCATGGTGTTCCACGAGCCGCACGATGGGCATTTCCCGAACCATTTTGCGTGTTCATAGCCGCATTCGCTGCATAAGTAAACTGTTTTTTGCTTCATATATAGGTTCTCCTCATATGTGCGCGCGGGATTCCTGCCTATGCCGCAGCGCTGCGGCAGCGCAGATATCCGCCAATGATGCACACTGCCAGCTGCTTTTGATAGTCCTCCTGCTGGAGCTTTTCCGCTTCCGCAGGGTTGGACAGGAAGCCGCACTCTACCACCACGGCCGGGCATTCCAGCTTTTTCATCAGATAAATTGTGTTTGCCGCCTGCTTTGCCTGGCGGTTGTTTTCCGGGTCGGCCCCGCGCCGCAGCGATTCTTGCAGCTGCTCCGCAAGGATCTTGCTGCGCGGGTTGTTTTTGGAATAGAAGACCTGCGCGCCATGGTATTGTGACTGTTCAAATTTGTTCAGGTGGATGCTCAGGAAGACCGCGTTTTCGGTTTCTGCCGCTATGCGTTCGCGCTCGCGGATATCTGCCGCCTTGTTCTCCCGGATTGCACGCCCCGCAACGTAGCCCAGCGCGTTCCCGTCTGTGCGGGTCATTGTCACGGGAATGCCAAAAAAGCCCGCAAGCGCCCCGGTGCGCTGCGCGATGTGCAGATTGATGTCCTGCTCTGTCACGCCCCCAGCGCCCACTGCGCCGCCGTCGAACCCACCGTGCCCCGCGTCGAGCACCAACGTTTCCGGTGGGTGTGCCGCGGAAAATACATCGGCCCGGATGTTCGGTACTGTAAAAACCAAAGCGGCAGCCAGCACCGCTGGCAAGGCCACCCACAACAACTTTTTCATGCGCCGCACCTCCACCCTGTACCCTATGCGGCGCTGTGACCTTATTATACCAGCTTCCACACACCGGCGCAAGGGGCGCGTACCCGCCGCGTCAAATGGGCCGCGGCTGCATGTAAAAGGGGAGGGGCGACGGGCTGCGGCAGAGGGCTTGTCTGCTGTCAATGGGATCACCTGCGTGTGGGTTTGAGGCCATCCCGACCATTACTGTGCTGCGGATGCGCAGTGCAAAAGGAGCCGCATTTCAAAACGAAATACCGCTCCTTTTACCGCTTTTGTATACAGGTTTTGGACATTGGCGTATTTGGCATGGAGTGCCGTTTGCAGTACGCCTGCCATCCGGCCTGGTGTTGCGGGGCGGCGCACGCCTGCCGCAATACCTGCCCTGTTTTGCCGGCCCTTTACATCGTCACGTGCCGCGCCAGGAAGCTTGCCGCAGTCTGGCTCAGCTTGGCTTCCACTTCGGTGGGGCGCGCGTCCTCGCTGTCCGACAGGAACGTCACGCAGCCGGTGACATCCCCCTCAGAAATGATTGGCGCTGCTACCAGCACATGATACTGGTCGTTCCCGGATACACTGATGCTCGTATCTGAGCCGTCATGCTCGTAAATGTGCCGCTGTTCCATCAGATTCTCCAAATCGGAAGAAATGGATTTTTCAAAAATGTCCTTTTTTGCGCCGCCTGCCGCCGCAATGACCGCATCACGGTCACAGATCGCGACGCTCAGCCCGGCCGTCCGGCTCAGCGCTTCCGCCAGCTCGCCTACGAAGGTGCCAAGCTCGCCCATTGGCGAGTATTTTTTGAAAATGACCTCGCCGTCGCGGTCTGTATAGATTTCCAGCGGGTCGCCCTCCCGGATACGCATCGTGCGGCGGATCTCCTTTGGAATCACGACCCTCCCCAGGTCGTCCCAACGTGTCAAGCAGGGACTAAAATAAAAGCCTATCCCGTAATGAGACGTGTGCGGATTGCGCCGTCAGATTATTCGTCAGGCGAAGCCGATTTCCCGCAGGAATCCTTTGTGGATTTCAAAGGGAAGCGGCGCAGCATGACGGAAAAGATACCAGCAAGCTGTGTGCGGAGCATTTCGGGATAGGCTCTAAGGCAATACCGCACAATGAGGTATGCCTAAAAATAAGACATCCTCAACTGATAAAATAGCTGAGGATGCCCCATG
>QXXE01000127.1 GCA_009911355.1 Clostridiaceae bacterium | reverse complement strand
TTAACAGTGAAACCGCGTCATTCCTTGAGAAGATAAAAAAGAAACGGCGGCTTTGATCTCTCAAAAGCCGCCGTGTATGAATAGACGTGTGAAAATACCTCTGCTGTACGACGGCTTTTTTTCTTTTGCCGTCGTGCGGCAGGGAATATAATTATATATGAATTTTTTAGTTGGCATTTTCTCGAAGAAACGAAATCAGATCGCTGTCCGTTTTTTCCATAAACACCGCACCATGCAATTTTGCTTCCATAACAATACGTTCTTCCCGCATAGCAGACATAAGGATAAACAGCATAGAAAACTTTTCCTGTCTGCAAAATTCTAACAGTTCAAGCCCGGTTCCGTCCGGCATAGCATAGTCAGAGCAAATCACGTCAAATACAGTGGTTGACACTTCCTTTTTGGCTTCTGTCAGACTGCCAGCGGTCGTTACTTCATAATGATTTTTCAGAATATAGCTTAATCCCTCTAAAATATCAGGGTAATCATCTACGATTAAGATTTTTTTCATGGTCGGTCACCCCGCATTTACTACATTGACAATGCTTGTCTTTTTAATCTTCCGGGACGGTGCAATGACAGCAATAAATGTAGTCAGGATTGCCGCTGAAATTACTACGGCAAGAACCAATAACGGCGGTTCCCATTCCTGCCCCCAATTAGAAGTAATAAGCATTTCAAAGAAAAAGCGGTGCAGGAATAACCCTGATACAGCCCCGGCAATGCTGCCAGTGATAGCGTAAGCTGCGGCTTCTGCCCGTATTACCTTTTGAATTTGTTTCCCCGACATTCCGACTGCCCGCATAACACCATAATGATTGATCCTGCTGGAAACGCTCGCATTGACCGTGTTGATAATATTGATTAAAGCCACCAGCGCAATCACGATCAGAAATCCATAGACAAAGACCGCCATAGCAAAATACCCGGTGCGTACTTCCTCGTTGTGCTGCCGCATATCAAGCAGTTTCATATCAGAAGTAATCAGGTTCCTGATCTGCCCGGATATGTCTGTACTTGTCTGAACTTCGATAATCTTATAATCAGTAATACCCGTTAAAGCGGTAAACGTATTTTCGGAACAGACAATAATCCACTCCCCACTCCCAGAATCCAGCGGAACGTCAGACACAATGCCGGAAACCGTCGCTTCATGCGTTGTGCCGTTTATGTCCAACGTGATAATGTCGCCAATCTCCCAATGAAATTCCTGTGAATAGCCATAATCCACTAAAACGCCGTTTCCATTCTGAACATTTTCAATATCCCCGGAAATCAACACATCACTTGCCCATGAAAATTGAGGTTCATCATAAGAAACTAAAGTTGCCCTGTTGGAGCCTTTTTTATCATTTGCGGGAATGTCCGTGCAAAACATTCTACCATATACTTTTTCCGTTCCCGGAAGCTGTTCTATTTCTTCTTTCAGGGAATGGGGCAGAGAAATATGTGGTTCATTTCCCTCTACCGTCAAATCCGGCGCATAAGGCTTCAAGGGACTTAACGCATGGTTCATAAACGTAATCAATATGGTAAAACACAAAAACAGGGTAATACTGATCGCAAAAGAACCCGCAATCAAAATCATGCTTTTCTTGTTAGAAAAGGCGTGGCGCAGTCCCATAGCCGTATCTACATGAAATGCTTTTGTATTGGACGCTTTTTTGAAGTTTTGGTGAGCAGTCTGATTGATATTTCCTGTTACGGCTGTCTGCGGAGATACCTTTGCGGCATTTTTAGCCGGGGAACTTGACGCAATCATCACAACAAAAACACCTATTACCGTCCCCGCTAATATGCCGGGGAAGCTGAATTGAAACTGCGGCATTTCCGGGAGATATTGTGAGTTAATCGCATTTAATACATAAACAGCAATCCATAGAATGACACTCCCCGAAAGTAACCCGACGGGAATTGCTTTCAGGCAGTATAATAATCCCTCCCTGCGAATATACCGTTTAATCTGCCGTTTTGTAGCTCCAAGACAGCGCAATAAGCCGAAAAACTGTGTCCTCTCCAAAATGCTCATATTAAAGCTGCTGGCAATCATAAATGTTCCAGTCATGGCAACAAGGACAAAAAGAACTGCCGCAGTAAGGTAGACTTCCAGCATGGTAGTGTCTTTGCTTTGCCCCATTAAGCCAAGAAGCATAACATTTGTAGAAATCTGTTCATCTGTCAGGGAAAATTCAGCTTTTATTTCTTCATTTGCACGGTTGATATTGGTTCCGTTCTTAAATTGGATATAATTATATTCCTGATATTCTGTTTCCGGCAGGAAGCGCAGCCCACCCTCTGCCAGTTGTAATCCGTGTGCGTCTGTTCCCTGCAAACTGGAAAAATCGCCATAAGTACCTGAAATCTGATATTGCCTTGTCTGTCCGTCACTATATACAATTTCAATCGTATCTCCAATAGACAGCCCGAATTGCTCCAAGCCCTGCCTGTCTAACAATGCTTCCGTTTCCGAAACAGGGTAATGTCCCTCGGTAACTGATAAATTCATTTGTTTCGCAAGTTCCTCGCTGCTGCTTTGGATAATCAATTCTTTTCCCTGATAGGTTGTACTGGAAGCCATACCCAAAAAGCCGGAAACAGACACGTCTTTTCGGTTGCTGATAGCGTCCGCTGTTTCTAAAGGGATATTGGAAATGATCGTATGCCAGTTTCCATACCGCCGTATGGCTTCCTCTTTTTGGGCTTTCAGGCTCATATCTGCCATTCCGAAAATTGCCGTTACCAGCATGACAGAAATAGCAATGCAGATAATGGTAAGGCGGTTTTTCTTCTTATGGACTTTTGCATATTCTGAAACAAGACCAAGATAGCCTTTCATTCGCCGCACCTCCCGAAATCTGTTATGATACCGTCCGACACTTGCAGTACCCGGTCAGCGGTAGAAGCAATGCTCCTGTTATGCGTAATCATAATGATTGTCTGTTCATACCGTTTGGACGCATTTTTCAAAAGCGCAATGACTTCATTACTGTTCTGTGTGTCAAGGTTCCCGGTCGGTTCGTCCGCTAAGATCAGCATAGGACGGGTAATCAATGCCCTGCCGATTGCCACACGCTGCTGTTGTCCGCCTGATAACTGCCGGGGGAGATGATACCGCCGTTCCTGTAAATTCAATACGGTTAATATTTCCTCTAAATAAGCAAGATCAGGCTTCTTATAGTCAAGCAGCAAAGGGAATGTAATATTTTGTTCAACATTCAATTCAGGTATGAGATTAAACGCCTGAAAAATAAACCCGATATTCCTGCGGCGAAAAATTGTAAGTTCTTCATCTTCCAATGTAAATATTTCTTTTCCGTCAATAAACACTTTGCCCGAAGTCGGCGTATCCAGCGCACCGATCATATTGAGAAGCGTGCTTTTTCCAGAGCCGGACTCTCCGACAACTGCAACAAACTCACCCTTAGAAACAGAAAAATTTACCTCTTTGAGTGCGTGAACGGCGGTTTCCCCCTCGCCATAGGTTTTACAGATAGAATTTACTTCCAATAAGTTCATTTTGTACCTCCATTGTTCTTGTTTCTATAAATCAGTCCAAGCAGTAATTCAATTACGCATGATAAAAATAATAGACCACTGAAAATTTTTGCAAATGGCTCTAAGCCGCCAAATCCAAAAGTGAATATCACAAGTGCCATGCCGCCGCCCGCAACAAGCAGGGAAAGAATGACTAATAGAGCTTTCAGTCTGCTTTCCGCACACAAGGCAGCTATAAAGTATACGACACTTTCAATCAGCAGCAATACGCCCGAAAAAACGGGCATAATACTAATCAGGTAACGGAAATAAACAATGCTTAAAATCCCAAACAGGATTGCCGCAGCCGTTATGAAAAGATTTAAGTATGCAATATGCTTTTCCTCCCTGTCCCTGCCGGAAAGAAAGTCTAAGATACCTAATGCGCCATTCAAAATGGCATAAGCCGCAACCGCATAGATTATGCTGCCTTGTAGAAATTCCGGGAACAGAAGCGTTACAAGCCCCATAGCCCCAAGTAAAGCAGCCCGTAAACCAGACCACCTTGCAATCTTTTTGAATTGTAAAAAAGTCATAGATGTTATCCTCCTTTCGTTCTATCAAGAAGAATAACATCTATTTCCTACTCCCAAGTGAATTGAAACTTACAATTTTGTAATTTTATCTGAATTTAGAAAAGTGATATTGAAAACACTTCCCTTGCCTAACTCGCTGTCTACGGTAATGTTTCCGTCGTGGGCTTCTATGATCGCTTTGGCAAGCGGCAGACCAAGCCCTATCCCCTGTGTGTCTTTAGAAAAACGGCTGCGGTAAAAGCGTTTGAAAATGTAATGTATATCTTCCGGGTGAATACCGCTGCCAGTATCTTTTATTGTAATCTGCGTCAGATCAGGAAGCCCTTTCCAATCAATCACAACCCGGTCACCTGTGTCTGTATGGTCTAAAGCATTTTTCACAATGTTGCTGATTGCTTCGATAATCCAGTCACGGTCACAAAAAAGCGTGATGTTATCAGCCCCGGATAAAATAATTTCTTTTCTTTCCTGCTTCGCCCGGTATGCAAAATGTAATTCAATATCTTTTACCATATCAGCTACGTTTTCAACGCTTTTTTCTATGATGATAGTGCCAGCGTCTAATTTCGTAATTTCCAGCAGATTTTGTACCAGCGTTTCAATTCTGTTTAACTCCTGCTCTGATAATATGGTAAATTTCTTTATTTCAGGTAGTTTTTCCGCTTCTCCCTGCACCATTTCGTTATAGATACTCAATGCGGCAATAGGCGTTTTGAGCTGATGTGAAATATCCGATATGGTATCCCTTAAAAATTCCTTTGAGCGCAATTCATTTTCAGCATGGGCGTTTAATACAGCAGCCAAAGTGTTCACCGAATGGAACAGTTTATATAATTCACCCTCCCTGTCACAAGCAATGCGGGCGTTGGTATCGCCTTTCAGATATTTGTCGATTGCTGATACAGCTACCCCGATCAATTTATGCTGCTGATAGAAATACCAAAAACAAACAGCCGCTATGCCGCTTCCCGATATAACAGAAAGAACGGAAATGAACGGTATGCAGCTATCACGGAATACCCATATCCCTATCTGCGACAATAGTAAAAAGCCAACTATAAAAACGGTTATCCCTGTAAATAAAAATTTGGTATCTTTGTTTGTAAACAATTCCATGCTCCACCTCAACAAATAATGTTCCATTTATACCCCATACGCCTGATATTGAGAAGCATTTGCGGCTCGCTGGGATTGTCCTCAATTTTGATACGCAGTCTGCGGATATAAACAGTCAGTGTATTACTGTCAACATAATTTCCGTCACCGTCCCATAATTTCTGTAATATCTGCTCTTTAGACAACAGGACGTTAGGATTTTGCATGAACAGGCAAAGCAATTTATATTCCGCTGCTGTCAGGTCTAACAGTTCCCCGTTTTTATATGCCTGTCCTTGCAGGAGCAAAACTTTAATACCATTTGAATGAAGCTCTGTATTGGCAGAGCCAAAGTCATTTGCCCGGCGAAGCAGGGCGTTGATCCGCGACATTAACACGCTAACCTTAAATGGTTTCGTTATATAGTCGTCACCGCCTATATCCAATCCCATAATCACATTGATTTCCTCGTCCGAAACCGTCAAAAATATGATTGGCACTTTTGATGTCTGCCGGACTTTCCGGCAAATTTCAAAGCCGGAACCGTCAGGGAGAGAAACGTCTAAAATCAGTAAATCATACTTTCCCTCCGTCCATGCGGTATCAGCTTCTTTTATTGTCCGCGCAATGTCTAATTCAAATCCCGCCTTTTGAAAAGCGAATGTCAGTCCGTTAATCAGGCTCAAATCATCTTCCAACAATAATATTTTATTCATTTTTGTCCCTCGTTTGGTTCTGAGGATTGTTGTCCCTGTCCCTTTTTTTCCTATATTCTTTGATAACCTTGTTTCTAAGCGGTATTCCAACACCAATCAAAAGCCCCACGATCAAAACAGTAAGATCCATGTTCTCACCTCACATTTCTTTATTTTTCAATATCTTAATAGATACCAATATGGAAACAATATACATTGCAATAACAAAAATGACAGCTAATAACATTAGCAGAATAGGGGAATTGATAACTGTAAAAAGCAGCTTACTTTCGCCAACAGGACTTTTTGTAATGAGCAGCAAGGTTATTAAAAATCCTGCAACCGGGATATACATAAATACCCTGCCTTTGATAGAGCCAAATCTATAATATCCGGGCAGTTGAAAAACTGTATAAAGAGCAAAAAGGAATATCCCTGTGACAGCAGCACTTATATAATCGAATATGCTAATGCTTTCTCCCAAAATGGTTAATATGACAGGGTGCGCAACTAAAGAAAATATCAGTGCAGTTAAGCCCATGATAATGATAAAAATATATCGCCCAATAACCATGTCACTTTTTCGGATTGGTAAAATACCGTAAAGCCGTTCCATAGAGTTCTTTTCTGTAATCGAAAAGGTATATCCCGTTGTCATGGCAATAAAGCACATGGCAAATGAAATTCCTGTCAGTAAGGAACGGTTGATAGCGGCAAATACAACAGGCAATACCATTGTGAAACATATTGTTTTCACATAGGGCTTTACTAAAGAAAAATCCAGTTTTGCTGATTTCCAAATATTACTCATACTGTTCACCTCTCTTGCTGGTAAATACCACAATATCGTCAATGGTTGCCGGTTCCACATTTAAGTGTGCAAACTGTTTCAAATCCTCGGTTTTGACAAGAGCTTCAAATCCAGTTGAAAAATTTCTGATACCAAGCATTTTTTTACCCAAATCCGTAGACAGTTCTTCACACCCGCCTTTGACTATCCTAAAACTATCTATAAATTCATCTTTACCGCCACTGAAAAACAATTCCCCATAACTGATATAGGTAATGTAGTCAGCAGCACGTTCCAAATCCCCGGTAATATGGGTAGAGAACAAAACACTATGCTCGCCATCTTCAATGTATTCCGACAAAATATGAAGAAGTTCATCTCTTGAAACAGGGTCAAGCCCGCTGGTAGGTTCATCTAATATCAATAATTTTGCGTCATACGAAAAAGCGCAGGCAAGCATAAGTTTCATCTGCATACCTTTGGAAAGCTCCTTTACCTTTTTAGAGGGCTGGATATGAAATCTTTTCAGTGTTTCCGAAAATTTTTGCGTATTCCAGTTTTCATAAAAAGCTGATACAGACTTTTCAACCTGTGAGATTTTCCATTCATCACTAAAATAATTGGAATCAAAAACAACGCCTAAATTTCTTTTTGCTTCCTGTTCGCTGGCAATATTGTCAAATCCTAAAATTTTCACTTCTCCGCTTGTGCGTTTTAACATATTCAATATGAGTTTGATCGTGGTGGTTTTTCCAGAGCCATTCGGACCGATCAGCCCCATAATATACCCTTTGGGCAAAGTAAAGGTAATGTTGTGTAGCTGGAAACCCTCAAAAGACTTTGACAGGTTTCTTACTTCTAAATAATCATTCATCTGTTTTTTCCTCCATTAAAATACTCAAAAGATGATGTAATTCTTCTTCGGAAAGATTAGCAACACGCGCCGCGCTTATTGCTTCCGATAAGTTGTTTTCAATTTTGCAGATTAGCTGTTCTCTCAAAAGTTCAGAACCCTGTCCTAAGACAAAACAACCCCGTCCTTGAATATTCTTTACAAATCCCTCCTGTTCTAATTCTGTATACGCCCTCGTTACAGTCAAAACACTAATTTTCAATTCCTTAGCAAGTGTCCGTAATGAGGGAAGTGTTTCGTCCGCTTGTAAATCGCCGGACATAATAGCAGATTTCACCTGCTGCTTAATTTGCTCATATATCGGTATACCCGATATATTTGAAATAATGAGTTTCACAATCACCCTCCTAACTGCTTATACTGTTATGCTATTGTGCATAACAGTATAACACACAAAACAGCAAGTAGCAAGAGCCAAAATTTACAGAACACTCACCCAAATATCATTTTTCCGAAAAACGGTATAACAGTTACAATGTCTTATTTAAGCTAATCAATAGAACTGTGTAGACATATCCAAAAGGAAAGGTGAACAGTAAAATGTAATAGGGTGAATAATTATGGCGAAAAGACCAGTACCACAATACGATTTCAAGGCTTTTGGGGCGGCAATCAAGGCGGCACGGACAGGACGCAAGGAGAGCCGGAAAAAGGTATGCTGATATTGTCAATATTGGTTGACACTTTTTTTACAAGGATATCAATGCCTAAGCAGCATCCAGAGATTCATAGT
>QXXE01000126.1 GCA_009911355.1 Clostridiaceae bacterium | reverse complement strand
CGGTTCTGCCATGCGACCACCTCCGGCATGATCTTCTCGCTGATCTTCGTCACTAGCTCCGGCGAGATTTCCACATCATACAGTTCCTTGATCTGCTCCGCGATGTCCCGCTGGCTCATCCCGCAGGAATACAGCGCCAGTATCTTCTCCTCCATCCCGTCCGCGTTCCGGCTGTACTTTCCAATAATTTTCGGCTCGAAGCTCCCGTTCCGGTCCCGAGGCACCTTGATGTCTACCTCCCCCAGCTGGGTCTTCACCGTTTTCTTCGTGTACCCGTTCCGGTAGTTGGGGGCGCTGGTCATCTCTGACCGCTGACAGCGTTCCCGTCCCAACTCCTCGTCCATCTCCACTTCCATTACTGTCTGGATCACGTCCCGGAACATCTCTTTCATGGCCGTCATGATTTCTGCCGTGCTGGTGAAATGCTGGCTTTGAACGTACTCTTTTAATAATTCTTGCGGCGCTGTAGTCATGTTTCTTCGACTCCTATCTTGAATTGGTTCTTATTCCCATTCTTGACTGAGTCGATGCTTTTCATTCCCGCAGTTTTTGTCGTTTACACAGATTTTTCGGCGGTCTCGAATAAGACGCATTGTCTGTTCCCGGCAGTTATGGCAATACGGTTCTTCGTCGTCATCATAATACGCTGACTCAGACAAAATAAGCCTGTCGCATTCGCAGCAGTGCGTATAACGGCTTTCATAGCAGCTTCGGCATATCACGATGTTCCCGTCCGATACGGTATCAGCATCCCAAACGCGATTTCCACAGCTCTCGCAAACATGCGTATATGCTTGCAAGCATTCCTCACAGATGTATTTCCCGTTCATTGAAAATGCCTCTGTGAGCAAGTGGACTGCTCCGCAGTTAGAGCAAACAAATGTCGTATTATCCAATTTCAAAACCTCCTTGATACTCGCTATGCAGCATCATCGTTAAAGAACTGTGTGACTCTAAGATAATGACTTTTTCGCAAATCGTTTCGCCTTCTGCATGAACTACAATAACCTTATGGTATGGTGGGTTATTCTGTGAATGATCCACTTTCTGCATTCGATCTCGCTCAGAAAGGCAGAAAACTTGAAACCACTCTCTTTCAGGTACATCCATCGACTCCCACAGGAACCACATCAGGTTTTGCAGCCATCTCGGAATTTCTCCATAAATCCCGGAAGTAATGCGGCGTTCCTTCAAAAGATCAACTCCATTCGCAATAAAATAGAACCAGATGTAATCTACACCTGGTTCACTACTATAGTATATACGTCAAATTTTCATGAAAACAGAACGTCTGCTTCTTATCTATAAATTTTCACTGCATAACCGGAGGAAACGCCGTCCTCCCGATTACAAAAGAACCTGACATCTTAATATTCAGGAGATGGTTTTCAGAAACGCCATAAGAGATTCCCTCTGGCGTATATTCAGGCCCTCAATCATGCGAATCAGCTGTTCCCTTTCGGCTACCGGCGTTTCTTCCGGCACATCGAAGAAATCTTTTAGCGAGATTTGGAGCGTGTCGCAGAGGAGGCGCAGGCTTTCAACTGTAATCCCTTTTTCCCCCAGCTCGACCGAACGGATGAAGCTCTGTGACAGTCCGCACAGGTTCGCAAGCCGGTTGGTTGTGATCCCTGCCGCCTCGCGCAGCTCTGTAATCCGTTTCCCTACATCCATGGTAATATCCTCCCCTCTTTTCCATAACTATAGCAAAAACCGGAAAAGATATTTACATCTATAGACTTGGATATTATAATTATAAGTATTATCCGAGGCAAAGAAAAATTGTTTCCTATTCAGGAAAATTTTTCGAGAACGTCAAAATCTGTCGATGTTGCTTTGTATAATCAAGGCAGGAGAGGGGGTGGCGATATCGAAGCAAGCCAAGGCCACACGGGTGCTGACCCTGTATCAACGGCTCATGAATGGTGAAACAGTCTATAAATCAACGTTTTGCATGGAATTCGAGGTTGAACCGCGGACTTTTGACCGATATATCGAAAATATACGGATGTTTCTAAGCGAATCCTTCTCATGGCTGGAATTGATTTACGACAAAAAATCCAAAGGATACCGGCTTAAGAATCTGACGCTCAAGCCGGAAATGGGGCTGGGCGGATGCTTCATTTTGGCGAAGCTGCTTTTGAGCAGCCGTACCCTGCGCACAGACGACCAGGCAGCGCTTGTAGAGATTCTGCTTTCTCAGCTCCGGCCGGAGATGCGTGACCGCGCCCGGTCAGTTCTGCTGCACACACCGGAACTGCCCAGCTGCCTCACGAAAGCCTCAGTCAAACTGGTGGAAGACCTATTGTACAGCATTGATTGCAGCCACCGAATCACGCTGTATTTCAATGGTACACAGCGATCAATCGAGTGTGTCCCATACTCCGTAGAATTCCATGGTCAGGCAGCCTATCTGGTTGCCTGGGATCTGGCATCCGGTCGCGCAATCCTGTATCCGCTGGATGATATTCAATCCTATGTAACCGCGAGAGAACCCTATCTGCTCTCCTTCCGGGAGCGGGAAACGCTCCAACTGCTGGTTGCAAATCTATGCAATCAGGAACCAGACCATTATCAAACTTATATTTATCGCAAGGAGGAACAACCGAAAAATGACGACATTTGAAAACCGCATTTTACATTACATGGAGGCGGGTTTCCCGATTCTCTACTTGAACACTTTTGAGGAAGGAAAGGCGCGGGAAGCTATCCTTAGCACGTTTGCTGGAAATTTAGGGCGTACTACGATCCTGGAATGGGACGGCACAGACCGTATTTGCGATATTTGCACTGGAGAAGTTCAATACGAAACAACAAATTATGCACTCGCTGATGTGCTTGATGACCGTATCAGCATTCAGAACAGTGCAGCAGGTCATCAAGTAATGATTCTTAAAAATATTGATACCTTCATGGATGACCCGGCAGTCATTGCCCGGCTGAAGAAAATGGCAGAGCGGATTAACAGCGGATTGCTTGATGCGACGATTGTTATCCTGTCTCCGATTCTGCGTATTTCAAAAGAAATCGAAAAATACATCACGGTAATTGAAATGGACTACCTGATCGATTCGGAAATTCAGGATGTCATCCGGAATCTTGCAAAAGCGAACGATAAAACGATTCCGGATCGGCTGATAAAGGAATATGCGAACGCTTTCAAGGGGCTGTCTGAATTTGAGATTCAAAATATCATGCAGCTGATACTGTCTCAAAACGAAGAGATCACCAAATCGCAAATCAACCTTGTTTTTGAACAGAAGCAGCAGATGATTAAGAAAGCGGGCATCCTTGAAATGATCTCTCCGAAGGAATCATTGGATGATATCGGCGGTTTGGAAAACTTGAAAGACTGGCTTCGGCAGAAGGAAAAGGTGCTCTCTGATATGGAGGGTGCTAAGGCATTCGGTGTGGATATGCCGAAGGGTGTACTGATTGCCGGGATTCCCGGCTGTGGGAAATCGATCACGGCGAAAGCCGCCGCGAAGCTGTTCAATATCCCGCTGCTGCGGCTGGACATGGGGCGGCTGCTGGGCAAATATGTCGGCGAATCGGAAGCCAATATGCGCAAGGCCATTGAGCTTGCCGAGGCAATTTCGCCGTGCGTACTTTGGATAGACGAACTGGAAAAGGCGTTTGCAGGCATTGGCGGCGAAGGCTCCGGCGCGGAAGTTACGACCCGGCTTTTTGGCAGTTTTCTGACTTGGCTTCAGGAGAAAGAAACACCGGTTTTTGTGGTGGCAACCGCAAATGATGTCACGAGCCTGCCGCCGGAGCTGCTGCGCAAAGGGCGGTTTGACGAAATCTTTTACGTTGGGCTTCCGGATAGGGATGAGCAGCGTAAAATCTTTGAGATTCACATCAAAAAACGCCGTCCAAAAGATCTCCAGAGCATTCAGATAGACAAGTTATTGGACTGCGCAAAAGGGTGCAGCGGCGCGGATATTGAAGGTATTGTGAGGGAAAGCGTAGAAAGGGCGTTTGCGGGCGGGAAGCAGGTGCTGACGACCAAGGATTTGCAGGAAGCAATCAAGAACACGCATCCGCTTTCAGAAATCATGAAGGATACGATTGAAAAAATGCAGAAGGAATACGAAACCCGCAAATTCAAAAACGCATCGCACTAAGGAGGTATCATTATGTCAGAAAAGAGCGAACTGGAAATGGACGGCTTTGGGATTTCGGAAGCAAAGGCTCTTCAAAAGCTGCTGATACGCTTCATGAAAGAATACGGCAAAAAGCCTGCCGGTCAAAGCGATCAGGAATGGTTAAAGGAGCGTTTCCTTGCAGAAATGCCCGAAATGGGCGAGGCGGAAGCGGACCGGCTGAGCCGCGAAACGGTAGAGACGATTCACCAGTATGACGAAAACCTCGCTTCCCTGAAGGACGCGAGGAAAAAGGGGCAGACCTCGGAGGAGTGGTTTGCCGAAAAGACGCAGGAAGCCGCAGCCGGGCTATCTGCCGCCGCTTTTACGCAGCGTTTGAGCAGTCTGGACACTGCGCTTGAAAACGCAAATGCACAGCTTATTCGCACCGTAACAACGCAGGGCGGCGAACTCAGCCAGCAGTGGAATCTTGACGGATTTATTGCCGAGCAGCACCATGCAAATTCCTTTAATTTGGCAGCGGAGATAAGCGGCTCCCCGTTCCGCGCGGAGGTCTGTGCGCCGGAGCCGGGTCAGGTTTACGGCAAGAACTCCTTTGACCTGGTAATCCGTGACCGTGTGGATAAGATTGTGCATCAGTACCAGTGCAAATATGGTGCGGACGCAGAAGCAACGATTCAGATGCTGAAACGCGGCAATTACAGCAATCAGACGATCCTTGTGCCGCCGGAGCAGGTGGAACAAGTACAGGCAGCATTCCCGGGGAAGACTGTGGTATCCAGCATCGGAGGCACGGAAAAAGTAGCGATTGCATCCGAACCGCTGACCAAGGCGCAGGCAAAAGAAGCGCAAATCCGCGCGCAGGAAAACGGGGTTTTGCCGGAGGTAGGCTGGAGTTCGTATGACTCCCGGATGATGACAAAATTCATCGGCAGGCAGGCCGCGCTTGCCGGCATATCGGGTGCGGCAATCGGCGCGGGGTTCCATATGGCGGCAAAACTGGCAGCAGACGAACCGATTGAGCCGGAAGAAATCGTCCAAACTGCGCTGGAAACCGGTGCGGATGCCGGTGTGAAATCAGCTGCTGCAGGCGCAATAAAGGTCGCCGCAGAAAAAGGCATGATCGGCATAATCCCTCCAGGGACGCCGGTCGGCACGATTGCAAATATTGCCTGTATTGCAGTTGAAAATATAAAGGTTATCGCAAAGGTCACAAAGGGTGAATTAACACCGCTTGAGGGGCTTGACCGGATGGGGTGCAACACCGTAGCAATGACCCACGGTCTTGGCTGGGGTGTCACAGGCGCAGCAGTTGGCTCCGCTGCGCTTGGCTGGGTTCCGATTGTGGGGCCGATTGTCGGCGGCCTGGCAGGCGGTACAATCGGTTATCTGGCAGGCTCCAAGTTTGGAGAGGCCGTTTACGAAGGAGCAAAAAAAGCCGTCGGTACTGCGAAAAACGTTGCTGTAAAAATGTACCATGCTGTGAAGGAAACCGGGAAAAAAATTGCACGTGGAGTTCATTCTGTTTTTAGAAAGATCTTCGGATAAGGAGGGGAAACAATGCCTGTCAGTACATGGAATATGCGAAAATGTAAGATATGCGGCAAACTGTTTTACAGCCGCATGGGCGATTGTATTTCAGCAAGTGATTTCATGATAACAAATAAATCCCTATGCGATGAATGCCTTAATAAAAGGCGTTCCGAAGGCAGTGAAGGTTCCATAAAAAGAAGAGGGTTCCCCTTTAACGTCTAAGAAGCCAGTAAGCTATTGTTTGAGAAAGGAAAATGAAAATGGCAAAAATCAGGATACGGCTGATTATGGCGGATGGTGCGGAAGTACGTAATCCGACAGAACTCCGTGAACATTTCGACCTTGAAAAAGTGGTGGAATACTATAAAAATGGAATGCTTCTGAAATGGCTGCGTGTCCGTTTTTTTGACAAAGAAGCAGATGCCGTAGAAGCACTTGACGAAAATGCGGATGATTTTCAGCAGAGGCTTTGCAGGATCTTTGATGTGGAGTTTAGCGGAAATCCTGTTGATGTGGAAGAAATTGTGCAGCGTCAGGAACGACTTACAAGGCTGCGTGAAATTACGGATGAAGAAGAATTTATCCGCAAGATCGATCAGGTTGCATTTGACCAGGAGGATTTGGCTGACTTGCTGGCGGAAGGCGCGGATACGGTTTATCTTTGCGGAACTTATTTTGTCGTTCCCGCCCGTTGTGAGAAGGTGACTTATATCGGGATCAACGAGCCGGCAGTACATATCGCAGGATTGGAAAAGGGGAAATCGCTTTCACCGGATATTCATTTTAAACAGGTCCAACTTGAAAACTTCCCCGCAACGGAAAAGATCCTTTCTTCTTTGGATATGGATTGGCAGGAATGTTATATCAACCGCGAGTCCGACACCATCCCCGAAGGGGTCAAAGAAACCGATTCGGTAGAGGCATGGCTGCGGCGTGGTTACCGGGAACTCGGTCTGGATGAGTCGGATGAAATCACGATTGTCGCAGCGCCGAAGCTGGATGGCGTGGCGCTTCGTGGGGAAATTGATTTCGACAATCGGATCAACAAACCCCTTCTTCGCGGAGATGAAAAGAAATCGATTCTGGTGAAGGGGCTGGATGGGCTGAAACTGTCTGACGGGGCATCGATCTCTGAGACACCATTCGGATGCCAGTTTGAAGCGTTTGTCACTTATGAGAATTTGGAGAAAGCGTCTGAATATCTTATGAAGGAGGAGAAGATCGAGAAACCGTATGTATCTCCCAGACATGCAGCTTCCGGTATCATGAATCGGTTGTGCGGGAATCCGGACAACAAGTTAGCAAAGTTCCTGTCGTTCTATCCGATCAATGCCGAAGATTTGGATGGGAGCTATCTTGACCGGCTCGACAAAATTAAGCAGTTGGGCAATGTTGAGGTAGTTCGGACTCGGCTGCTGAGCGGCAATTTAAAGCAACTTCTCAATCACATTGAACTTCGGTTCAATAGGTTGAACAGCCAGAGAACGTCTCTCCCATATGCGATTGACGGGTTGGTACTGGCATTTGCTGACGATTCGCATCAGGATCAACTTGGTCGCAGCGGTCGGACAAATAAATGGCAAATCGCTCTGAAGTTTGACCCATCTTCTGCGGTTGGTGAAGTGAAAGGGATTGAGCTTTCTTCCGGCAAGAAGGGTTTCCGGACGATCCAGGTCGTGCTGAAGGAGCCCGTCTCGATCGATGGTGTCCGGTATGACCATGTTCCTGCATTGTCTGCGGATATCTTCGAGAAATTCGATTTGTGCGAGGGGGATCTGATCCGAATTCATCGGGTTGGGGATGTCATCCCCTCCATTTCCATCGAGGAACGGAAAGGTGGAAAAAAGATCGAACTTCCAAAGGAATGCCCGGTATGCGGGGAAGAAATGGTCTGGGAGGCAAAAAAGCTCAAATGCGTCAATATGTGGTGTAAAGCGAACTTGGTGGGAGCACTTTTGACGTTCTTTAACTATGCGAACATCAAAGGAATCGGGGACGCGGAAGCGGAAACGCTCGTTGATTCCGGATTAGACACCATTGAAAAAATTGCCACTGAGCGTATCCACCCCGATCTCGGTCTCCTCCGTGTCAGTTACAGTCTCATTTTCGATCACAGTAAGTGGGAATCGGCTGGATACACCAAGGAATCGGCAGAACGGCTTCAAACGGCAGTTCTGGATGCTCTTCACAATATGTGGGACTATGAGTTTATAGGCAATTGTGGGATTCCAGGGATTGGACCGGAAACCGCGAAAAAAGTGTTCATGTCCATTCGTAAGGGCGGTTCCGATGTGGCTGTTAAAGGCTCTGATTTGTTTGAAATCTCTCAGAAAGAGACACATCATGTCACAACCGATACAAGAGGTGTTATAATGTTCTGTTCTATCATGCGTGGATTTGCTGACCGCTTCTGCAAACATTCCACACCAGAACATTTCGCGAACCTCAAATCGGTTGGCCATACCGGCGGCAACCCGAGCAAGGAAGCCAAACAGCTGATTCGCAATCTCGGTTGGGAATTGGTTGACGGGAAGAAATTCGATTACCTGATCGTCCCGAGCTACAATCATGAGAGCACGAAAACGAAAGTAGCAAAGGAGAAAGGGAAGCTGATGTTTACCGAAGAAGACTTCGTAGAAGAATTTAATGATGTGAAGTGAATGAAAAAGAGCCAGCCCGGGTAAAGGAGCTGGCTCTTTTTTTCATTTGATATTGTCGACTCTTTTTGTTAGAGCAATCAGCGAAAAGGTATTCAGTATCCGGCGCAGGTAAACGAACCTTGACAATCAGAAGGAGTAACCAGGTTAAGAGCCTGAGGAATCGCGGGAATCAGCTTGTCCTTGATGCGAATACGCCATTCACGCAGGATGGATTTCAATTTTGCCCAAATCTTCTCAATGGGATTCAGATCTGGGCTATACGGAGGCAGATATAGAGGTATTGCACCTTTTGCCCGAATTAGTTCGCCTACAAAATTGCAAGGGTGCGTTCTGAGATTGTCCATAATGACATAGTCCCCCTCATGAATCGACGGCAGAAGGACGGTTTCCAGGTATTCTTTGAAGCGTTCTTTTGTCGTGCCTCCTTCAAACGTCAGACAGGCAAATTGACCATCCTGACGGATTGCAGACAGGATCGTTGTGCTTTTGGGGGTGCTGAACGGAGCATGATCCACCACTCGGGTCTTTCCCACAGAACGGCTATACCGTCGTATCAGGTTCGTGTTTACACCGCTTTCATCCAGAAAAACCAGCTTTTCTCCTGGTATTTCTTTCATGA
>QXXE01000125.1 GCA_009911355.1 Clostridiaceae bacterium | reverse complement strand
TTGTTGTACTCTTTTCGCCCCCTCATCTTTCTTCAGTTTTTTCAAATTTCCTATTGACTTTTCCTTTGCAGACTTTCCTCGGGGATGGTGGTGGTTCTCTCCCTTTCCGCTAACATGACACCGGCAACGTCGTCTGCTACCCGCTAAAAGCCCCCTTTGCGAAAATAATTTTTCCTGATCGGCACAGACCGTAGGAAACGACAAAAATCGCCCGGCAGGTCGCAGACCTACCGGGCGGAGAACGGGAATATGATTGCACTTTATGGCTGTGTATAGTTCATACTCATGGCCGGAATATTCCAAGGCGGGGGACGGGCTTTTTTGACGGTTCAAACTCTGTCAAATCGTGTCGAACGGTTATGTACTTCATGGCGACTGCCTCCTATCAGCCGCCGTATCTGTCAGCGTTACCGCGTCACTCTTTTGGGGGATAAAAGAACGGCGGCTTTGATTTGTAAGCCGTCGTTCGCAAATGAGCGTGATTATAGGCTGCTGCACGACGGCTTTTTTCTTTTGCCGTCGTGCGGCAGTTTTTCAAATATTGGCTATATGGCAGTTTCCCGATCTGTTATTACTGCAAGAAGTTGAGAACCAGGGCAAGGGCGACAATCCCCAGCATCATCAGCACCAGCGCAACGCTGATTACTGTGGACATGATATTGACGGCGCTCCGGCTTTCCTCGCTCTTTACGCAGATCACGGAGAGCAAGAGGCCCGCCAGCGCAAGGACGATGTTGCAGATCGCCCAAACCATGCGTACTCCATCCGGCAGAGTGATTTTCAGAAACACCGGGACAAGGGTTGCCAGCGGCAGCAGACTGACAATCAGCGCCGTCAGACTGAGCTTTTGAAGTTTTTTTGTGACTTCCATACGATTACCTCATTTCCTTTTTTCCAAATTGTGTGATTGACAGGGCAAACAGAGCAGCGAATACAGCGATTGCACAGGGCAGGAAAGGCATCAGCGCAAATGCGGCGTCAGAGGTTTCCGCTGTAAAGTCATGCAGGGAGCAGGACACCAGATAGCCGCTGTAACAGTAGGGATAAGCAATCCAGAGCGGCGTGTTGGCGACCAGAATACCGGGGATCACCAGCAGCAGGTTCAGCCCCACGGAAAGCAGAGGCTTTTCAAATAACACCGTGATTGCCCACATTGCCGCCAAACATGGGAGCATCGTCAGAAACAGCCCCACGCACCATTTCAGAAGATAGAGAACAGGCAATGTTTCTGTAATACCCATTGTCGAAGTAGCCAGCATACCGGCAACTACGAACACCGCCAGAAAGACAACCATTTCCATGAATAGATAGAACATCAGGACACAAAACTTTGCCAGGGAAAGGGCTTTCCGGCTCACCGGCAAGGCCAGCATTTTCAAAATGCCATTGTTCTGTGTTTCCCTCCCCGCAATCATCACGCATACCACGATCATGCTGAACGGCAGCAGATAGTAGGCGTAGACCAAGGCACTTTGAATGAACATAGCGGGCCATGCGTTGGTGTACTCCGGCGTGAAATACCGGCTTAACGCCGCCACCCCAGAGGCTACGACCAGCAGCGGGGCAATAAAAATCAGCGGAACGATCTTTGAGCGTTTCACTTTCATAAACTCAATGCCGAGCAAATCCAAAAAGTTCATGCGGCTCCTCCTTTACTCATAGCGCAGATTCTTTGCCATCCACAGCCCAATGCCAAGGAAAAGGAGCGTTTCGACCAGAGCAAACAGCACCACCAGCATATCGGGTTGTGCGCTCATAGCCACCGCAGGCTTGAACATCACAATGAACGGATGCACCATCAAGACCGCCGCGGCTGACGATGCCAGGGCCATCCCGCTTAAAAAACCGGCAACTCCCACACCGAGGGGAACCCACATATTTTCAAAGCGGGAGGAGATCAGCACCATAAAAGACAGTACCGGCATGGATGTGATGAATGAATAGGCCGTAAAGCGGAGCAGCGTTCCCATTTCAAATGTCCCCTGGGGCAGATCGCTCATTCCGATTTTCATGAGCGCCAGATTTTCCAGAGCCACCGCCACAAAGAGTATGACGGTCAAGATCAGGAATTTGCAGAGATACATCCCCGGTACGCTCATGGGAAGCATATACATCTTTTTGATTGCGCTGCCCTTAAACTCCATGTTGTAGATCATGCAGGAGGCGACAACGATACCGAACAGGTTCAGTATCATAATCATGCCGTAAAGCTGGGTCAGCAGTACGTCCATCGGGGCCAGCGGGAGACCCAGCAGCGTATCTTTTCGGACAAGGAAGTTGACAAAGGCATAGGCCGCGCCTAAAATACCGACAGCCAGCAGCACCGGGATCACCCCTGTCCGCTTTTCTTTCCGCAGTTCGATCACAAGCGCCCTCATAGCTTTGCCCTCTGCTTTCTGGCGGCGTTGTCTTGCTCTACGATGGAGAGGAACACATCTTCCAGGTTGTCGGCGGACATTCCCGCCTGCCTTGCGCTGTGCCGCAGATCATCCAAGCTGCCCTCAAACAGCAGCCGCCCATGATTGAGGATACCGATGTCGTCCGCTATCAGCTCAATTTCCGACAGCATATGAGAGGAAATGAGGATGGTGCAATCGTACAGATCAGGCAGGGATTTTACCAGATTGCGAATTTCATGGATGCCAGAGGGGTCAAGGCCGTTGGTCGGTTCATCCAGAATGAGGATAGGCGGACGGCCCAGCAGCGCCCCGGCGAGGCCAAGCCGCTGTTTCATACCCAGGGAATACTTCTTTGCGAGGCGGTCTCCAAATTCGGACAGCCCCACCAGCTCCAGGGCGTCCTCCACGGTGTTTTGACCCAGGCCCAAAATCCGGCGTATCACATCCAGGTTTTCCCGGCCCGTCAGGTTGGCATAGAACGAGGGGGCCTCAATGAAAGAGCCAATCTCCCGCAAGATTTTCAGCCGGTCATTTGGAAAGTGTTTTCCATCAATGGTGAAGCTGCCCTTTGTGGGGGCGGTCAGTCCTAGGAGCATCTTCATGGTGGTGGATTTGCCCGCTCCATTGGGGCCGAGAAAGCCGTAAATACTACCCCTGCGGACGTGAATAGACACATTGTTGACGGAGGTAAAATTTTTGTATTTCTTCGTCAACTGCTCTGTGGCGATGATATAGTCCATAGACACATCTCCTTTCTGCCCCTATGGTACAGTATCAACCTGACTTCTACATTCTCGCGTCCTTACTTTTACCTTACTTTTTCAAAGAGCTATCCATAAAGTTGAGTAGGTATGCTATAATGGGGGCGGACAGGAGGTGTCACGATGGACAATTCATTTTTACACAGCAAAAAACTCCTGCTGGTCGATGACGAGCCGGAGCTTTTGAAAATGGTATCAGCTATTTTAGCGGACGAGGGCTTTCAGCGCCTTGTGACCGCCGCCAACATGAAAGAGGGAATTGACGCCGCTAAAGCGGAAAAGCCTGATCTGGCAATTCTGGATGTGATGCTCCCGGACGGCGACGGCTTTTCCCTGATGGAGCAGATACGCGCATGGACGGATATTCCCGTGATTTTTCTGACGGCCCGTGACGAGGCGGCGGACAAACTGGCTGGGCTGGGCCTTGGAGCGGACGATTATATCGCAAAGCCCTTTCTGCCCCAGGAATTTCTGTTGCGGGTCTATGCGGTTCTGCGCCGGTGCTACAAAGAGGACGCAACCGTTTTGAAGCTGGATAGCTGTACGGTGGATTTCAGCCGGGCCGAAGTGGATAAGGGCGGTGAGATACTCCCCTTGACAGCGATGGAGCATAGACTGCTGGAAACTCTTGCGAAGAATGAGGGCCGCATTGTGACCGTGGACACGCTTTGCGAGACCCTATGGGGCGACAATCCTTTTGGCTATGAAAACAGCTTGAACGCCCATGTGCGGCGCGTCCGGGAGAAAATCGAGGCAGACCCGTCAAAGCCGGTGTCCTTGCTGACAGTCAAAGGGCTGGGCTATAAGCTGCTGGCGAGGAAATAATGCGTGGGGGATAAACAAGGGCCATGAAAAAAAGCCATTCCAAAACACATTTGCTTTTCTATATCCTGATAACAATACTGCTTGCTTTGATTGTATGGACGATTTGGGGAAATACAGCGTTAATGGTAAATTCAATTACTGTTTCCGGCAATCAGATACCCTCGGAGTTTTCCGGGTTTAGAATTGCACAGATTTCTGATCTGCATAACGCTGAATTTGGAGAAGGAAACTCGCATTTATTAAACAGCCTTTCCGAGAGCAAGCCGGATATGATTGCAATAACGGGCGATCTGATAGATGCACAGCATACGAACATAGATGTTGCTCTTTCTTTTGCTGAAAAGGCGGTTCAAATTGCGCCAGTCTATTATGTGACGGGCAATCACGAAGCCAGCCTGTCACAGTATAGTGAGCTTAAAACAGGACTTGAAGCCGCTGGCGTGATCGTTCTTGAGGACAAGGCAATACAGCTTGAACACAACGGCGGTATTGTCACTTTAATGGGACTTTCAGACCCTAATTTTACGATCAAAAGTAATATCTTCGATGAAGTCCCCGCTGTGATAAGCACCAAGTTGAATGACCTGACGGAAGATAAGGCTGGCTATACGATTTTACTTTCACACAGGCCGGAATTGTTTGATACCTATGTAAGCTGTGGTGTTGATTTAGTTTTAAGCGGTCACGCACACGGCGGGCAATTTCGGTTGCCACTGATCGGCGGGCTGGTTGCTCCCAATCAGGGATTTTTCCCAAAGTACGATGCTGGCCTCTATACAGACGGCGGCACAAATATGGTTGTCAGCCGTGGCCTTGGAAACAGTATCATACCGCTCCGCTTCAATAATCGGCCTGAAATCGTATTAGTAGAGCTTACGGCAGATTGACAAGCAAAGGGGTGAAATAACCGATGAAAGCATTTGGAAAATATATATCAAAGTATCTTCTCTCCTTTTTTGCCTTTGCGCTGGTTCTCCTGCTTATCAATATTCTTGCGTTTGCCTTGACGTTCGGGGGTATCGTATTCAGGGAATACGGTTCGGCATCACCGGCAAATATGTTAGAGGCCGTGGCCGCTGATCTGTCAGCATCCGGCATATCGGAAGAAAGGCTGCAAGAGTTAAACCGAAATCAGATTTGGGCTATGCTATTGGATGCAAGCGGACACTGTATTTGGGAGGCATCTTTGCCAGAGGGAATACCGACACAGTACACCATTCAGGATGTGGCCGTGTTCTCGAAAGGCTATCTGCAAGACTACCCTGTTTTTGTGCGGAACACAGATAATGGTCTGTTGGTGTTGGGCTACCCAAAAGACAGCTTTATGAAGCTGACAGGAAACTATTTCCCAATACGGGCGATTAGGATTTTCCCGCTCTTTATAACCAGCATTTTGGCAATAGACATCGTGCTTCTGTTTTTGGTCTACTACTTCTCAAAACGAAAAATTGCAAAAAATACGGAGCCGATCATGGCCTCTATCAAAACACTGTCCACCGGCAAACCTGTTGATTTGTCCATTCGGGGCGAGTTGTCGGAAATTGCGGATAGCGTCAATCAAGCGTCCCAAGTGTTGAGCAGACAGAACCAGGCCCGTGCCAACTGGATTAGCGGCGTTTCCCACGACATCCGCACACCACTCTCTATGATTATGGGATATGCCCAGCGGATTGCTGGAGATCACGAGGCCAGTGGGAATATTCAGCAGGAGGCAGAAATCATCCGGGCGCAGAGTACAAAGATCAAAGACTTGGTACAGGACTTGAATTTGGTATCGCAGTTAGAATATGAAATGCAGCCGCTGCATAAGGAGCCTGTGCGCCTGTCTAAACTGCTGCGCTCTTATGCGGCGGATTTGCTCAATACTGGTATTCCTGAAAAATACTCATTTGGAGTGGAAATTTCAAAAAACTCCGAAACTGCTGTCATAGAATGTGACGCGCGGCTGATTTCACGGGCGATCAACAATCTGGTGCAGAATAGCATCAATCACAACCCGCAAGGCTGTACCATCAGTCTGCGTCTTGACTGTTCGGACAGCACCGTTTCCCTGACTGTCGCCGACGATGGCGTGGGTCTATCCCCCGAAAAGCTGCGGGAACTGAAAGAAAAGCCGCATTACATGGAGAGTACCGATGAACGGCTTGACTTGCGGCATGGGCTGGGGCTATTGTTGGTGAGGCAGATCGTGGAGGCGCATGGTGGAACAATGAAAATTGAAAGCGCGCCGCAGAGTGGATATAAGACGATTTTGACACTTCAAAAGCCATGTTCTTAAAGCCCCCACATTTTGTATGAACTATAAACCGCGAATAAACGCATATCATATCATTCCAAAGGATACCCTATGAACTATATACTGTTATAGGGTGATGTGATATGGCGAAAGTCGAGGACTGTCCCGGCTTTGAAACCTTTGGCGAGGATGTACGGGCCGCACGGGAGGCCCTGGGACTTACGATTAAGGCGCTGGCGGAACAGGTGTATGTTGACCCACGGTATCTTTCGGAAATCGAATTGAAGCCGACCATTTCAAGCATCCCTGTCATGCTGCGGTTGGTGCGGATTTGCCGTCTGCCGATAGAACGCTATTTTAGCCCTGATCTTATTGGGGAGGACAGCGCCGAGCGTCAGCGTGTCAGTCACAAATTGAAGCTATGCCCGGAAAAGTATCTGCCCATCGTCGAGGCTACCATTGACGGAGCAATCAAACTGGAAGAATAGGGGCCGTTTTGCGAGAGCGAAGCGGCCTTTTTTTTTCGCTCTTTTCCCGAAAATGCCTGCCTTTGGTGGGCATTTTTGCTTCTCCCAGGTGTCTTGTTAGTACGGAGAATGGAGGAAGCGGAACGGGGGGAGGGGTAACGTAGCAAGCATAGGAAAAGAGTACCCTTTTCCGTATTTCTGCCCGCCCGGTCGGTCAGAAATTGCTTGTTGGGAAGTATCCCAAACCCTCTATGAGAACGGAAAGGAGCGAAAAACCATGAACGGACGCAAAAGGACGGTACAGGTCAAATTCTATGTGACAGAGGAAGAAAGGAAACTGATTGAGGAAAAAATGAAGCTCGTCCCCACAAACAACATGGCGGCATATCTGCGCAAAATCGCCATTGACGGGTACATTATCCAAGTAGACCACACGGACATAAAGGCAATGACAGCGGAGATACAGAAGATCGGGGTCAATGTCAATCAGATCGCACGTCGCGTAAACGCGACGGGGAACGCCTACAAAGAGGATATAGAGGAAATCAAGGGGGTGCTTGCGGAAATATGGCGGTTACAAAGATTAAGCCTGTTAAAAGCACTCTAAGCAAAGCCCTTGACTATATCGAAAACCCGGACAAGAGGTGTTCATTATGACCTATGAAAAAGTGTTAGCTGTATTCCAGGACTATCTGGCCGAGGACAAAGCCTGTGAGGTGCTGACTTCCAGCCAAGGCTATCTGGTGGTGGATTGGGACAGCAGGAAAAAGGACAGCGAGTGGGTGACTTCCCGGCTGTGCCAAACCCCGGAGCATCTGCGGGATGTGCTGCGCTCCCGGTACGAGGAATACCAGGGGTACAAGCTCACCGGAGGCTACAAGCGGGAGCTTCTGCCCTCTGAGGATGTGGATATTCGGCGCATGGGCGAGGCGATGGCCGAACGGTGCGGTGAAAACTGAATATACAGTCTAAAACGGTCCGCCAATCGCGGGCCGTTTCTTTTGAAGGGAGGGACCGCCAATGGCAACCACCCGCATTATGCCTCTGCACATAGGCAAGGGCCGGACTGTGGGCAAGGCCATTCAAGACATCATCGACTATGTGGAGAATCCAGAAAAAACGGACGGCGGCAGGCTGATCTCCAGCTACCAATGCGACAGCCGGATCGCGGACGCGGAGTTTCTGTTCTCCAAGCGGCAGTACCTCGCCAAGACCGGCAGGCGGCGCGGGGCCGATGATGTGATTGCCTATACCATCCGGCAGTCCTTTGTTCCTGGCGAGATCACCCCAGAGGAGGCCAACCGCCTGGGCTGTGAGCTGACGCGGCGCTTCACCAAAGGCAACCACGCTTTTATTGTCTGCACCCACATTGACAAAGCACATATCCATAACCACATCATTTGGAACTCCACAACCTTGGACTGTACCCGAAAATTCCGGGACTTTCTCGGTTCCGGGAGGGCGGTACGGCGGCTGAACGATACCATTTGTATCGAAAACGGATACTCTATTGTGGCCAATCCCAAGCGCCGGGGCAAGAGCTACAACAAGTGGCTGGGCAGTAAGCAGCCCTGCCACCGGGACCGGCTTCGCATGGCGATAGATGATGCCCTCGCAAAAAAGCCCGCTGACCTGGACGAGCTGCTGAAGCTGCTGGGAGAGGCAGGCATTGAGGTATCGCCACGGGGAAAATTTATCCGGCTAAGAGCGCCGGGACAGAAAAATTTCGTCCGGCTTGATGGGGCCAGCTTGGGTGCGGAGTACGATATTTCTGCGTTGCTGGCCGTTCTCTCCGGGGAACGGACGCACACGCCCAGCACAAAAAAGTCCACCGCGCAGATCCGCCGAAGGTCAATCTGCTGGTGGATATTCAAGCGAAGCTCCAGGCCGGGAAGGGTGCTGGATATGCGCGGTGGGCCAGCGTGTTCAACTTAAAGCAGATGGCGCAAACCATGAATTATCTGACGGAGCATGGACTGTTGGGCTACGCCGACCTCGCGGCAAAAGCGGCTGCGGCCACCGAGCGTTACAACGGCCTGTCCGAAAAAATCAAGGCGGCGGAGCGGCGCATGGCCGAGATCGCCGTGTTGAAAACGCACATCATCAACTACTCCAAGACCCGCGATGTGTATGTGGCCTACCGCAAGGCCGGGTACTCGAAAAAATTCAAGGCCGAGCATGAGAGCGAGATACTGCTGCATCAGGCGGCAAAGAAAGCGTTTGACGGGCTGGGGCTGAAAAAACTCCCCACGGTCAAGAGACTGCAAGCGGAGTATGCCGCGCTTCTGGCCGAGAAAAAATCCGCCTATGCTGATTACCGCAGGGCGCGGGATGAGATGAAGGAGCTGCTGACGGTCCGTGCCAATGTGGACCGCTTAATGGGCTAT
>QXXE01000124.1 GCA_009911355.1 Clostridiaceae bacterium | reverse complement strand
TCACGGATGTTGGAAATATAAAGCGTGTCCGAACCATACTCGTCCTTTGTGATGGTGATATAGCCAGTGGTGGCCATATTCATAATTTGGGTGGCGTTCTCTTTCGCTTCTTTGAGTACAGCGTGCGCTTTTGGAAGCCCCTCGATCTTTTGCAGGATGGCGGCACTGGTCTGGTTGTTTGCGCTTGTCAGGCTGGTTTTCACCGTGTCGCCCAATTTGAATAGCGTCTGTTCCGGATTGTCCAGAGGAATTTCCAGTTTTGTAACGGGGAACAGCCGATCAAGCCCATGCGGACGGGAAATCACCCGGATTTCGTCGAGCAGCTTCACTGCTTCAACATTTACATCCAGATAGTGCAAATCCAGCGCGCTTAACTCGATTTCCATATTGTCGAACTGGAGGTCCGCCAGATAAGCTTTTGCTTTTTCCAAGAGAACCGCAGGATCAGACACGTCGTCCCAGGAAACCGCCTTCTCAATCCAGCCGTAAGCGGCAACAGCTTCGTCCGACTGGACGTACATGCTGCCGTCGTTGACGCTCTCGACGGTCAGATAGGCGTCAAGCGCTTCAATAGGACTGTTCGAGAGACGGTTCCCCAGCGGGACGACAGCGGTCGCGAATTCGGAGGAATCCCATTGCCGCGTGAAATCGATCAGATTGGAACCGAACTGAATGACCTGACTGCAAGTATCGGGGTATTCTTTCAAATAATCCAGATAGCGTCCCCCGTCCACTTTGCGCACCTGGAGATGGCCGCCGTATTGCTCGATCAGCGCATTCAGCAGCGCCATCGTTTTTTCATGGTTCGTCAAACGGGTTGGAAAATCGTCATCATAAACTGTCACCGCCCCAATTGCAAACTGGCGATTCGCCGGGACTTTAGAATTGTGGACGGCAATCAGCGCTTCTAGATAGCCCCTGACCGTAAGGCCGGGATACTCGGCTGGCGGCTGGGTGCTATCATTAAAAAATGCGAGCTCCCCTTCACAGTAAAGCTCGCGGTTGTTCCAGAAATCCTTGCTTTCGGTCAAAGCCCGCCCTGCCCAGATTTCTTTGCTGTCCTTACATACGGAAATGTCCGTGACCATACGGATAATGGACTGATATGCGAGGTTCGATGGCGGCAGTTTGAAGGAGAGCGACCCGGCACTGTTGTCCTCTAATACCAACTTGGGGCTTACGACTTTCATGTTGTCGAGCGCGAAAATATCGTTATAGATGCAAACGCCGTCGGCGTAAATGGAATACATCCGGGTCATAACCTCCCTTGCCTAAAATCTATGGATACCGTTCCTTCGCCGGAATCGCACCACAAATATATCGAAGCTCCCTGATTTCCAAAGAATACAAATTCTGGAATCTGGGTTGTGCCATCGGGCAGCAACTTTGTGAGATCGATTCCAAGCGAAGGATTGACAAACTGAATTTTTACGCCGCGGCCGTCGCTGCTGGACACCAGAAATCGCGGGCACACGGGAGCCCTCCCGAACAGAATTCCGTCAAACAGATGCTCCGTTTTATTCGTCGTAACAGAAATATCCCGGAACAAAGCCGAACGGATAATCCCATTTTGAAAATTGAACGGGTCCCAAAGCCAATCGTCAACCGACGACAGCAGCGTCCATTTGTACGGGCCGACGCTGTAGTCAATTACAATACGCGACCAGTCCTTTTCCGACTTCCACGCATTAACCGTGAATCGGCCCTCGTAAAAATACTCTGGGTCGTCTTCCAGCACCGCCCGCATGTTTTGCCCATGCAGATAATCCATAATATCGGAATAGGCAGTTTGCCAGGGTTTGAAATCGTTCATGACGACGAATTCAATGGAGCCTGTCCGGTTCTGATAAACTGGATAGCCCGTCAGGGCCTGCGACAAGTCAATTACGCCGTCTCCACCGGGGATATCCAGTGTTTTTACCTTTTGGGCGGGCGGGTTGAATACGGGACGGGAAGTGGGAACCAGCCTCCAGTCGTCCCATGTATTTTTGTCTCCAAATGTTATTGAATGGTACACATTAGTTCCCCCTTCCTTTATACGCGGCGATCTGACCCAGCGCAGCGTCCATTGGTTTGGCAAGCTCGCCGACCAGCGCGCCGGTGTTCAGCACGATCTGCATCCGCTCAATCTTATCGGCCAGCACAGACATATCCCCGCGCAACGATCGAAGCTCGGAAATTACCCCGTGATTGTCAACGCTGACTTCCATCCGCCCACGGCTGGCGTCGGCACTAAACGCCGCACTTGCCTGCCCTGCGAGTGCCAAAGTCCACTGCGGACCACCGAGCATGCTGCCCAGTGCCCGAGCCCCACTTGCAACGTTTGATAAATCGAGAACCGGACGGATTACGGGTTCTTCATCAATCCCATTCGCAACAATATCCGAAACGGTTTGAAGCGCATTTGACAGGCCAGACTTTGCCGACTCCGCCATTTCCGAACCAGCAGCATATGTTTTTGCAGCAAAACTGCGCAGAGCGTTCACAAAACCAAGCCCTGTAAAATTACCCAGCTCACGGAACACCCCAGACGGCGAGTGAATATCCAACGTCGTCTTCACCGCTTCTACACCGGCAAGCGCCATACTGGTCAGCGCGTCGACAAATCCGGAACGCTGGGAGTTGACGCCTTCCGTCATCCCGGTTACGATCTGCTGCCCAATCTCATTCCAACCTGCATCACGAAGGACGGCCTGGCTGGTCTGAGCCATCGCTTGCAGGTCTTTTGCCGTGTCGGTCTTGATAATCCCGATCTTGCCAGAAAAATCTTTACGAAGCTGTTCCAGTTCCTCATTGGCTTCCTCTGTGACCTGACGCATTTTCTGCTGCCATACGGCACGATATTCGTCGAGCTCTTCGTCCGCCTTGATGCGCAACTGCGCAATATTGTCCTGCGTCTCAAGACGCAGATCTTCCAATTCGTTTACTGCCTGCTCACGGGCCTGCGCGTGTTTGATCGACCACAGCGCCGCGTACTTTTCCAATTCGGAATCACTCATGGCGTTCAGCGCCTTGATTTCCGAAATGGCATCCGGTCCCATCTGCTCAAGCTCCGAAATCAGTCCGGAATCCAGCCCACGGGCGGACAATTGATCCAAAATATCCTGCCATGCGCCGAATTCCTGCACCTGCCCTTCAAGGTTCTTCATCAGCGTTTCGCCGCTGACCTCTTCCCGCTTTTTCACAGCGTCGAAGAGATTATAAGACCGATACAGGCTGTTTGCGCGGGATTCAACCGCATTTTGATACTGGTCGTTCAGCGACTGGATATCCTGTTCCAGACGCTCGTTGACCGACCGTACCTTATCCGCGTATTCTTCCTCCAAATCAAGCCGCTTCTGATTAGCTTCGGACTGGACGCGCTGAATATCTTCGGTATACTGCTTCTGCGCTTCATAGATTTCCTTTTCCAGCCGGTAGACTTCACGATCCATCTTCTTGCGTTCGTCTGTGCCTTTGGCATAACGGCTCTGGACGCGCTTATAGGCGGCAAGTTCGTCAGCCAGACTCATCCGACTGTAATACTTCTCCTCCTCGATCCAATCCATAGAAGCCTGATAGGCTTCCGAAGCCAGTTCCTTCCGGAGCTGGAATACTTCACGGTCGATCTGTTTGCGCTCCTCGCTCCCGGCCTTGTATTTTGCTTGCAGATGCTCCCAGCCAGCCATTTCCGCATCCAGGCTTAACGCACCGTAAGACTGCCTTTCGTCAATCCAATTACGGAATGCATCAATCCCCTTTTCACTCGCCTTGATTGCCTCGTCGGCCATTTTGGAAGCTGCGGACGCAACCCCGGCAGCGCTGTTTTCAAGGCCAATTTCCATGCCCTTGCCGGAGTCTTCGCCAACGGCGATGAACTCTTTTGAGGGGGAATGGCTGTCAAGCGCCTTTTTCGCCGAATTCAGCGCGGCACGACCCAGACCATAACCGGCGGTATTTACGCTGCCCATGCCGGAACGGATACCGTTTGTGAACCCCTGCGAAACATTTTGACCAGCCGCCGCAAACGAGCTTTTAGAACTGTTGAGCGCGTTTGTAAGTACGGAGTTCATTGCCGCGCTGACCGAACTGCCGCTGCTGCGGATCGTTGCGCTGAGGCCGGACATCATCTGGGATGCCGCCGCATTTACTGCCGAAGCCTTTGACTGCACCACGCCAGCCAGTGAAAGCATAACCTTTTCCATAGAGGGGTTCGCGACCGTGCTGTTCTTGGAAATCGCAGAGCTTACGGCGTTCAACATGTCCAAGATCGCACGGTTGATTTTGGGAGCGGAATCGGCGAACGTTTTGGTAAACTCGGTAAGGTTTGTATCTGCCAGCCCAGCCAGGGAACTGCCGAAATTGTCAAATGCATTTTTCTCAATGCCTTTGACGCTTTTCGCAAGGTCCGCAAGAGACTGTACCTGCGTAATAACGCCGGAAAGCTTCGCCGGGTCCGCACCGGAAATATGAGAATAAAAACGTCCCATCTCCTCGCCAAATTTGGCAACTTCTTTGCCAAATGACGCAAGTGTCTGATCGCCGCCAAACCATTTATCAAAGACGCTGCTGTCGGGAAGGCCATCCGCAAGGCTTGAAAGGGCGCTTGCCGCATTCGCGGATGCAGTAACGGTATCAGGATTGACATTACGCACAGCATTTGCATAATCGGCAAGGTCGGCCCCAAACAGCACCAGGTTGTCCCCGAACTCCGCCATGTTGCGGTTCCCGGTAAAGAACCCGACCAGACCGCCGCATTTGGGCACAGTGTTTGCCAGATTGACAAGCGCTTTCCCCGCTGTGGCGGAGTTGGATACGGCCGACACATTCACGCCGGAAACCGATTTTGAAAAGCTGCTCAGCGCTTTTCCGAATGGGACAAGCTGTTCGGCAAAATCAGTCAGCGAGGAACCGCCGGTAATCCATGCGGTCAAACCGTTCAGAATATCCGCGGCGGTGAGCAGCAGGAGTGCCTCGGTCAGTGCCTTCACACCTGTCAGCATATCGGGCGAGATACTGCTTGCGCCGTCAATGAACGGCTGCACATTGGTCATAAAGGCTGAAAGGTCGGCCCCGATCTGCGGGAACTGGCTGGACACACCGCTCATAAACCCACCGGCAATCCCTCCGAAGAAGGAGCCAATAGCGGTTCCGATGTTGCCCAGGAGTTTCCCTCCTTCGCCAATTAGCCAGGACAACCCGGGCAGCTGTGCGAGCGCCCCAACTGCTGCCAGCACCAGTGCTATTTCGGCAATCACTGCCCCAACGCCAAGGATGCCGACCATAGCGCCGGGCACCAGGGAAGCAACACCGTTCAGCGCCACCATGACGGCGGACAGCAGCCCAATGCCGACGATCCCCTTCAGAAGAGTGTCTGTGTCCATACCGGAAAGGGCGTCGGTAATCCCGGCGAAGAATGACATCAGCAGGTCAATTGCCGCCTGTACCAATTCGGGCATATTCTGTGCAAGCCCGTCCAGCAGGCCGATCAGGAACTGCATCAAAGAGTCCACGATTTGCGGGGTGTAAGTGGCAAGCGCGGAAAGGGCCTCCGTGACAAGCGCCAGCGCACCGTTTGCAACTGCCGGGGCGCATTCTGTCATAACGTCTACGAACGTCAGTATGAGCGCTTTGACGGCTTCCCCGATCGCCGGGGCACCTTCTGCGATCACTCCGGCAAATACGACGATCGCTTCACCGAGTTTCTCGGCAATGGCCGGGATAAGCCCTGCAAATCCAAGAACAATCGCAGAAAGTCCACCAATAATGAGCACTCCGTTGGCTGCAAAAGCAGTTGCCAGCGACGTTAAGCCAACAGCAATAGAAGTCAATCCCGCACCGATCAGAGTAAGGCCTGCACCAATGGCAACGGCACTAACCCCGATCAGCGCCAATGCTCCGGAAAGAGCAAGAATTGCTGGCGCTAAGGGGCCAAGGACTGCTCCAGCCACGCCAATGACGGCGAACGCCCCGGCAATCGTGATGAGCCCTTTTGCAATGGATTCCCAGCTCATGGTTCCAAGGATTGCAAGCACCGGTGTCAGGACAGCTAAAGCTCCAGCGGCCACGAGCAAAGCGGCAGAACCGGCAAGGGTGCCATTCATCAGGTTCAGCCCGATTGCAAGCTCGGCCAAGGCACCGCCCATAGCAACAAGACCCTTCGCAATCCCCTCCCAGCTCATGTTGCCCATCGAGCCAAGAGCGCTGGCAACAATCTTGAGTGCTGCGCCAACAATGACCAGACCGGCTCCGACACCGACCATATTCTTTGGCATGAGATTCACAGCGATTGCGACCTCAGCAAGGGCGCCGCCCATTGCAGCAAGCCCTTTTGCAATTTGTTCGCCGCTCATATTTCCAAAATCCGACATTGCTGAAGCAAATATCTTCATTGCTGCGGAAATTTCAATCAGCGCAAGCCCTGTAGAGATAACATGCTTCGCATCTCCGGCCAGTTTGGTAAATGCGGTAATTTCAAGAAGAAGCGCGGCGATGGAAGCGAGCCCCTTGGTGAGTTCGCCCCACGACATACCCCCAAAATCCTTGCAGGCTGAGGCGAGGATTTTAATTGCGGAGGCAAGGATAACAATACCAGTTGCGGTTAGAACGGCCTTTCCGTTCAGCTTTGCGTTGTTCAGGAAAACTTCGACTTCCTTCAGCAATATGCCAACTCCAACAAGCCCCTTTGCCATTTCGCCCCAATCCATACTTCCCAAGGTTTTCACTGACGAGGAGAGGATTTTGATTGCCGCAGCAAACAGGATCATGCCCGTTGCGGCCTTGGAAGCGTTCTTGTCGAATTTAGCGGTGTTGAGGAAGATGTCGATTTCCGCCAGCAATACCCCAACGCCAACCAATCCCGCTGCCAACTGTTCCGGTTCCAATTCGCCAAGGTTTTTCATCGCAAGGCTGAGAACCAGAAGCGCCGCGCTCATTTTTATCATGGCGGAAGCAGTCTTCTTGGCAGAATTGCCGTCTATGCTTAATTTATCCAGTACGGCCATGGATGTCATAAGCTCTGCGAACATAACTCCCATCGCGGCAAGCGAACCGGTCACCTTATCGGAGTCGATGGATGCCAAGACCAGCAAACTAATAGAAAGAACGGCAATGGAGGCTGCAATCTTCCCCAGCGCGTCGGATTTCAGCTTGGTCTGCCATGCCTCCAAACTTCCACGAACACCATCCAGAATCTTGGTGACTCCGCCGCCGAGCCCCTTGACCCAATCAACGAACCCGCTAAACGTTTTCTCCATGTCTTCCATTGGATCCAGGAACTTCCGGATTGCAGCGATCAGACCACCAGCAGCTAATCCATTCAGGAAATCAAGGATACCATTGAAATCAGCGTTACCCAGGGTGGTTATGAAACCATCGATAGCTTTTCCGAGCAAGTCCCCGATAGCGCTGGCAACCTGTATGACGAGGGCGCCGATACCGGTCAGGACCTGAACGAATTTATTCCCAGAAACCGCCCCATCGATCTTACCCATGGAATCGACGATGCCGTCTTTCATGCCGGCAACAGTATCTTTTACCCACCTGGCTCTTGTGCAGAGAGCATCAAAAATGTCCCGCAATTTCTCAATGCCTGGGGCGCCGACTTTTTCCTTCAATGTTCCAAGGAAAGCACTAACGGAAGCTGTAGCTTCGTCAATGCCCGGAAATCCTAAGCTACTCCCGATCATGGCGGCAAAATCAGCCACTGTAGTTACAGCGCCTTTCACAAAATCGACAATCGTCTTAAGCCCTTTATAGAAAATGTCGCTTTTCCTGATGGTCTCATCAAGATTGACCAGAAATTCCCCAAAAGACCCCGTCAAGCCGAGAACGCCGACGAGCAGATCGCCAACCATGGAACCTGCCGGTGTAATCGCACGCCATAACGCACTAAAGGCCTGCTTTACGATGTCCATTACCGCAAAGAGTCCCTTAAAGGTATTCCCGATATCCCGCAGCGGTTTATTGACAGCCTCTGTAAATTCATCAGCGCCGGATTCCGCCTGCGTGAAGAAGTCTCTTATCTTTTCAGATGCAGAATGCAGCGCTTCGATGAAGGAGTAAAGCTGCTCGGATGTAGCGGGCGGAAATATCTCCCGCCATGCGCTCTTGACCGCACCGAGCACACTTTGAACCGCTTTTGCGACATTCACAAGGGAATCGAACAAAAGATCCCGCCCACTCTTTCGGGTCATGGTGTTTACCAGTTCTGCCATCTTCCCACTGGAAGAGCTGGCCTGAGCGCTGAGCGAACGGAACGACTCGATCTGTTCCTCGGTCATGCCGATATTTTTGAACTGTTCATCAGACAACGCAGCAATCCCGCCGGTAGTCCCGGTGGCCTTATTCGCCATGTCGTCAAGGGCCTTTGCGAGAATATCTGTGGTCAGCCAACCTTTAGATAAAGTATCCTCAAAAGAACCGGCTTCTTCTATCATTTTGTCCAATCCGGAGACAGATTCGGATGCAGTCTCCTGCAACGCATCGCGAAACGCAGTTACGGAGAACCCCGTCTCAACGACATCGTTTTTCAGCTGCCCCCAGCTGGACATAAATGCCCCTTGAAGGAGCGAGTTTCTTCCCTCCGCCGACTCGGATATGATTGCCCCCAAACCATCTGACACGGTCGTGAAGAGCTTTTTTGCCTCTTCAAAGTCGCCAACAAGAATTTCCCAGGTCTCGGTCCAGCCGGATTGGGCGGCCTCTTTTAAGGTGTCCATTAACTGAGTAAAGGTTTTAACTTTGGTAGCAGCGTCGTTAGCCGTCTCCCCCATTTCCAAAATGGCTTTTGTTTGCTCTTCGCTGTACCCCTGCTCCAAAAGCTGGGCCCGGGATAAGTCACCGGTGAATTTCTCCAGAGTCTCCGTCAGTATGTCAGAGGACAGCCAACCGTTTGATAAAGTCTCACGGAAGCTGCCTTCCTTTTCAATCATACTGTCAATGGCGATTCCGTGAATACGAGCAGTATCTTTCAATGCGTCCTGAAATACCTGACCGCCCATACCAGCGTTGACCACAGAATTCCAGTCCTGAAGTTTCACTGTCCCCGCCGAAAGCGCTTGCGAAAGCTGATACATGGCGGTAGATGCCTGTTGCGATGTTGATCCTGAAACAGCTGCCAAATTGGCGATACCCTTAATGGCTGCTACCGATGTATCCAAATC
>QXXE01000013.1 GCA_009911355.1 Clostridiaceae bacterium | reverse complement strand
TTCTCAGTATAGCAGTTTTTTCGCCTTTTGGGTTACCCCACGTTTACAATTTGTTTACTCATTCAAATACCCTGTCCACCGAATACTTCAAGGGCGACTTCGTGACCTGCAAGAACGCCCCCGGCTGGGTGACACTCTACTGCACCACCCAAGGCGTGACCGCCGCCACCGAGCCGGTAGAGTACAACGGAATCGTTGAAGTGGGCGACCGGGTAACGGATGGTTCCTGCGTTTTCACCGCCCGCGATGTGGTGGGAGAACTGGATGTGCTGAAGGACCTGTTCACCGACACTGAAACCAGCATCGCCGACTTGCAGGACGGCCTCCAGGAGCTGCGGGAGGAAGTGATTCAACAGGCGGAGAACCAGACCGTTCCTGTCGGCACTATTCAGTTCATGCCCAGCGCCAATGCCGGAGCCGACTGGCTCAAGTGCGATGGCGGCTTTATCAATGAGGCGGACTACCCGGAGTTGGTGCAGGCCCTTGGCAAGCTGATGCCCAACGGGGATAAATTCAGCCTCCTCTCCAGCGGCGAGGTCCCTTCGCAGATCAGCAATGGCGTGGTCTATAACGGCAGGCTGTGGGTGTACTCTTTCTCCGCCCGGAAATTGTATGGAATCGACCTCACAGGGAATGGGCCGGTCAAGGCTATCCCCGTAACCAGCACCAGCACTTATTTTGCTGACTTCATCGCGCCCAGCACCGCAAAGCCTCTGGCTCTTTCCATTATCCCGCACCACTCTGGGAATAAAGCCAAGCTGTTTCTGGCGCAGTTTTTGAACAGCGGTCAGGACTCTGCCCTCCCGAAAGAATACTCGTGGACAGATAAGTTCCTTGTCTTTGACGCAGAGTTTTCTGGAGATGAACAAACCCTCGCTGTTGAACCGCCGTTTACAACTATTATGAAGGAGGGAGATACTCGATATGAGTACCGTCCCTCCTTCAAGCCAACGCTCTATGTACCATATATCGTGTCAAAAATGGTATCTGGAGTTGAAACTTACTACTGTGCCATTGGGGACCGGTATTACACCTATGGAAATTCCTCTCCTGGTGCGTTGAAATGGGAAGATGGTGGTCAGGCTGCAACACTCTTCAATACTTCCATCAGCACAGACGAGTCCGTCTTCAAAAACCAGCGACTCTGTTATGACGAGAAAAACATGGGGGAGCTTGTCTCGGTCTACGGCTATATAAGCGGCAGCACAAAGTATTATTCGCTCTATTCCTGTCCTTCCGGCCTGTTTGCAACGGAGAGCAGATACACAACGATTTCGGTTACACCCAGAGGCTCGGTCTGTCCTCTCAATGTCGTGGGGGACACCAAAGTCCTCGCCACCTTTGACACAAATTCTTTCCCGTGGGCATCCATTGCGGAAGTTAAAACCGGCAGTATTAAACCCAATCTCCCCTTGCCGAGCAGCGCAAAGGTGTTTGTGGATGCCGCCGCTTACCTGTGGGGCAAAGACATCTTCCTCATTTTTGTCGGCACAGGCATCATCTTCTCCCGCACTCTGGAGGCTGGGTCCTTTGGATACCTCGATACAACTTCGGTGCTGGGGACGATCACCCAATTCGGCTGGCTGGGGTATTCACAGGATGAACAGTCCCTTTACATTCTGGGGCAGGACACCAGCAACCGGGTCAAGCTGGCAAAGATCACGCTGAACACGAATTTCGACTATGCCACCGATGGCGCATGGCTCCCCATGATCGTCAGCGATGGCCTCCCGGCCTACATCAAGGCCAAGGAAACCGAATAACGGATGAAGGGCTGTCCGCCGCTTGGCGGATGGCCTTTTATTATACCCAATTTTCAGAAACGGAGGTTTTTGCAATGAAGAAATTTTGGAACACAGTGCAGTGCGTGTTCACCGCTGTGGGCGGCTGGCTGGGCTACTTCCTGGGCGGCTGTGACGGCCTGCTCATTGCCCTGGTGGTGTTCGCTGCGGTGGACTATATCACCGGGGTCATGTGCGCCATCAACGACCAGAAGCTGTCTAGCGAGGTGGGCTTTCGCGGCATCTGCCGGAAGGTGCTGATTTTCATTCTGGTGGGCATCGCCAACATCCTGGACGTGGAGGTTATCGGCACCGGCTCGGTGCTGCGGACGGCTATCATCTTTTTCTACCTGTCCAACGAGGGTGTGTCCCTGCTGGAGAACGCCGCCCACCTGGGCCTGCCTGTCCCCACCAAGCTGAAGGATGTTCTGGCCCAGCTCCATGACCGGGCGGAGGAAGGCGGTGAGGACAAATGAGGCTCGTTGAATCCATCCTCACCAAGAATCCCTGTTACACCGCTGGCAGGAAGATCACAGTCAAAGGGCTGATGCTCCACTCTGTGGGCTGTCCCCAGCCCAGCGCCCAGGTGTTCGTGAAGAACTGGAACAGCACCAGCTACGACCGGGCCTGCGTCCACGGCTTCATTGACGGCAACGATGGCACCATCTATCAGTGCCTCCCCTGGGACCACCGGGGCTGGCATTGCGGAGCCAGCGGCAACAACACCCACATCGGGGTGGAGATGTGTGAACCGGCCTGCATTAAGTACACGGGCGGGGCCACCTTCACCTGCTCCGACAAGGCCACCGCCCAGGCCGTGGCAAAGCGCACCTACGAGGCGGCGGTGGAGCTGTTCGCCATGCTCTGCCAGAAGTTCTCCCTCGACCCGCTGGGGGACGGGGTGATCGTCAGCCACAAGGAGGGCTGCAAACGGGGTATCGCCTCCAACCACGGCGACCCGGAGCATCTGTGGACGCAGCTCGGCCTGCCCTACACGATGGACACCTTCCGGGCAGCGGTAAAGGCTGCGATGGGCGGCGGGGCCGCTGCTCCCAGCGGTGTGTCCGGCACAAAGATCATGGGCGCGGCAGTAGCGACCGCTGACCAGATGCGCACCTACCTCAAGGCCAAGAATCCGAAGGTGGCCCAGAGCGTTCTGGACATGGTGCCGCTCTATCTGTCCGAGGGAGCGGCGGAGGGTGTGCGGGGCGACATCGCCTTTGCGCAGTCCTGTCTGGAGACCGGGAACTTCGGCTTCGCTGGCTCCGCTGTCACGCTGGAGCAGAACAATTTCTGCGGCATGGGTGTCACCGCCAACGGCATGAAGGGCAACTCCTTCTCCACCGCCCAGCTCGGTATCCGGGCGCAGGTACAGCATCTCAAAGCCTACGCCTCCACCGAGCCGCTGAAGAATGAGCGCATCGACCCCCGGTTCAAGTATGTGGCGAGGGGTTGTGCCGAGGTGGTGGAGTGGCTGGGTCAGCAGGAAAATCCCCAGGGCAAGGGCTGGGCCACCGGCGCGGGCTATGGGGAGAAGATCATCGCCATCCTCAACGGCATCCTCGCCACCGATGGCGGGAATGCTCCGGCCACTTCCACCACTGCCGTTCCCTTCACGGTGAAGGTGTCCGTCCCCGACCTGCGCATCCGCAGCGGCCCCGGTACAGACACCACCGCCACCGGGAAGTTCACTGGCATTGGCGTGTTCACCATCACCGAGGTTAAGGCTGGTCCTGGCTCCACTGCTGGCTGGGGCAGGCTGAAATCCGGCGCGGGCTGGATTTCCTTGGACTACGCACAGAAAATCTGACCAGCGGTCAATATTTTGACCCACAGTTCAAGCCCACCAAGGAGTTTTCTCCCTGGTGGGCTATATTTTTTTGCCGTCAGACCGTCCGAATGTGCCTTTTCTGTGGCCTACCTGTAAGGAGGTAACACCTATGGCTACTGAAAAATCAACGGAAATTTTACAGTATCGGGAACAGGGGCTGGGCTATAAGCGGATCGCCGCCCTCACCGGCTACTCGCTGAACACGGTCAAGTCGGTCTGCCGGAGGAATCCGAACGGCGAGGAAAAGCTGTGCCTCCAATGCGGGGCCAAGCTGGTGCGCACCCCGCACTATCGGGAGAAGAAGTTTTGCTCGGACGCCTGCCGCATGGCCTGGTGGAACAGCCACCCGGAGGCGGTCAGCCGCAAAGCCATCTACCACTTCACCTGCGCCCACTGCGGCCAGCCCTTTGACAGCTACGGCAACGACCATCGGAAATACTGCTCCCGCACCTGTTACGCCGAGGCGCGGCGGAAGGGGGTGTAGGCGTGTCTGACGAGTTCTTCCGCAATCTGGCAGCGTACAAAGCGGCCATGAGTCTCGCCAAGGGTATGCTCCACCAGGGCATCATTACCGAGAGCGAGTACGCCGAAATCGATACAATTATGACCAAAAAGTACGGCCTGTCTTTGGATAGCATTTTCCGCACAATCGCTTGATAAATCTGCGGTTTAGAGCGAATATGTGACTACCAAGGAGGTGATTTTTGGGAACGCATTATTCAGAAAATGGGGCTGAAAGTGCCAGCCCAGCCCAAAGCGGAGCGGGTCGCGGCCTACGCCAGAGTGTCCTCCGGCAAGGACGCCATGCTCCGTTCGCTCTCTGCCCAGGTCAGCTACTACAGCGACCTCATCCAGAACCATCCCGGCTGGCTCTACTGCGGGGTGTTCGCGGACGAGGCCCTGACCGGCACGAAGGAAAACCGCGCCGAGTTCCAGCGGCTGCTGGCGGAGTGCCGCGCTGGGAACATCGACCTTATCATCACAAAGTCGATTTCCCGGTTCGCCCGGAACACTGTGGTACTGCTCCAGACCGTCCGGGATTTGAAATCGCTGGGTGTGGATGTGTATTTTGAGGAACAGAACATTCACTCCATGAGCGCGGACGGAGAGTTGATGCTCACCATCCTGGCGTCCTATGCACAGGAGGAGAGCCTTTCCGCCAGCGAAAACCAGAAGTGGCGCATCAAGAAGAATTTCGAGGAAGGGATGCCCTGGTCTGGACAGGTTTTGGGGTACAAGTATGTGAATGGCGTCTACATCGTCAAGCCGGAGGAGGCCGAGATCGTGCGGAGCATCTTCGCCGACTACCTTTCCGGCATGGGCATCGAGGCCATCATGAAAAAGCTGAACGCCCAGGGCAGGCCCTCCCGCAACGGCCACGCCTGGTGCCGCTCCAGCGTTCGGAAGGTGCTGGGGAACTATTCCTACACCGGCAACCTGCTCCTCCAGACTACATTCCGGGAGAACCACATCACAAAAAAGACGCTCCCCAACCGTGGTGAGCTGCCCATGTACCACGCCGAGAACACACACGAGGCCATTGTCAGCATGGAGGATTACCAGGCGGTGCAGGCGGAGATGGCGCGGCGGTCCGTCAAGCACAACAAGACCGCCCACGGCCCTATCAAGTATCCTTTCACTTCGATGATTGTCTGCGGCACCTGCGGCAAGGGCTACCGGCGAAAAGTGACCCGCACAGGCCCGGTGTGGATTTGCAGCACCTTCAACATCTACGGCAAAGCGGCCTGCCCCTCCAAGCAAATACCGGAGGGGACGCTTGAAAAGGCTGCGGCGGAGGTGCTGGGGCTGGATGCCTTTGACGAAAAGGCCCTTCACGATAAAATAACGGCTATCCGGGCCGAGGGGAACAACACTCTGGTATTTCTGTTCAAGGACGGTACTCAAACCGTTAAACGATGGACAGACCGCTCCAGAGCGGAAAGCTGGACCCCGGAGATGAAAGCCGCCGCCAGAAGATACGCTTTGAAAGGATGGGAAGAACGCAGATGAATGAAAAAGTACGAGTGGCGCTGTACTGCCGGGTGGCGCGGGCCGACCAGCTTGCCGAGGATGCGCAGTTCGAGCGGCTGAAAGGGTATGCCGCTGAAAAGAACATGAGCATTGCTGGAGCGTATTTTGACAGAGTTCCGGCTGACCAGCCCCGTCCCGGCCTCCAGCAGATGCTTCGGGATGTCGCCGAAGGCCAAGCTGAAATGATCCTCGCCCTGACGCCCAGCCGTCTGGCCCGGAGGGTGGAGCAGCTTTTTGAGATCAGCCAGCGGCTGAACGAGGCCGGAGCAACGGTCAAATTCGCAGATGGTTCCGAGCGAGTGCTGGAACTGTTGGGAAAGGCTTGGAGGTGAGGTCATGCCAGCAGCAAGAGCAGTAACGGTCATTCCGGCCACCATCAACCTTCACACCCACGCCCCTTCGGTGGCGGCGAGGAAACGCCGGACGGCGGGGTATGCCCGCGTGTCCACCGACAGCGATGAGCAGTTCACCAGCTACGAGGCCCAACCTTTATCGCCGTCAGGCGAACCGCCGCCGGACCCATCCAAAAGGGGAACGTGAACAATTTCCTCGGACCCGGCATAATTCAGCACCGCCTCGGCGTGGTCATCCCATACCCGGACTTGCCAGACAAGAGCATTGACGGCCTCCCGGCGGGTTTCTTCATCCAGATTAGACACACCCCGAAACCGGGTAAGCCAACACACGAACGCCTCCCGATCAATAGAGGGGACGGGGATGGAGGCGTCCGCTATAGCCGCCTCCAGGCGTTCCTGCTCCCCTTCCAATTCCAAAAGCCGCCCTTTGGTGCTTGCCGTGAAGACCCCGGCCTCTATAGCCGCCATGATACCCTTGATGGATTTCTTGACCCCGGCCAATTCAGCCTTGAGGGCATCCGGCGCAACCCGGCTCTTTTCAACTTCCCGCTTTTGCATTTCGTCCACGGCATCAGCAATCCAGTTTACAAGGCCGTCGTCATTCAGAGCATCGAGGACGCAGGACACCACCCGGCCCTCCAGCAGCTCCTGCCGGACGGCTTTTTTATTGCACCGCTTTTCCCTTTGGCCCTTGCAGATATAATAAGCGTAGGTGCCGGACCGCCCCGTCCCCGTTTTGCCGGTCATAGGCTCACCGCACAAACCACAGCGGATTTTCCCGGTAAACAGGTAAGTTGCAGAATATACCCTTGTACCCTTTGCAGCCTCCAAGCGTTTATGCGCCCCCTCCCATAATTCATCATCCACGATGCGGGGGACCCCGCCCTCGACCCGGACGTCCCCAAAATGATAGACCCCCTTGTAAACCTCATTCAAGAGGATAACCCGCAGCGTACACGGTCGCCATTGACCGCCCCGGCGGGTAGGAACGCCCCTGGCCTTGAGGTCTTCCAGAATCCTGGCGTATTGTTCCCCGGCGGCGGAGCGTTCAAAAATTTCCCGGACCACCGCCGCCTCGCTTTCCAGAATTTCAAAATGGCCGTCCGCCCCCTTGCGGTACCCGTAGGGGATGCGGCCATTAGAGAGGCAAGCCTCGGCGTTGAAGCGCAACCCCCGCTTGACGTTTTGGGCCAAGTTTGCGCTATAGTATTCGGCGGACCCCTCAAGGATACTTTCAAGCAGGATACCCTCTGGCCCATCCGGTATGCTTTCCTTTGCGTAGATCACCCGGACCCCGTTACGCTTGAGCCGGTACTTGTAGGTGGCGGAATCGTAACGGTTACGGGCAAACCGGTCCACCTTCCAGCAAAGGACATAGGCCCATCGGCCCCGCTCGGCATCCTTGAGCATTTTCTGGAATTGAGGCCGCTTGTCACTGGTGCCGGTCAAGGCCCGGTCGGCGTAGACCTTTACAACCCGTAGGCCGTTATACCGGGCATAGTCCTCGCATTCCTTTACTTGTTGTTCTATAGACACTTCCCTTTGATTGTGAGAGGAATACCGGGCATAGATCACGCAGTCCAGCGGCTCCGCCCCCGGCGTCATTTCTTGACTGCCCATCAAGGAAACCCCCTTTATTCAGCAGCGGAAACGTCCTCGATTTCCCCGGTTTCAAGATTCACCGTATAGGATTTAAGCAGATCGCCGCCGCCCAAAACTTTGGCATCATGTTCCTCTTTGTCGATATATTCATGGACGCTGACATACATAACGCCGCCCGAAACATTCATAACGGAGGTTGTTTTTAGGCCGAGATTTACGGCTATGTGGATTTCATCATCGGCGGAAAAATAGGCGTTGTAGTATTCCACGGCATGGTCTACTATATTTTCGGCGGAGTAGAAAACCAGCACCCGCCATTTTCCCGTTACGTCATTCCTTACATTTTCATAGAAGGTTGTACCGCCCAAAGCATCGTCAAGGGCCTCCCTTGCGTCCGGCTCCGGCTCGGTTTCGGCTGGCAGCTCACTTGTTTCCGGCGTAGAATCAGCAGGGGCCTGGGAAGTTTCGGCGGGAGGGGCCTCCGGCTCTTGTTTGGTTTCGGCTGGCGGAGTTTGCGAGGTGGACGGCCCAGGCTCCACAGGTTTGTCCCCGCCGGACAGGCCAGAACCAGCAGCACCCACAAGACACACGACGATCACCCAAAACCACCACTTTTTATAAAGCGGTTTTTGCAGCTTTTGAGCCTTTTCCTTTTTTGCCATAACAGAACACTCCTTTTAATAATTTTGCCGCCCCGGTTTGCCGCCGGGGCGGCTTTTTCATTTGTTTTCGGTCCCGCCCTCATAAATTATGAAAATCAGCGGTACCGGGATATGTAGGCGGCTCCCGTTTCCGCCCCCTCCGTTTCCTTTTCGGCGTCTTCTTTTTCAATGGCCTCCAGCCTTGCCAAAAGCTCCCGGTTTTGCCTTTCCAGAGCCGCCACCTTTTCAGCCAGGGCGGCGTCGGTACCAGGAACATCGTCGGTGGGGGCGTTCAGCTTTTCGGCGCAGCTTTCAACAAATTTAATTACCTCCTTGCGGGACGTCTCCCCAAGCTCAAGAAAGGCACTGACTACGGACCTGACAACGGCAAGATCACTTTCCGGCACTTCCCTGCACTTTAGAAGCTCCTCAAGCGGCTCCGGCTCTTTTCTTGCGTACATTTCCCCTTTACCGTACTTGAGCCATTCCTCCCGGATACCAAACTCCTTACATATCATTGTAATTGTTTGGCCGCTCGGATTGGATTTCCCGGAACACATTGTAGAAACACTAGAATCGCTGATTTTGAGACGCCTTGCCAAGTCCCGCTTTTTTATTCCCTCGGCATCAAGGATACGGTTAATCCGGTCGGCTACCGTTTCCATTCAAATCACCTCCTATTACAAAGTATACACCATAAAACCAGATAGGTCAAGAAAAAATTTAGATAATCTAAAAAATAAGTCTTGACAAGTTAGACAGTCTGATTTATAATTTAGATAGCCTAAAAGAAAGGAGGCGAACACGATGGAGAAAACCGGATACACCACGGCCCAGGGCCTTGAGGCTGAGCGGCTCCTTAACGCCCTTGAAAGCGTTCCGAAGGAGAAGCAGCCCATTATGGCGGTGCTTGCGGAGGCGTTCATTAACGGAATGAAAGCCCAGGACAAGCTGGTCGCCGCCAGCCGGTCCACCGCCAGTGGCTAACAGGGCGGCGGAGACGCCGCCGCCCACCCTGCACCTTGAAAATTGAACGATAGACAGACAGAAAGGAGGCTGACCGTTGAAAGGGCAGCTAAGAACGGTGCCAGTCAGCAGAATGGCACCGATTGACCCCACACGAATCCCGCAACACGCCAAGCTCCAGATCGGAGCGATTTTCCTCCAGGCTTTCAAGCGGGATTACGAAACGCCGGAATTTCAAGAGTGTTACCGGCAATGGCAGCAGGAAAGAGCGGCAACAGCCACAAAAGAAAAGGAGATCACAACATGAAACAGATTCAAGTGAGAAAGGTCCCCTATGGCGAAACCTTCTCCGTTTTTGGGGACAAGTTTGTCGCCCTGGACTACATCAACGGCAAGGTCCTGGCGATCCGCAAGGAGATTTGGAAAAACGCCCCCTTTGACACCAGCGGCGTGAACGACCTCCGGACGGCCAGCATTACCGGCCACTTGGTCCAGTATTTTGAGGACCTTTGCAAGAACGGGGCCAGCGAGGACACCATCGCCATGAATACGATGGACCTCAAGGCCACGGACGGCTCCAGGGAGTACGGCACCTTTGATATGAGGGCAGGGCTTTTGACCCTGGAGCAGTACGGCAAGTATCAGGATATTATCCCGCTTGCGGATGATTGGTGGTGCCTTGCGACGCCCTGGAGGACCCCAAACCCCGGAGGGCTCCGCTCCCCGTACACCGACTACACCGACCGCGTGTGGTACGTCTTCTCCGATGGCCGGTATTACAACGACAACGCCGATAACACCTATGGCGTTCGCCCCGCTTTGTACTTTGCCTCTGACCTCTTGGTCTCTATTGAGGATGAAGGAGAGGAAGACGCTACCGACGGCGAAACGGCCCTTTACCAGGAATACCGGGAGTACATCAAGGAATGGTCGGGCCTTGAAACCGTTATGGGCGAATCGCCTTTGACGTTCGAGGATTGGAAAAATGACCGGGAGGATTGACCAGAGGAACGTCCTGCTGGCCATTGCCGTCGCCGCCCTGATTATTTGCGCCGCAACAATCAACTTTATGGGGCCACCGGCAGCGAAGGCTCCGGCAAATACCACGCCACCGGCCCAGGACGCCACGCCCCCGGCGGAGCAAGAGGCGGACGCCCAGGACAAGCCCTCCGCCTCCGACCTTTGGAGCGACGACGGCTCCCTGCACCGTATCAAGCCCCTGGCCGTTGACCTCGACGCCGAAACCCAATGGGCCATATATGAGGCTTGCGGGTATGACCCCGGCCTGTTTTCCCTTGTGATGGCCATAGCGGAGCATGAAAGCGAATTTCAGCCGGACCTGCAGGGGGACAACGGGCAGAGCATCGGCATGATGCAGATCAACACAAAGTGGCACACGGGCCGGATGGAGGCCCTCGGCGTACCGACTTGACCGACCCGGTCCAGTGCGCCGCCGTTGCCATTGACTACCTCCAAGAACTTGAGAGCCGTTACGGTTTTGAGCCGGAAAGCGAGGCCCTGCTAATGGCCTACAACATGGGGCCAAGCGGGGCAAGAAAGGCCCTAAATGAGGGGCGGACCTCCACGGACTACAGTCGGGAGATCATGACAGTATACCAGGGATACCTGGAGGAATTGGAGAGGTAGAGCTATGAAAAGGTCTTTCCCTTTGCGGGGGGGGGGGGGTAGTTTCCTATGCGGAAAGCCTTTAGACCCCTCACAGCAGCGGAGCAAGCCGTCGCCGCCCAAAACTTGTGGGTGGTCGAGAGCTTCCTGCGGCAGCAACGCCTCCCGCCTGATGAATGGTTTGACGTTGTAATTTTCCGGTACTTGCGGACGGTTATGCGGTGGTTTGAGGAACCCGCTTTATACAAGTACGAATTTAGCACCATTGCATGGAGCGCCATGCGCTCGGCGGTCGGCCATGAGCGGGAAAAGAGGGCAAGACGGCCTAAAACCGTAAGCCTTTACGCCCAGATACCAGGAACGGACGGCCTCACATACCTCGACATTACACCAGATGAAAGCATGAACTATATACCATACTTAACGGAGGCGAATACATGAAAATTACCTATGACCTTGAGGTCCTCCCACCCCGGAAGGGACCGGCGGGAGGCCGGAGCGAGGAAACCCTGGCCCTGGTTGCTTTCCTTGCCGGGAAACAAAAGAACATGAAAATCGACTATGACGATCCCAGGGAGTGCAAGCGGAAGTATGACACCCTCCGAAACTACAGGCGGGTAAACAAGCTGCAGGAGGTTTTCGACCTTTACAAGGTTGATTCTTCCATCGTCATTATCAGGACGAAGAAACCCGGAAAGAAGAAAGCCGCCCCCGGCGTTACCAGCACCGAGGGCAGCGGGGCGGAGTAAACCGCCGGATTGAGACAACCCCATTATAAACCACACGAAAGGAGGAAGTCAAGCCGTGAAAATGGCCTTGCAGGGGAACACCCTGCGGATTAAGGACGCCGACAACGTACAATTCACGGTCATAAAGAGCTGGAACAAGATGCGCTGGGTAAAGAAGCTCCAGGAATTGCAGGGTACGGCGGACCTTGAACTTTTGGACCGCCTCGCCGGTTTGGTCCGGCTCCCCCCGGACGTTGACCGGCGGCGGCAGGAATTGAGGACGGTACAGGACGCCGTGGACCGGCAGCGGGTAGCAGATCACCCCGCCCCGCTTTACGATTTCCCCGTTAAGATGCCCCTCTATGAGCATCAAGTCCGGGGCGCAAATATGGCCCTTATCACCTTTGGGTGGGTACCGCCCGAAAACCAAACTAATGACAGGAGCGTGAGAGCATGACCCAAACAAAAGGCGTCGTTTACCTTGCCGGACCAATCAGCAGCAACCTCGACGGCTACCAGCGGGAATTTTCCATTGCAAGGGAGCTTGTACGGGGAGCCGGGTACACAACGGTCGATTCTACGTTTCTCCCCCTGGGCCTCAAGGAAAACGACTATATGAGGATCTCCCTCGCCGTTTTGGAGGCGGCGGACACGGTGGTGGCCTTGAAGGGCTGGACCCACAGCCAAGGCGCACAGATTGAGTGGGCCTACGCCCAGCGGACCGGAAAGCGGCGGTTGACCCTCGCCCAGTTTTGCGAGGAAAACAACATACTCAACGCCCCGGAGGACACGGAGGTCGGCAAGCGTGAAAAAGCAGGATAAGCGGCACAAGGCCCCGGCGGAGCCGCCCTCCGAAGGAATGAGCATTGACGCCATCCTGGCCCAGCTTGCCAGCATGAAGGACAATGCAAAGGCATCCATAGGAGACGTTGACCCGGAGGGCGACGAAATATGGCGGCAGGATATAGCGGCCTGTGAGGCGGCGACCGCCATACTTTCCGCCCTGCAGGATGAAGGGATAAAGGACCCCGAACAGGTCCGGGACCTGATCCACGATTACAACGCCCTGGCCGCACAGTACCAGAACCTCCACCAAAAATATGAGGTTGAGGAAAAGCCGGTCCGGCTCGGCAATACCTTTATTTGCCCCGCTTGTAACCGGCAGATACGGCAGCTTTACGCCGCCCATTGTTGGAGCTGCGGCAAGCGGCTGGGCTGGGGGAGGTAGGAGCATGGAACCCATGACAACAGCGGAGTGCATCCACGTTTTTGAGAACAGCCGCCTCCAAAGTGAGAGCTTTACCCCGGAGGCAGTAACCGCCGCCTACGTTGCAGGGCTTGAGGCCATGCGGGAAAAGGCGGAGCGGGAGAACCCGGCCCCGCTGACCCCGGCGGAGATACAGCAGATGCGGGGGAGGCCGGTCTGGTGCCCGGAAATTGAGGCATACGGAATAATCAGCATTGACAGGATCGGGGCCTGGAAGGACGAGCCTTTTCTTAACGGCGTTTGGTACCGGGACAAGGAAGAAACGTGTGGGGTTGATTTCAGTTACAACATTGAAGAACGGGAACTCACCCTATACCCCTACAAGCCCCCGGAGAAAGGAGGCGGCGGCGATGCCACCGGCGAAGATCACCCCCGGAACGGGTAAAGGTTTCGGCTACCTGTTCGAGATGGGCTGCGGGAAAACCCTCACCGCCATAGCAACCATTGGAGCCGGATACCAGATGGGCCACGTTAAGCGGGTTTTGATTGTAGCCCCCACCTCGGTCGTTGCGGTTTGGCCGAAAGAATTTAACGATTACGCCGCCTTTCCCTACACCATACGCACCCTCCTGGGGGACAAGGCGAAGCGGCTAAAGGACCTTGACGATCTTGTCCGGTTTCCGTACAGGCACCTAAAGGTGGCGGTTATCAACTATGAAAGCACCTGGAGGGATGAAATTTTTGAGGCCCTCCTGGCCTACGATGCGGATTTGATTATTTGCGACGAAAGCCAAAGAATCAAGACCCACGACGCCGCCCAAAGTAAGGCCATGCACCAATTAGGGGACCGGGCAAGGTACAAGCTGATCTTGAGCGGCACCCCGGTCCAGAATCAGGCGGTGGACATTTTCAGCCAATACCGATTTTTAGACCCTTCTATTTTCGGTGACAACTTTTTCGCTTTCCGGGGCCGGTATTGCGAGATGGGCGGATTCAACCGGAAACAGATCGTCCGGTACAAGGACCTGGACACCCTGATTAAGAAGGAGCATAGCATCGCCTACCGGGTAACAAAGGACGAAGCCCTCGACCTCCCGGAACAGACCTTTGAGAACCGGGTGGTCCCCATGAACAAGAAAGAGCGGAGCATATACGACAAGCTCCGGCGGGACGGGTATGCGGAACTTGAGGGCAGTGGCACGATCACGGCGACCACGGTATTAACCAAGCTACTCCGGCTCCAGCAGTTTACAGGCGGTTTTCTGGTAGAGGACGCCGCCGACCGGCCTAAACTTGTGAGCCGGGGAAAATTGGACGCCCTGGAGGATATTCTCCTTGACTACGTTGTGGATGGCCGGAAAAAGCTGGTCATTTTCGCCCGTTTCCTCCCGGAAATTCATGAGATAGAGGCCCTTTGCAAAAAGGTCCTGGGCAAGGCTGACATGAGGGCGGTCGCCATATACGGCGACATAAAGAAAGAGGAAAGGGGGGCAATCGTTCAGCAATTCCAGAAGGACCCGGCCACCACGGTCTTTATAGGCCAGATCGACACAGCCGGGACCGGAATCACCCTCACAGCGGCGGACACTTGCGTTTATTATAGCGTGAATTTCAATTTTGCCACCTACAGCCAGTCCTTGAGCCGGATACACCGCATAGGGCAGAAAAACCGCTGCACTTACATTCACCTCGTATCGGAAAAGACCATTGACGAAACCATCCTCCAGGCCCTTGCAAAAAAGGAGGATTTGGCGAAAACGGTGGTCGATAATTGGAGGGCCTTTTTCTAAAGGCCAGAAAGGAAGACAGAACATGGACAGTATTTCTATTTCTCACTTTGAGAACGACGCCATCCAGGACAAGAAACTTGAGGGCTACGGCTGGGAAAATAAGGATTTCCTCGCCGGTCAAGAGCTGACAGTTACGATCACCCTCGGAGAGTACCGGGAGCTGGTTTCCAGCAAGGCCACCGCCGACCAGACGGTCCAGGCCAGCCGGGAGAAGGTCGTCAAACTGGAACAGGACTTGAAGAAAGCCCAGGAACAGGCGGAGCGGCTCAAAGCGGAGAACTACGACCTCCAGAACAAGGTCCTGGCGGCACAGAGCCGGGACAACGCCCAGGGAGACGCCACCGACGGAGAAGGGAGCTGCGAGGAATGAGCAAACAGCAGCAGAGCCGCCTCTGCCCGTTCAAGAAAATCATTGAGCGGGACTACAGCGGAAAGACCGGCAAAGGCACGATCAACGAGCGTTTCGCCCCTTGCGCCGGGGAGCGGTGCATGGCCTACAGGTCGCCGCTCTACGGCCACGGGGAAAACGGCGACGGCACCTGTAAGCTGATCGGGGGCGGCAAGTGAGGGCCGGGACCTGTAAGAGCTGCGGGGCCGCTATTGTTTGGATACCGACCCCCGGCGGGAAAGCGATGCCCTGCGACGCCGCCCCGGCCTACTACATAGCCAAGCCAAAAAGCGGCTCCAAGCGGATTGTTACCCCAAACGGGGAGGTCCTGGCCTGTGAGTACACGGAGGACCCGCACCGGGCAACCGGGACCGGCTTTATACCACACTGGGCAACTTGCCCCCAGGCGGACAGGCACCGCCGCCGGAAAAACGGCTGACACCCGAAAAGGGAATCAGGATAAAGCAAGAAAGGAAGAAAACAGCTATGGCAAACACCTTGACCGAAATGGTCAAAGACCTCCGGGGCCTCCTTGACGAAAAGGACCGGCTGGAGGCGGAGGCCAAAAAGAACAAGGCCGCTATTGAGGCCAAAAAGCAGGAAATCGCCCAGCAGATGATCGACGAGGACACCCCCCGGATTTCCTGCGGCGGCTACGTTTACGGCCTCCAGGCCAAAACCGCCTATAACAAGATTGCGGACGAAACCCTTGAGGCGGCTGGCATTGACTACCTGGAAACCCTCCGGGAGGAAGGTTTCGGCCACCTTATCAAGGAAACCGTGAACGCCCGGACCCTGCAGGGGGCTATGGCCGCTTTTGTTGACGAACACGGGGAACTCACTGACGGCCTCCTCACCATCATTAAGCCCTTTGACTATAACGACGTTTACAGCAGGAAGGAGACAAGGAAAAAGAAATGAAGACAAGGGAAGACTTTGAGCAGATGGTCCTCGACACCCGCCCGGACCTTGACCGGGCAATCGAGGCCGTAGCCGGGGAGGCCATTTCCACGGCCCTCGCCCTGGTTGAGCGGCACTATGAGATCGCCGCCGAGCGGGGCGGCAGCTACACCGGGCCGGTCCGTAACCGGCATGAGGCGTATGGCATCGCCGCCGAGCAGCACAGCCGGATTTTGAAGTCCGTAAACACGATCAAGGCCGGGGTTATTACCCTGCTCGGTACCCTTTCTGACCCCAACTATAACGCCATTGACGCCACAAGCTCCATCGTCAACAGCATCACGGATGCGACCGGCGTCCTTATCAGAGCCGCCGCCGAAATGAAGCGGACCCTCGACGACCTTTACACGGCGGAGACGAACGCCGCCCCCGGAAAGACGCCGATGGAGGCCCTGGCGGACGGCGACGGTTTCCAAGAGGCGGAGGACCTCCCCGAAGACCCGGACATTGACCCCGACACAGACCCGGACGCCGAAGACGGCGACAATGAAACGGAGGATGAATAAAGATGGCACAGCAGAAGAAGACCACCACCACCGCCCTGGCGGTTATGAACGACTTCCAGATCGTCAGCAGATACGACGGCATGACCCCGGAGCAGCGGGAGGAACTGGAGGACCAGCTCGCGGACCTTGACCAGGAGAGCGGCATCGCTTGCCGGAAAATCAAAATCCCCAGCGGCGGCGGCACCGCCTATGAGGTCCAGGGGGAGGACGACGACACGGACCCCATGAAGACGATCACCGGCGTCGTTGTTTTCACCCACCGTTTGAGCGGCTACTGGCCCAACGCCTACGGCAGCAGCAACAACCCGGAGGACAAGCTCCCCGCTTGCGCCAGCATGGACGGCAAGACCGGCATTGTTCAGACCGGCCCCAACTCCGGGGAGGTTATCACCTGTGAGACTTGCCCCTGGAACCAGTACGGCACCGCACGGGACCAGGCCGGGAATCAGGCACGGGGTAAGGCTTGCAAGAATATGCGCCGCCTCTACATCTTGATGGACGGGGACCCGAACCTCTACCTTTTGACGGTACCGCCCACCTCCATTAAGGACGTGAATAACCAGTTCGCCAAAATCGCCCCCTATGCCGATAAGGTGGTAACGCTTTCCCTTGAGAAAGCCACCAACGCCGGAGGCACCCCCTACAGCAAGGTGGTCGTCAAGAGGACCGGCGTCCTGCCCCCCGCCGCCGCCGCCATTGTGAGTGAGCTGCGCCGCCAGATCAAGGCCCAGTACCAGAATATGGCCCTCACAATGGACGATTACACCGCCGCCCCGGAGCGGGGCAAGGCCGTTGACGTGAACCCGGACGACGACGAAATCGCCGCTATGGACGGGGCCGCACGTTTCCAGGAAGCCCCGCCCCACGGGGACAATGACGCCCCGCCCACCGGCGGCGGGAAGGAACCCCTCCCCTTTGCTTGAGCTTGAGACAAGGCGGGTACCGCCCCCATGCGGTACCCGCCCCATGCCCCACAGGGGCCGACACTATGAAAAAACTAAGGAAATGGCGGTGGTGAATTTATGGCGGCAAGGGACAACGTAGACCTCGACAGAATCGTTGACTATAAGGCGGAGTACACCGCCGCCATCAGCAAGGAAAAATTGAGGATTTCCGGGGACAGCCTCCTGGGGCTTTGCCCCTTCCACCACGAAAGCAACCCTAGCTTTTCCGTTGACCTCAAGACCGGAAAATGGAATTGTTTCACCGAGGGGGAAAGCGGGAACTTTATCACCTTTTACGCCAAACTGCACAACATCGACACCGGGACGGCGTACAAGGAAATTTTAGAGAAATACGGCGTTTCACAGGAGGCCCCAAAGAAGGAGCCGAAAAAGAACAGCGGCAGCGGCCTCGGCTCCTACAGTTTGGAGCAGTACAGCCAGGACAAGCAGCTCCCGGCGGATTTCCTCCGGGACATTTGCCGGACGGATACAGGCCGGGACCGGGACGGTACCACATTCCTGCGGATTTCATACGCCGACGCCACCGGGCAAGAGATCACCTACCGGAAACGCTACGCCAAAAAGGAATTTAGGTGGCGGACAGGCTCAAAGGGCAAAATTCACCTTTACGGGGAGTGGAGACTTGAGAGCATCCGGGCAGCAGGGTGGGCCATTTTGGTCGAGGGGGAGAGCGATACCCAGTCCCTATGGTACATGGGCCTCCCCACCATTGGAGTGGCCGGGGCTACCCTTTTCAAACCGGAACAGGTGGAGCTTTTGCAGGGCCTCAAGCTATACGTCCACAAGGAACCCGATCAAGGCGGCGACACGTTCACGGCCAAGATTTACAAGTGCCTCCGAGACGGCGATTTTACCGGGACCGTATATCGCTGGGATTGCGCCCACCTTGACGCCAAAGACCCCTCCGACGTTTACCTTGCCCACGGGCAGGAGGACGGCAGCAACATGATCCGGGAGGCCCTGGCGGCGGCGGAGCTGATAGACCTTGAAAAGGAGCTTTTGCCGGAAGTGATACCCGGCGCACCGGCCATCTTGAGACAGCCGGAAGCCTGGATTTATTCAGAAAGCGGTATTTCTTCCATTGACCCCAAAACCATGACCCCGACCTGTGTCTGCCGGACCCCCATCATTTTGACCCAACGGCTCAAGAGCATAGAGACGGGAGAGGAAAAGATGGAGGTTGCATTTAAGCGGGACGGCCAGTGGACAACGGCCATATACCCCCGTGACGCCGTTTTTTCCAGCCGGGGAATTTTGGACCTTTCCAGGCTCGGCTGCACCGTTACCAGCGAAAACGCCCGACAGGTTGTAAAATTCCTGGGAGCGTTGGAGGCCGAAAATATAGACCTCATACCAAAGGCCGATGCAACCTCCACCTTTGGGTGGCAACCGGGAAAGCGGTTTTTGCCGGGGCGGTCGGAGAACCTTGTCCTCGACATTGACCCATCCCAGCGGAGCATGGCGGCGGCGTATTGCCAGAACGGCACCCTTGAGGGCTGGATCGCCAACACGGCCCCCCACCGGGACCGGGACAAATTCAGGTTTATCCTTGCGGCAAGTTTCGCCGCCCCCCTCCTGCGGATTGTGAAACAGCGTATTTTCTTTGTATACAACTGGGGCGGCAGTAAGGGCGGTAAAACCGCCACCATGAAAGCGGCCCTATCCGCCTGGGGAGACCCGGAACGGCTCATGATTAGCTTTAATACCACCATAGCCGGTCTTGAGCGGACCGCCGCCTTTTATTGCGACCTCCCCCTGGGCATCGACGAACGGCAACAGGCCGGGGACAAGCAAGGGCTTATTCAGCAGCTTGTTTATATGGTTTCCGGCGGCAAGGGCAAAATCAGAGCCGCCAAAAACGGGGGCCTACAGACTACATACCAGTGGCGGACCGTAGCCCTGGCCACCGGGGAAGAACCCCTATCCACTGATACCACCATGACCGGCGTCTCCACCCGTGTCCTTGAGATTTACGGCGGACCTTTTGAGGATGAAACGGCGGCAAGCCTCATGCACCAGCAAGCCGGGGAGGATTGTGGCTGGGCCGGTCCGGCCTTTATTGAGCGGCTGGTCCAGACCGACGAGCGGCAGATCATAGACGCCTATGAGGAAATGCACCGATACGTCCGGGACATAAGCGAGGGGAAAAACGGCTCCCACATTGCCGGGATCTCCGTGGTTGCCCTTGCGGACGCCCTTATTGATTATTGGTTTTTTGGAGCCGGGAAAGAAGCAGCCTGGGACCGGGCCAAACGGATGGCAAGGAATATCCTCATTGACCAGGTAGAGGGGAACGCTACCGACGTAAACGAGAACGCCGTCCAATTCATTGTTGACTGGGTACTTTCCAACAAGGCTTATTTTGGAACTAAGGCCATAGGCACCTGCCTCGGCTTTACCAGCGACACCGGGAACACCGTCTATATCTTCCCCTCTATGTTGAATCAGGCATTGAGCAAGGCCGGGTATTCCCCCCGAAAAACCATGAAATACATGGCGGAACAGGGCCTAATCGCTACAGAGGTAGACCGGGCCACCGGAAAAAAACAGTATTCAGTAAGGAAATGGTTTGACAACAGGACCTCCCGCTTTGTTGAATTTTACATCGGAAAAATTGCGGAGAGCAAGGACCCCGTGGAGGCAGCGGAGGAAGAAATGGACGAAAGCGAACCGACAGAGGCGGAGATCAACGCCCAGGAAAAGATCGGAGGCTTTACCGAAATTGAAGACGGCGACGGCAGCGACCCGCTCCCGTTCTGAAAACCTTGCATCTAAAAATAGTAGCAATGATAGGAGCAAGGGAAGGAGCAAGGCGGGAAATGCCCACGGGGCAAGGCTTTTGAGGCTTTCATTGCTCCTATTACACGATATTCTCCTATTACACTATTTATATTGCAATTTTGCATTTTACACACGACATATGCAAAATTGTAAAAAATAATAAAACGGTGGGTATTTCTTGAAATTAGGAGCAAGAAGCAAGGACAGGCGGGAAACGCCGACGTGTCAAGGCTTTCCCCCCTTGCTACTGATTTTCGGAGAAGTAGCAAGACCCGGCAGAAAACCACCTATAAAGGAGGGTTGCAAAAATGACGGACGGAGAGCGGCTCCAAAAGTTTGACGCCGATTTTGAGAAATTGAAGAAGAACCGGGAGCGGGTACCGCTTGAACAGCTACGGACCCGGTATGCGGACGCCTACAACGCCCTGGTGGCGGAGGTACAGGCCGGGGCGGATTGGTTTGCAGACGCCTATATTAAACTTTTGGTCGGCCATTTCCCCCGGCACCCCAGGGACACCGCCGGGAACGAGTGGCTGGACAAGAGGATCGCCGCCATACGGGAACAGGAGGCCAAGCCCGGCGGACGGGTTGAGCGGTACCGGGCCGCTTTATTGGAGCGGCTCGATCATGAGGAATACGATCAACTTGTATGGGAGATTTACAACCGTATTGAGGTTGAGGCTTTCGACCCCTACTGGCAGCGGCACAACAGGTGGGTGGGGGAGCCGGGGCGGCGGCGTTGGATTTACAACGACATAACCCAGAAATTCTGGTGGCCGAAAACCGAGGACTACCCGGAAAGCGGCTGCTGGATAAACCGGGACTATACCGGCCATGATAGCAGATTTCCGCCCCACATAAAGGAGGACCCGCCGGAATGATATGGCATCAGTCATACAGGGCAGACCCGAAAGCCAGAGAGGTGGCAGACCGGCATTATAACCGGCAGAAACCGGGGACGCCTAATTTTGTACCACCCGGTCGGTGCTGCGTATTCTACACAGAGAACCAGGGCGGCAAGGCCCTATGGGTAACATCTTTCCCGTTTGCCCAATACGTCAGGCATCAATGGGCCGGGGCCTGGGTTTGTTCGGCCTTTCGGAATGAGGGGGCCGGAATCGCCTCCGCCATGATCCGGGAGGCGGTAGCAGCTACACGGGCATATTTTGGAGAGCCGCCGCCCCTCGGAATGATAACATTTATTGACACCAGGAAGGTGCGGCCCACCATACGACACGGCAAGGAAACCTGGGGCTATACCTACGAAAAAGCCGGTTTTCACCTTGCAGGGAAAACAAAGGGCGGGTTGCTTGCGTTTCAGCTTTTGCCGGAGGATATGCCACCGCCAGAGACAGCACTCCCACCCATAGACGAATGCCTCCAACTACGCCTTGACCTCAAAGGAGGGTATTCATGATCGTCGGCCTCATTGACGTAGACGGCCACAATTTCCCGAATTTGGCCTTGATGAAGTTATCAGCATGGCACAAGGCCCAGGGGGACACCATAGAATGGTGGTCCGGCTTTGGGGAGTATGACCTCGTTTATATGAGCAAGGTTTTTGATAGTACATACACCCCGGACGTTATGGAGCCGGTAAACACCCGGCAGATCATCAAGGGCGGCACCGGCTACGGCCTGGACAACCGGCTCCCGGATGAAGTAGAGCATATTTACCCGGACTATTCCCTTTATCCAGACTTGACCAAAGAGACGGCCTACGGATTTTTAACAAGGGGATGCCCAAGAGCCTGTGATTTTTGCATAGTAGCAGGAAAGGAAGGGCGGCGGTCGGTGAAGGTTGCGGACCTTGCGGAATGGTGGAGCGGACAGCGGAACATAAAGCTCCTTGACCCTAACCTTTTAGCTTGCAGGGACCACATGAACCTTTTATCCCAGCTTTCCAGCAGCGGGGCCTGGGTTGACTTTACACAGGGGTTAGACGCCAGACTGCTGACCCCGGAAAACATAGAGGCGATCAAGGCCATCAAGGTAAAAGAGGTGCATTTTGCCTGGGACTACATGAGCGAAAGCAACGCCGTTTTGAAGGGGCTGCGGCTATACAGGGAGAACGCCAGGAAAAACCGACACGGCAGATATGGCACAGTATACGTCCTAACGAACCACGGCACCACGATGGACGAAAACCTATATAGGGTAAATACCCTAATCAGTTTGGAGTATGACCCGTTTATTATGGTTTTCGACAAACCACACGCACCGAAGGAAATAACCGACTTGCAACGTTGGTGCAACCGGTTTATTTACAAATCAGCACCCAATTTTTACGACTATAACCCGAATTGGAAAAACAGTAAGGAGGACGACTATGGACAGACAAGCATTGATTTCCCGCTTTGAGGCGGAGATGGGCAAGATCAACCGCCCCGGCGTTGATAAGCTCATGAAGTACATCCAGGGCAGCGACTTTTACACCGCCCCGGCAAGCACGAAATTTCACCTTTCCTGCGAGGGCGGACTCCTGCAGCACAGCCTCAACGTTTTGGACGCCTTGCGGGGCCTGTTGGTATTCAACCCGATCACCGGCGTTTATGAGTACCAGGTCGCCGGGAAGGTTGCGGCGGAAATTCCCGCCGACAGCGTGACCATTGCGGCCCTGTTGCACGACATTTGCAAAACCCATTTCTACACCACCGCCATGCGGAACGTGAAGAATGAGAAGACCAACAAGTGGGAGAAGCAGCCCTATTACACCATTGACGACAAGATGCCCCTGGGCCACGGCCCAAAGTCCGCCATGATCGTAAAGCAGTACATTGAGCTGACCACGCCGGAGATGTACGCCATTTGGTGGCACATGGGATTTAACGGCAGCTATGAGAACGACACCGCCGCCGGGGCCAGCTACGAGAAGTACCCCCTCGCCCTTGCCCTTTACACGGCGGACATGATGGCCTCCCGCCTCATGGAGGCAGAAGCAGCGAACAAGGCCCTCTTTGCGGAGCCGTCCCAGGCCACCGCCGGGAGCTTTGGAGAGGACATCGGCACCGGGGAGCCGGACGCCCCGCCCCCGGAATCGGAGTGGCAGGAGGCCCCGACCCTGCAGAAAGGAGAGTAACCGACGATGAAGAAATACAGGACCCCGGTCGACCGGGCCATTGACACCCTGCGGGGCTATTGCAGCAAGGTGAAGCATTGCGACGATTGCAGATTTATAAGCGAAGACGGAAATTGCCTATTTATGGACGACACACCTCCCTGCGATTGGAAGATGGACGAAACCAGGGACAGGCAGAAACGGGAGGCCAAAAAGTGACCGCCCCGGCCACGTCCCACAAGGAAAGCTATTACCAGGCCAAAATCCTCCAATGGCTCAAGCGTACATACCCCGCCGCCTTTATTTGGAAAGCGGCGGCGGGGCCGTACAGCCAGGGCGGCATCCCAGATATTTGCGCCATCATTGACGGCCATTTTTACGGGTTTGAGGTAAAGAGGCCGGAGGGCGGTCGGCTTTCCAAGCTCCAGGAATTGACCATTCAGAAGATCAACGCCGCCGGAGGCACCGCCGCCGTTGTTTCCTACCCGGCGGATTGTCAGCGGATAATTGAGGGGGCCATCCAATGATTAAGGTCAATATTCTGGCGGCGAAGATTGAGGATGGCCGATATTTGTACGAAGAAAAACAAGTTGAGGCAAACAGATGGATCGATACACCCCCGTATGCGACACAACAGAATGTATTGATTCAAGATTATAGCGGCAACATTTCCCTCGGATGGGTACAGAGCGTGATTTTGCCGGATAAAGACGGGACCTATAAAATTTCCGGCTTGTCCGGCGGTACCGGGGCAAAAGCCGTCAAGTGCTACATGATTATCCCGTTTCCCTTTGAGGACAGCAAGGGCTGGTTTTTTACGGCAGAGGAAACAGGGGGACCAACGCCAAAGAAAGGCAAGCCGTACATTGTGACACTTGATATTTTGAAGGCCGGTAGAACCACATATAAGCTGGCAACCGCTTATTATGACCCCAAAAAATACAGTGATTGGGTGGGCTATGATTATAGGGACGGCACAAAATCAATCATAGCATGGAGGAACTTTCCACGCCCCAAAACGAAATAGGAGGCATAGCACGATGGACCAGAAAAATAAGCAGCAGGACCAGAGGCGGCAGAAACAGGTAAACGATGTTGTCACCGCCCTCGGCGGTATTGCCGAAATGTCCCATGTTTTCTATACGTCCATGATTGACGCCGGAGCCACCAGCAGAGAGGCCACCGCCGCCATGAACGGCTTTATCGCCGCTTTTTGGCATGAGCAGATGGAGGACGCCCGGAGGAAAAACGGAGGTCAGGACAATGGCCAAGAGTAAGAAGCCACCGAAAAAGAGGCACACCGGCAAGGCCCCCTCTTTCAAGAAACAGGTGGACGCCAGAGCGGCACAGGCCGGATTGACCCAGCTCCCCACGATGGCCCTGGTGGCCACCATTGACACCATGATCGGGATTTTGCGGGACCGGGGCCACAAAATCAGGGACTGGGACGAAAAGGACAAGGTTGTCCAGAAAATGAAGTACATCGGCGGCAAGGTTTATATTTTAGCACCCAGGGAACCGTCGGAAACGGAGGCGGGGGATGGCGAAAGCAGGGAACACGACACAGGCCAGTGAGCGGCGCATTTTACGAAAATACCTCGCCCGTTATTACAGAGCGAAGGACAAGCGGGAGATTTTGCAGGGGCGGCTTTCCCTATTGCGGAAAGACCTTCCAGGCAAGGGGGGCTTTATGCCCCCCCTCTCGGTCCCGGAAATAGAAGCCAAAATTCAGCAGCAGACGGAGGCGGCGGAAAAGAGCGTCCTGGAGATCATAGAGCTTTTGGAGCTTTTACCCGCCGAATCCACGGAGCGGATTATTTTAGAACTGCGGCACATAGACTGCAAGAATTGGGCGGACATTTGCGACACGGTCTATTTGACCCGGACGCCATGCGCCAAGTATTACAACCGGGGCCTTGACGCACTTTTGAGAATGAGTAAGGTCCGGCGTACATTAGGGCTTGAGGAAAAAGCCGGGGGCTGATCGGCGGGATTGGCTCCCGGTTTTTCTACGCCCATTTTTACACCGCTTTTTCAAAAGGGGGATTTTGCCCCCTATGGGGCAGGGCCTATAAGGCCCCCGCATTTTTAGGCCCCTGCAGATGCGCCTCCAGGCGGAGCCGGTTTTTAAGGCCCCGCTTTTGGGGGCGGTTATTTTGGGCTACCAGGGGAAAGGCCCCCATATACAAGGCCCCCTTGTGGCCCCGTATATAGGCCCTTGTGTAGGGGGCCATTTTAGGGGGCTATTCTATACAGCGCACAGCATAGGCATAGCTCTTTTTTCTTTTGGAAAAAAGACCCCACTAAAGGACATAGGCAAGGTATTTATACCCCCTAGAATAAGGGCCGTTGTCGGGCTTGTGTGGGCCGTACAGAGGGGCTATATATAGGGGCTTGTCAATAGGGAAATTGCAAGCCCTAGTAAATCGAGTACACAAGAGTACATTCACTTGTGCTATCGTTTAAGCGTGAGCAACAGAGAAGCTCACAAGCCATAGTTGCCCTCCTTCCCTTCCCTTGCGGAGCGCATGACGAAATGCGCTCTGCGAGGGCAAGGCACCGCCAAAGGCAAAAGGTACTTCCTACCCGGCCTCCCCATGCGGGGCGGAGGAAGGCGCGATATTTTTCCGGTTGAAATTGAAAAAAATTTTTGCATTTCGTTACGCAAGGGGGCCTGGCCGTGAGATTTGAACGTAAAAACCTCGCTGATTTACACCCGGCAGAATACAATCCAAGGAAAAAATTGACGCCGGAAGACCCCGAATATATACAAATTCGCAACAGTTTAACAGAGTTTGGATACGCTGACCCCATTGTGATAAACGCCGACGGGACCATTATAAAAGGCCACCAGAGGCGGACCGTCATGATGGATTTAGGGTATACAGAGGCCGAGGTTATCGTCCTTGACATACCCGATAAGGCCAAAGAAAAGGCCCTTAACATAGCCCTAAACAAGATTACAGGCAAGTGGGACAACGCCATCCTCAAGGATTTGTTGGTTGAGCTTGACCTTGAGGGTTACGACTTTTCCGTTACCGGCTTTCAGCGGACGGACCTGGAGGACCTGATCCAGAAGCTTGACATCCCGCCGGAGGCCACAGAGGACGGCTACGACGCAGAAGCGGCGGCGGCGGAAATTGAGGAACCCGTGACCCGCCCCGGCGACCTTTGGAGGCTCGGACGCCACCGCCTCCTCTGCGGGGACAGTACGGACCCGGACGACGTAGAGCGGCTCCTGGCCGGGAAACAACTTGACCTTGTAATAACCGACCCGCCCTATAACGTGAACTATGGGGAAAAGGTTGATTTTCTCAAGAAGTACCGGACGGACAACTGCCGCCCCGAAAGCACCATCGAAAACGACCGCATGAGCGAAACCGGATTTTATGATTTTCTCTTGACGGCGTTCCGCAACATCAACGGGGCCATGAGATCAGGGGCCGCTATTTACGTTTTTCATGCAGACACCAACGGCCTCCCTTTTCGGCAAGCCTACACGGACGCCGGCCTGAAATTGGCGCAAGTCCTGATTTGGGAAAAGTCAAATTTCGTTTTAGGGCGGCAGGACTACCAATGGCGGAGCTTGAAAACTTGAGCCTTGAGGGATTCAACCTTGCAACAGCCCTCGGCATGGACCCGGAGCCGGAGGCCGCAAAGAAAACGCCGCCCCCGGAGCAGGGCGGCATAAAGGTATCCCACCGGATGGGCGCAAGGCAGCTCTGGCGCAAGGCGGCATCCGAAAAGGCCCTTGAGGACGCCATGCCCTCCTGGCATTTCCGGGAAGGTGATTGTTACCATTGCTTTTCCTTTGGAGACGTTGACAGCTTTTCATTTTTCAAGATGGTTTTGCGGCAGCAGCCCATAAAATACGCCGCCATATCGACCTGGTGCATGGCCGGGGAGGACGTTACCGACCTACGCAAGTGGCACGAAAAGGGCCTTGTCGGCAGGGTTGACTTTTTCATGGGCGAGATTTTCAAGGGCAGTTACCCGGACGTCTACGCCGCAACCAAAGAATTTATTGCAGAGTGCGGCGGTCGCCTGGTCATTTTCCGCAACCATTCCAAAGTAATGGCCATTGAGGGGGAAAGGTTTGATTGCCTCATTGAAAGCAGCGCAAACATAAACACGAACCCCCGCAGCGAGAACACGGTCGTTACCGTTGACCGGGACCTGGTCGGAGCCTATATAAAGCTCTTTTCAGAGATCATCCCCTTTAATCAGGATTGCGGGGCCGAACCATACGAAAGGAAGTAGACAACATGGCAGCAACAGGAATGGCCGGGGGCGGAATGTACCGGGTTGAGATCATAGCCCAACTTTTCGGCGTGACCGTCCGGCGCATACAGCAGCTTACCCAGGAGGGCGTCCTCCCCACCACGGACACGGTGGAAGGGCGGCGGTATGACCTGGTCCCCACAATTCAGAACTACGTCCAGTATTTGAGCGATAAGGCATACGGCAAAAACCGCTCCGAAAAAGAAATGGAATTGAAGGAGCAAAAGCTCCAGGCGGAGATCGCCCTAAAGGAGAGCCAGGGCGAACTGCACCAGCTCAAGACGGCCATCGCCGCCGGTAAGTACATAGCAGTCGAGGAAGTGACCCTGGATTATCAAAGGTTTTTCGTGACCTTTAAGAAATTTGCCATGAGCCTCCCCTCCAGGATTTTGGATGCGATCAGCGGCTTTACAGAATTGGACCCGTTGAGCGCAAGGAGGCTCGACAAGACCATCCAGCACGAAATCCAAGGCTTGCTTGAGGCTTTCGTTGTGGCAGGCGTGACCGAAAAACCGAAAGGCAAAAATGGCAAAGCCTAAATGGCGTATACGGAAATACCAGGTTACGCCATACCAGAAAAAGGCTCTCGAATACCTACGTCCCCCGGAAGATATAAGCGTATCAGAGTGGGCGGAGAAATACAGGGTATTGGACACAGCCTCCGCCATACCCGGCCCCTGGAAGAACAGCAAAACCCCATACCTTGTCGAGATCATGAACACCCTCCTTGATTCTGATATTGAGGAAATAGTTTTCGTGAAGCCTACACAGGTAGGAGGCACCGAGGCCATGCTTAATATGCTGGCCTACATAGCAGCCCAGGACCCGGCCCCCACGTTGGCCGTATACCCCTCGGACGAATTAGGGGAAAAGGTGGTTAAGAAGCGCATACGCCCCATGATTTACGCATCGCCGCCGTTGCGGCAGCGGTTCAGAGCAAGCGAATCCTCAACCTCTGAACTTTTCTTTGAGGGCATGAGCATAACCGTAACCGGCTCCGGCAGCCCTTCCCAGCTTGCCTCGTTTGCAATGAGGAACCTTTTTCTTGATGAGGTAGACAAGTACCCCGGCGCAAGCAAAAAGGAATCGGACCCCATTTCCCTCGCCCGGGAACGGACAAAGACCTTTAGGAACAACAGGAAGATTTACATTACCAGCACCCCCACCCTCAAGACCGGCCACATTTGGAAAGCCCTGGAGGGGGCGGACATTGTAAAACACTACTTTGTCCCTTGCCCCCATTGCGGGAAATTCATAGAGCTAAAGTGGGCACAAGTGAAATTCCCGGACGACGAAAAAATGAGCTACGCTGACCGGGCCGAATTTGCCGCCTACGTTTGCCAGGAGTGCGACGCCATTATAACGGACCGGGACAAGCCGGAAATGCTGAAACACGGGGAGTGGCGGATTGTAGAACAGCGGACCCAATTTCCCCGAAAGGTCGCCTTTTGGCTCAATACCCTTTATTCCCCCTTCGTCCGTTTTTCGGAGATGGCAAAGGAATTTTTGACCAGCAAGGACGACCCCGAGAAATTCCAGAATTTCACCAACTCCTGGCTTGCGGAGCCGTGGGAAGATACAAAGCTCAAGACCAACGCCGACCTCGTTCTTGAGCGGCAGACGGCCCTGCAGGAGTACACCGTCCCGGAGTGGGCAAAGGTTTTGACCGCCGGGGTAGACGTACAGGAGACGTGCGTTTATTGGACGATCAGGGCCTGGGGGAACTACCTCACAAGCCAGAACATAGCCCACGGGCAAGCTGGCTCCTTTGCGGAGGTTGAGCGCATCATGAACCTCCAATATTTACGGGAGGGGACCGGGGACCCGCTTGTGGTTGCCCTTGCCCTGATAGACAGCGGCGACAACACCGATCTTGTATATGATTTTTGCGCCAGCAATTCAGACTGGGCCATGCCCAGCAAGGGCAGCTCCCACCCAATGGACACCCATTTTAGGCTTTCCAAAGTAAACCGGACGGATAGCAAAGCCTACGGGATGCCCCTGGCGATCATTGACACCGGCAAATATAAGGACATGATCGCCGGACGCATGAGGAAAGAAAACGGCACCGGGAGCTGGATGGTATACGCCGGGTGTGATCGCACATACGCCGATCAGGTGACAGCGGAACACAAGATAAACGTCAAGACCGCCGGGGGCCGGACCGTACAAAGCTGGGTATTGAAGACCTCCCACGGGGACAACCATTTTCTTGATTGCGAGGTTTACGCCATGTGCGCCGCCGATATGATCGGGGCCAGAACGTTCCACCTCCAGGAGATTGAGGTCCAGCCCCGGACGGAGACAAAGCAAGACCAGACTTTTACCCCGGAGGAAAACTGGATCGCCCAAAATGATGATTGGTTAGGAGGATAGAGGGCATGGCAGAGGATAAAGAACAGCAGCAGGAACAACAGCAGCCACAGCGGCAGCCGCAGCGGCAGACCATAGCGGAGCGGCTCCTTGAGGTTGATACCGCTATCCACGCTATTCTTTTAGGGGGCCAGTCGTACAAGCTCGGCACCCGGAGCCTTACCAGGGCAGACCTTGCCCTATTGAGGCAGATGCGGGACGACCTTGAGGCCCAGCTCCAGACAGAGGAAAACGGCAACCTGCTCGGCGGCGTTGTTGTTGCAGTATTTGAAGGGCGGTAACAGCATGAACTTTTTAGATCGGCTGATAGGATGGTTTAACCCGCAAGCCGGAGCGGAGCGTGAAGCATGGCGGCAGGCCCTTGAGGAAATACGCCACTATGACGCCGGGAGCTACGGACGGCCTAACGCTAATTGGTACGCCATCAATCAAAGCGCAGAATATACGGACCGTTACAGCCGGGACACCGTCCGGGCCAGGGCCAGGGACATGGAGCGCAACAGCGACATAATGGCCTCGGTGATAAGCCCCTTTATTCGCAACGTAGTCGGTAAAGGGGTGATTCTACAGGCCGAAACCGGAAACGCTGACCTCAACAAGGAAATCGAAAGGCTTTGGAAGGTTTGGACCAAAAAGAGAAATTGCGACGTGACCGGCACCCAAAGCCTCAACCAGATTTTGAGGATGGCGGTCCGCCGCAAGAAGGTCGACGGCGGCATCCTGATAGTAAAGCGGTACACCCGGAGCGGCGTTCTCCCGTTCAAATTGCAGCTTTTTGAGGTTGACGAACTGGACGCTTCCCAGGTTGCCCCAAAGCATAAGGACAACCGGGTGGTCGGCGGCATTGAGTACGACCGATTCAACGCCCCGGTCGGCTATTGGATACGGCAATATACCCTTGACGGTATGAGCATATCGGAGCCGGTTTTTCTCAAGGCGGATGATGTGATTTTTTACTTTTCCAAACGCCGCCCGTCCCAGCTCCGGGAAATGTCCGACATGAGCCAAACCTTGACCCGTGTCCGGGATGCCAACGAGTACATTACCGCCGTTTCCGTAAAGCAGCGGATTGAAGCCTGTTTCGGCATTGCCGTAAAGCGGAATTACCCCACCGGCGGCGTTGGCCGGGTAGTCCAGACCGGCCCCTTGCAGACCTACGCTGGAAAGACCGTGTCCCCCGGTATGATTTTGGAAATGAACCCCGGAGAGGAAATCCAGGCGATTAACCCGCAGGGACAGGCAAGCGACTCCGCCAGTTTTGTAAAGCTCCTGCAGCGGTTGACCGGAGCGGGGCAGGGTATCAGCTACGAGGCCACCTCCAGGGATATGAGCCAAACCAATTACAGCAGCGCAAGACAGGGCCTTATTGAGGACGGCATGACATATGCGGAAGAAGACGAACTGCTCCTTGATATTCTTGATGAAATTTATGAGACGTTCCTCATTTCCGCCGTTCTTTCCGGGGCCTTGAAAATTCCTGATTTTTGGGAGCGCAAAGACGATTATTTTAACCACAGCTTTGACAAGCCGCCAAAGCCCTGGATTGACCCCAGCAAAGAGGCGACCGCAACACAAATCGCCCTGCGGAACGGACAAAAGACCTTTAAGCAGATTGCAGCCGAAAACGGCTCCGACTGGCAGAAACAGGTGGACGATATCTGCGAGGTTTTGAAGTACGCCAGAGACACCCACGGCATTGATTTAGGAGGTGTGATACTTGGACAAAAGAAGACAGACGGCCTCTATGAGTTGGAGGACGACCCGCCCCCCGGAGACGATGCCGCAGGGGCGGGAGATAGTCCTGCTCAAAGCGGGGCGGCAGACACCGGGAAAAACGGAGGACCTAATGGCAACGATAACGGAGGCTCTACAGAGGGCGGCACCGGCGACGAATGACCTCCGCCGGACCCTGGGAACGGCCAGCCTCCAGCGCATGGAGGGAGAGGGGAACGAAAGGAAATTTACCCTTTCTTTTTCCTCCGAGGAACCCTATGAGCGGTGGTTTGGCCTTGAGATTTTGGACCACGCCCCCGGAGCCGTAGACCTCCAGCGGATAAACGAGATCGGCTGCTTGCTTTTCAACCATAACCGGGACGCCGTAATCGGCAAGATCAACCGGGCATGGTTGGAGGGCAACAGGGGCATGGCGGAGGTCGAATTTGACACCGACGATCAATCCGAGATCATTTTTCAGAAGGTAAAGAGCGGGACCCTTAAAGGGGTTTCGGTCGGCTACCGGATAGATTCACTTGAGGAAGTACAGGCTGGAAAGACAAGCGCAGACGGCAGATTTACCGGACCCTGTGAAATTGCAAGGAAATGGTGGCCCTTTGAAATTTCTATTGTTTCGGTACCGGCAGACGCAACCGTCGGCGTAGGCCGTGAGGCGGGGCATCAAGGGACCATTCCCTTGAGCGTCTACGAAAGCCAACTTCAAATAAACAAAAATTTGATAGGAGAATAACCCATGAACGAGAAGCAGAAAAAACGCCTTGCGGCTATCCAGCGGCAGCAGGCCCTGGTGGACGCCGCAAAGAACGGCAAGCGGGAAATGACCCCCGAGGAAGAAGCGGAGTACCAGACCCTCCAGCGGGAGGTCGAGCGGCTGAACACGGAGATCGCCGCCGAGGAAGAAGCGCAGCGCAGCCTGGGCGGCGGGACGCCCCCGGCCCCCACTACGCCCCCGGCTACCCCTCCCGCTCCCACCGGCGGACAGGACGACGGCCAGCGGCAGATCGAGGCGGAGCGTACCCGCACCCTCAACATTACCGCCATGTGCCGGGACTTCGGCCTTGAGGATGAAGACCTCCAGCGGTTTATCAAGGACGGCACCACGGAGGACCAGGTCCGGGCTTTTATCCTTGAGAAGCTCCGCACCGGCAGCGGCCCCATTCCCACCGGCATCCACGTTACCGAAAGCGGGGAGGATGAATTTAGACGGGACGCCGCCGAGGGCCTCCTGCTCCGGGGTGGGGTTGAGCTTGACAAGCCCTCCGAGGGGGCGGGGCATTTCGCCCACATGACGCTGCGGGACCTTGCCATTGAGTGCCTGGAGCGGGCCGGGGTGGCGGACGCCCGCAGAATGAGCAACGACAGCCTCCTGCAGGAGCTTTTCTCCCGGCAGTATTTCAACCCCACAGCCGCCTTTCCTTCCATTTTGGACAACGCCATCGAAAAGGCGTATGTCCAGGGCCACCGTACCGCCGCCGTCACCTTCGACCAGTGGACCCGCAAGGGCAGCTTGAAGGATTTCAAGATTCACGACAACAACTACCTGGCCGGTCCCATTGGTGACTTTTTGGAGGTCCCGGAGGGCGGAGAGCTGAAGAACGACAAGCCCACGGACGCCAAACTGCCCACCCGCCAGATCAAGACCTATGGCAAGCAGTTTACCCTCTCCCGGCAAGCGTTCATCAACGACGACATCGACCTCGTAACCCGCATCCCCGCCCGTTACGCCGCCGCCGCCCGTCGGACGATCAACACCCAGTGTTACACCATCCTCATGAACAACCCGCCCATTTACGACGGGAAAAACCTTTTCCACCGTGACCACAGAAACATCCTGACCACCGGCTCCGGCATTACCAGGGCGGCGGTCCAGGCTATGATTTTGGCCTTGTCCACCCAAAAGGATGAATTTGGACAGGCGATCATTGTCCGCCCCGGCAAGATCATCGTTCCCGCCGGTTTGGACTTTGATATTTACACCCTGTTCAACAGCCCCACCATCCACACCGAGGGCAACACCCAGGCCGTCAACCCCCTGTATCAGTACCGGGATCTGCAGATCATTGCCGACCCCACCATTAACACCCTTGCCGGGGGCTTTGGCAACGTAATGCCCTGGTTCATGACCGCCAACACCGCCGACAGCGGATTTATTGAGGTTGACTACCTCAACGGCCAGGAGGTACCCACCATCCGCCGGATGGAGACGCCCGGACAGCTCGGTTTTGTTTGGGACATTTACCTTGACTGGGGCATCAACGTCATGGACTACCGGGGAGCCATCAAAAACCCCGGCGTCAAGATTGAGGACCCCCTGGCGTAAGACAGAAAGGAGACAACCACAATGAATAAAGCGGAATACCTCCAGAGAGGCGAAAGCCTGGACTACACCAACGCCACAGAGGACACCATCCCCGACGGGGCGGTGGTTGCCATTGGGAGCCGTGTCGGCGTGACCGGTTGCCCCATTCCCCCCGGCGCAACGGGGAGCCTCCACGTGGTCGGCGTCTTCCAGATCAGCAAGACCGGCACCGCCGCCGTTGAGATGGGACAGACCGTCTACTTTGACGGTACCGGCGTTACTGATACCGCCGGGGACGTTGTGGCCGGTTACGCCGCCGCCCCCGCCGCCGCCGGGGATGATACCATCCTGGTCCAGATCAATGGCTGATAAGCTGGTCGCCCTTTGCCGCATCAAGGTCGGTTTCCGGGAATACGGCCCAGGGGATACCCTCCCCTCGGACCACCCGGACGCCGCTGCCTGGGTAGAGAGCGGAGCCGCCGCCCGGAGGCCGGAAGACTACCAGCCCCCGGCGTGGGTAAGGGCAAAGAGGGCAGCAGCTACCCCCGGCCTCCCCGGCCTTGCAGTGGGCGGGGAGGCTACCGGGGAGGATTTAGTGGGCCGGGTACCCATGACGCACGAAAGGAGGCGAGGGCCGTGGGCTTGAGCTTTAAGGAGATTTTAGCGCAGGACGTGAAACAGGTCTTTCTCAACCCTTTGGAGTTTGCGGAAACGCACCTTGTAAACGGGGAGCCTATGACCATTTCCTTTGACGACATAGAAAATATTGAGCGTGAAAAAAAGATGAAGTCCAGCATGGACGGCATTTTTACCCGCCAAGTATTTTTTTACGTTGCGTCTGCGGACTTTGGCCCCCTTCCCAAAGAGGGCGGAATTATTGACCTTGACGGCCAGAAATACACCGTCCTGGACGCCACCGACGAATGCGGCATCTACGGCATAACGATGGAGGCCAACAGGAGCCACGGAGGCCGCAGGGTATGAGGCAAACGGTAGACACCGACCGGGGCCTCCTAATTGTTGAGTACGACGGCGCACTCGTTGACGCCGTAGCGACGGCCCTGGGGGACTTGAAAGATCAACGCTTTAAGGTCCTCAAGAACGCCGTCAACGCCACAGCGAAACAGGCCCAGGCGGACCTCGTAGCCAAAGCCCAGGCAGAATATACCGCAAAGAAAGGACCGCTCAAAAAAGCCGCCTCAATCAAAAAGGGGACCGATTCAAACCCGGAGGCGACGATCACCGTAAAAGGCACCACGCTCGAATTACGGGAATTTAAGGCCACTGCGCCACGGAGCGGGGCAAGAGCCAAAATCCTAACCAGCGGCAGCCTAAAGGCCATCCAGTCCCAAAAGGGCAGCAGGGCGAAAGCGTTTCTTGCTACCTTTGAGAGCGGACACACGGCCATCGTACAGCGGCAGGACGGGGAGACATACCGGCGGGAGGGCGCAAAGCGGCAAGCGAAATATGGCCGTCATATTGATATGACCCGCCTAAAAAAGCTATTGTCAATTTCTTTCCCCAAAATGGTCGGAGGCTCGGCAGTTTTGGGGGAGCTTGAGCCGGATATTTACGAAACCCTCCTGGCCAACGTAAGCAGGGAGATCGAAAGGGTGATGAAGGGATGAACGCCAGAGAACTGCAAACCGCCCTCATGGATGACCTTGAGGCCCTTTTTGAGGACCGGCCTTTTAAGACCCCCCACAACACGATGGAGCCGCCCAAAGCGTACCAGCAGAACCTCCCCCCAAAGGACGCCCGGAGCGAGGACGACCCTTTTCCTTACATCATAGTCCGCCTTGACCAGGGCGGCGTGGATACGGTCACAGACCCCCACAAGGTAAGAGTGATTTTAGTTATTGGCATCTACGACGACGGCCTCCTGGACTTTCGGGAGCCGCCCCCGGAGGCCGGGGAGTGGGATACCCGCAACTTTGGCACCATGTCCGTCCTTGAGATCATAGAGCGGATACAGGAGCATTACCAGCAGCGGCCCTCCCTTTGTAACGGAAAATTCTACTTTGACGGCCCTTTTCATTGGGTTTTGCAGGATGAAACAGTTTTCCCCTACAACATAGGGGCCTGTGACCTCACTTTTACCCTTGCAGCACCCCGCAAAGAAAGGAGCAAATTTACATGAGCAAGATTAAAAAGACCATGTATGTCGGCCCCACCCTTGAGGCCATCGCCCCCCGAAACACGGTCTTTGAGAAGCTGCCGGAGGCATTGGAGGCGGCGATTAAAAAGCGGCCCTATTTGGCCGGGCTTTGCGTTCCCATTTCCGGCCTTGCCAAAGCCCTCCAGCAGATTGACAACCAGCAGGGCCGGATTTACACCCTGTACAGCAAGGCGGAGTCCGAGAAAGCCGCCATTGAGAAAGGAGAGTAAAACATGGCATTTCAGCATGGCGTCCGAGTATCGGAACAGGCCACAAGCCTGGTCGCCCCCGTTTTGGGGACCGCCGGACTGCAGGTCGTTTTCGGTACCGCCCCCGTCAACCTGGCGGAGGACCCCTACAGCGTGACCAATACGCCGGTTATTGCCTATTCCTGGTCCGAGGCCGTGAAGAAGCTCGGCTATTCCCCGGACTACGCAAAGTATACCCTTTGCCAATCCATGTATGCGAGTTTTCAGCTTATCGGCGTCGCCCCGGTCGTTTTCGTGAACGTTCTGGACCCCAAGAAGCACAAGAAGAAGATCGAGGCGCAGACCGTAACGGTTGAGGATTTGGAGGCGACCGTCCCATTGACCGGCCTCCTTTTGGATACCGTGAAGATCACCGCCCCGGCCCCCGCAACAGACGGCGGCAGCGAGGACGGAGAGGACAGCAGCGACCCCGAAACCGCCCCCGCCCCCGTTCTCCTTGAGCGTGATGCGGATTACCTTTTGAGCTTTGACGACGACGGCCAGGTCCTTATTACCTTGACCGCCGCCGGAGCCGGGGCAACGGCTGACACCCTCACCGTCGAGGGTACCGCCATCGACCCGGACGCCGTAGACGCCGGGGACATTATCGGCGTAAGCGCAACCGGCGGAGAAAAGGGCTTTGAGGTTTTGCGCCAGGTTTACCCCCGGCTCGGCATGACCCCCGGCCTGATCCTTGCCCCCGGTTGGAGCCATATCCCGGACGTTGGAATCGTCATGGCCGCAAAGACAGAGGAAATCAACGGCTATTTCCGCTGCGAGGGCTTTATTGACATTGACAGCACCGCCGAGGGTTGCACCGCCTACGATAAAGTCAAGGTATACAAAGAGATGGCCGGTTGCACCAACAAGCACATTATGGCCCTTTGGCCTTGCATCGCCGTCGGCTCAAGCTGGTTTTGGTACAGCGCAATCATGGGGGCCTTGACCGCCTACGTTGACGCCAACAACGACGACGTCCCCAACCTTTCCCCCTCCAATAAGTTGATTGGCATTACCGGCACCGTTCTGGCAGACGGGGAGACGGAGGTCGTACTTGACCAGCTCCAGGGAAACGCCGTCAACAGTTTCGGAGTGACCACGGCGATCAACGTAAACGGCTGGCGCACCTGGGGCAACCGTTCCGCTTGCTACCCTTCCAACACCGACCCGAAAGATATGTGGTTTTGTTGCCGCCGCTTTTTCAGTTGGTGGGGTAACAGCTTTATTTTGACCTACTTCCAGAAGGTTGACGACCCCGCAAACGTCCGCCTCATTGAGGCAATCGTTGACACGGAAAACATCCGGGGCGGGGCCTACGTTGCCGCCGGGAAGTGCGCAAGGGCTGAAATGACGTTCAACATGGACGAAAACCCCGTTACCAACCTGATCGACGGAAAGCTCCAGTTTCACCAGTACCTCACGCCGTACCCCCCGGCGGAGGATATCCACAACGTTCTGGAGTTTGACCCCTACGCATTGCAGACCGCCCTGGCGGCAGCGGCGACCTAAGAAGGGAGGAAGTAACCAATGGCAATCGCAGGAATCCCCGAAGTCATTAACGACTTTAACCTTTACCTTTCCGGCAATAAGCTGGGAGGCACAACCGGCGAGGTTGCCCTCCCGGACTTTGAGCCGATCACCTCCACCACTTCCGGCAACGGCATCCTGGGCGAGTATGAGGCCATTGTCCTCGGCCACTTTGGCAGCATGGAGCAGGAAATTCCTTTCCGTTGCATCAATGAAGACTATTTCAAGATGGTAAGCCCCAGCAAGTCCGTCGAGCTTACCCTCCGGGGCGCAATTCAGCAGTCCGAGCGGGACACCTTGAACGAGGGCGAGGTCGGTATGCGGGTGGTTTTCCGGGGCCGTTGCAAGAAAATTTCCATCGGCACCGTGAAGCAGCGGGAGCAGATGGGGAGCATGGTATCCCTTGAGCTGACCTACATCTTGATCGAGATGGACGGCAAAGAGAGGATTTGCCTCGACAAGATCAACACCATTTACCGGATTAACGGCGTTGACCAACTCGCCAAAATCCGGGCATTGACCTAAAACAACAAGGAGGACAAGAGCATGGACACCGAGAAGAAAACCAACACCACCACGGAGCAGGACGCCGCCCCGGAGGCCCCGGCCATTATCCAGGACGCCGCCACCGTCACCCCCGCCCAGGCCCCGGAGGCCCCCGCCACGCCGGAGGCAACGGAGGACCCGGAGAGCTATGTCCGCTTTCACAAGCCCTACTTTTTCGAGGGCAACCACTACGCCGGGATTGACCTCAAGGCCATTGAGAATCTGACGGCAAAGGATATGTGCGAGGCGGAGAAGTACCTCAGCAAAAAGGGCATCATTTCCCCGCTCCCGGAAATGACGATGGAATACATCGGCTTTATCGCCAACCGGGCCACCGGCCAGCCCATTGAGTTTTTCATGAAGCTCCCGCCGAAGGACGCCACGAAGGTCAAGAACAAGGTAACAAGTTTTTTCTACGGCGAGGATTAAGGCCGGACGACGGCGACCGGCTCCGGGAAATTTGCGTAAACATGGCCTTGACCATGCACTCCGATTATTGCAAGTTCCTTGAAATGCCCGTTTTTGAGCTGATAAGGACGGTGGAAACGACACTAAAGGCGGTGAAAAAAATTGGCAAGCGCAAGCACAAGTAAAGAGTACAAGCTGGCCATTAAGATCGCCGGTGCCGTTTCCTCCTCCTTTGACAGCGCAATAGGCGAGGCGGGGCAGAAGATCGCCAACCTCGGCAGCATCGCCCAGGCGGCAGCAGCAACAGCCGCCGCCGCCTGGGGAGCCTTGAAGCTGGGGGAATTTATCAGCGACGCCGTAGACACCTACCAGGGCTTTGAGCAAGCAATGGCGAACACCTCCGCCATTGCCGGGGCCACCGGGGAGCAATACGACGCCTTGAGGCAAGCGGCCCTTGATATGGGCAAGGCTACCAGCAAAACGGCATCGGAATGCGCCGACGCCCTCGGTTATATGAGCCTAGCCGGGTGGGACGTGAACACATCCATAGCCAGCCTTGAGCCGGTCCTCCGGCTTTCGGAGGCGACCGGCCTGGACCTTGCCCGATGTTCGGACCTTGTAACCGACAGCATGAGCGCACTGGGCCTGGAGGCAAAGGACCTTTCCGGCTATTTGGACGTTGCGGCGATGGCCAACAACAAATCCAACCAGACGGCGGAAATGCTCATGGAGGCTTACATAGCCGTAGGCGGTACCATGAAGGGACTAAAGGTCCCATTCCAGGACACGGCCACCGCATTAGGCGTCATGGCAAACCGGGGTATTAAAGGCTCGGAGGCCGGTACAGCCCTAAACGCCGTCATGACCAACCTCACCACCGGCGCAGGGCAAGCCGGGAAGATGATGGAAAAGCTCGGAATTTCCGCCTTTGACAGCGGCGGGAATTTCGTGGGGCTTGAGGAAACAATCCGCCGGGTATACGACGCCACAAAGGATATGACGGAGGAACAGCGCAACGCCGCTCTTGCCGCCATCGGCGGGAAACAGCACCTTGACGCCCTAAACGCCCTCATGGGAGGCTTGACCACCACCACAGCGGACGGCGCAATAGAGTGGAACGCCCTATCCGACGCCCTTTACAATTCCGACGGAGCAATGGCCAAGATGGCCGAAACCGTGACCAACACCTGGAGCGGTGCAAAGGCAAGGCTTGAATCAGCTATCCAGGACCTACAGATTAACCTCGTTGACACATTTGCCCCCTACGCAACCAGCGCAATAAACAGCGTAGCGGCGGCGATACCCAACATAACCGCCGCCATCATCCCGGCGGCACAAGGATTTGTTGACTACGCTATCCCACGGATAACCGCCTTTAAGGACCGGGCTGTTGAGCTTTTCGGGATGGCGTCCGAGGGAATCAGCAAAGTCGTAAGCGCACACAGCAGCACCTTTGACAAGCTGGGCGAATTAGGTTCCCGCATAGGAGATATTTTCGCCAGCATCCAGGAGAAGGCGCAGCCGGTACTTGATTACATTTTCAGCACAGGAATCCCAAACGTTGCAGACGGCCTCCTGGACCTTGTGGACCGGCTGGCGGACCTGGGCCTTTTCCTTACCGAACACAAGGAATTGGTCATTGCCGCAATAGCCGCCTACGCAGGATTTAAGGGTATAACGGCCCTTTCCAACCTGGGGAACAAAATAAGCAACGTATCCTCCCTTTTGGCAGAATTTCAAGGCGTAACCAGCAGCTCAGGAATTGCCGCCGCAATAGCGGAGGGAAAGCTCTCGAAGCTGACCGCCGTATTTGGAGCATTGACCGGGCAGGTCAAGCTCACAGACATAGCCACAGAGGCCGCAAAGGCGAAGCTCGGCTCTTTCAAGGACGGATTCAAGGCCATCGGCATCGTAGCCAAAAACGCCTTTACCGGCCTAAAGGGCGGCATTTCTTCCATAGGCACCACCCTGGCAGGGCTAGGCAGCAAGATAACGGGCTTTATAGCGGCCAACCCCGCCGTCCTGATTATTGCCGCCATTGCCGCCGTGATCGCCATTGTTGTGACCCTATACAACAAGTGCGAATGGTTCAGGGAAAAGGTTGACGCCATCATTGAGGCCGTGAAAGGCTACCTCTCCGCTTTTTGGGAAAAGGCAAAAGAGGTCTTCCAGAAAGTATGGGGAATTGTTCAAGAGGTATGGGGGCAGATACAGCCGTACCTTGCGGCGGCGTGGCAAGCTATCATTTCCGCCGTTTCCGCCGTTGTGACGTTCTTCCAGACCAACATCCTCCCCGGCATCAAGGCGGTTTGGTCTTCCATTTGCGGCGTTTTCGCCGCCGCCTGGGAGCTTATCAAGGCCGTTTGGGAGAAAGTACAGCCGTTTTTCCTCGCCATTTGGGAGGCCATAAAATCCATTTTCGAGGTTGTAGCCCCCATCATAGGCGGATTTTTCAAGATCGCCTGGGCGGTCGTTCAAGCGGTCTGGTCCGTAGCCGCCGCATGGTTTACGTTGGTTTGGGAAGGAATCAAGGCCGTCTTTTCCGTAGTTGGAGCGGTCCTCGGCGGATTCTTTACCACGGCCTGGGAGATCATCAAGGCCGTATGGAACACCGTCGCCGCCTACTTCCAAGCCGTTTTTGATACCATAGCCGGGATTTTCTCCTTTGTTGCAGCAGTATTAAGCGGGGACTTTTCGGCGGCATGGGAGGCCATCAAGGGAATTGTCGGCACCTGGGCGGCGTTCTTTGGCACCGTTTGGGAGGGCATCAAGGCAGTTTTCGGGGCCGTTGTCAGTTGGTTCGGCGGCGTGTTCTCCGCCGCCTGGGAGGCCATCAAGGCCGTGTTTGCCCCGGTAGGAGCCTTTTTCCAGAGCCTGTGGGATACCATAGTCGCCTTGTTTACTTCCATCGGTACCGCCGTAGGCGACGCCATAAGCGGGGCCGTGAAGGGGGCAATAAACGCCGTACTCAAGGGGGCCATTGGAATAATCAACGGCTTTATTGACGCTATCAATTTCGCCATAGGGGTTATAAACGCCATCCCAGGCGTGAGCATTGAGAAAATCCAGAAGCTAGAGGTCCCGCAGCTTGCAAAGGGCGGCATTGTGACGGCCCCCACCCTCCTGGAGGCCGGGGAGGCCGGGAACGAGGCCATAATCCCCCTCGGTGAGCTTTGGGGCAATATGCAGGATATGATCTCCACCAACTTGAGCGGGGCCACCGACGGAATCGCCGCCCTTGCGGAAAAGTTTGAGGCGGCGGACATAGGCGGCAATACGGCCCCCATTTCGGACCTTTTAGCCAAGCTCGACAACCTGGGCAACGGCGACGATGACCCGGACAACGGAGGCGGAGAGCCGCCCGTGCAGATTATTTACTCCCCTACGAATCATTACCATTTTGAAGGGGAGGCACCCAGCAAGGAAGACATCGCCGGGGCCGAATCCATGTCGCAGGACGAATTTAACCGCCGTGTTGACCAATATTTTAAGGACCGGCAGCGCAAGAATTTTAGGGGGTAAGCATGAAGACCATAACGACCGTCATGGGGGACACCTGGGACACCGTAGCCCTCCGGGCCTACGGGAACGTCCTGCGGACGCAGGAATTGATGGAGGCCAGGGAAAACGTCCGCCTTTTGGATATTGAGGTATTCCCCGGCGGCGTTGTGGTTTTCGCCCCCGACGTAACGGACACCTACACGGTCGGGGATTTGCCGGAATGGAGGAAATAGACCATGCTGCCACGCAGAGCCACCGTCTCCATGATTTACAACGGCGCAAACGCCACGGAGCAGGTCGCCGGGTATATAAATTCCTTTGAGTATACGGACGTAGCCTCCGGGCGGAGCGACAGCATCCGGGCCGTTATGAATGACCGGGACAACAGGTGGAAAGGGCCGTGGTTTCCCGTGAAGGGGGACAAGATGGTCCCGACCATTGTCCTCTATAATTGGACGGCACCGGGGCAAGTGATACATTTCCCGTGCGGCACCTTTGGCGTCGATGATTTCAGTTTCAGCGGCGGACCCGACAAAATGAACCTTGACGCCATAGCCCTGCCAACCTCCACCAGCTTTAAGTCGGAGGACAGGACGGAAACCTATGAACAGGCCACCCTGCAGGAGATCGGGCAGAAAGTAGCCGGTCGGGCCGGGATTGCCCTTTTCTTTGACGCCAGCGACGTGGCCATTGAGAAGGTCGAACAGAACAACCAAAACGATTGTGATTTTTACAGCGGCCTCGTTGAGAAATACGGCCTTTCCCTAAAAATCTACAATGACCGGCTGGTGGTCTTTTCAGAGGCGGACTACGAGGCCAGAGGCCCCAAGTTTATATTGACCCCGGCGGACTTTGACCCCGGCTGGACCTGGGACACCACCCTCACCGGCATCTATACCGGCGTCCGCTACCAGTACACCAACAGTGACAAAAACAAGACCTTTACCGTAAAGGCCGGGACAGAGGAACGGCTCTTGACCAATAACGAACCGGCAGACAATTTGACGGAGGCGACGGCCATAGCCCTGGCGGCGGTGAACAATGCCAACAGAGGCACCACCACCATGAGCCTGACCATGATGGCAAGGCCGGGGCTGTCGCCTCGGACACGATAGAGATAGCAGGACTTGAGCGGCTCTCCGGGAAATACTACGTTGAGCAAGTGACCCACAGCATCGGCAGCGGCTACAAAATGAGCCTTAACCTCCGAAAGGTTGAGCCGAGGATTTCAAGCCCTACGGCCATTTCAAGCACCGTTTCAGAAGGAGGATAGCAATGTCCTACGATAAGGGATACTTGAGAATAGGCAAGCTCTCAAGCATTGACTACCCAAACGGGAAAGCAAGCGTTACCTATGAGGATTTGAACGACAGCACGACCGCAACCTTTTCTTTCCTGGCGTGGCAATATTGGATGCCGAAAGAAGGGGACCAAGTCCTTGTCGCCCACCTTTCCAACGGAACGTGCGCCGCCGTGATTCTCGGCCCCGTTTGGCACAACGGACACCGCCCCCCGGAGGGGCAAGAAGAACTTTACCGCAAAGATTACAACCGCAAATATTGGGACGCCTACCAGCGGTATGACCACAAGGCCCTTGAGTATTTGGAGGTCATAACCGGGACCTATGACATTAAGCCCACAAAGGACTTTACCCTCACGGTGAACGGTACCACCATCATAAAGGTCAAGGCAGACGGCTCCATTGAGATAACAGCCCCCGCCGGAATCAAGATCACAACCCCGCTCATTACCGTAACCGGGGACGTTGTAGCGGACGGCAAGAAGGTAAGCCTCGCCCACCATACGCACCCCGGTGACAGCGGAGGCACCACAGGGGAGCCGAACTAAAGGAGGGATAGGCCGTGGCAATAGCAAACTGGGGAACCGCCGTTATTTTCAGCGTGAGCGAGGATAAAGTTTTCACGTTCCGCAATATGAACAGGACCGTCGGCTCCTCCTGGGCCACCCATAGCCGCATCGGCCTAAAGGACCAAGTGGAATTTTTGCGGCCCAACCTCCAAAAGCTGAACTTTGAAATTGCCCTTGATTTCAATTACGGCGTTGACCCCAGGGCAATTATTGAGCGCATGGAGAGGGCGGCGGAGATGGGGGAAATTCACCCTTTCATAGTTGGAGGCAGACCCGTGGGCCGTCTTTGGTGGAGGCTTACCGACGTAAGCGAGGCATGGGAAACCATTTACAACAACGGCGTTTTGACCAACGCAAAGCTCAATATAACCATGAGCGAATACCTATAACGGGAAGGAGGGGGCAGCATGGACCTATCAGGCATTGAGGTCGGTTTTGAGTACGGGGAAAGCGATACCGCCGTCCGCAAGGAGATCGTCCGAAACGTTCACACCCTTCTATTGACCCCGGTCGGCACTTGCCCCCTATACCGGGATTTCGGCCTTGACGTTGCCTATTTGGACTTTCCCCCCAATATCGCAAAGGGCCTCTTTACCGCCGCCGCCATTGAGGCGGTAGAGCAGTGGGAGCCACGGGTGCGGGTTACGGGGGTTGACTTCCAGGCGGAGGGGGCAGAGGGGAAATTAAGAGCAAAGGTGGTGCTTGCCATTGGATAACCTTCTAAAATCGGTTTTCGACCTGCCGGACGTTTCTTTTATTGAGAACGACACCCTGGACGCCATGATGCAGCGGCTAGTCGCCAATTATGAGAAACGCTACAAAGAGGTCACCGGCAAGGCGGTAAGCCTCGGAGCGGCAGACCCGAACCGGGTACAGCTTTACGCCATAGCCCTGGACCTGTTCCAGATTGAGCAATACGTGGACCGGGCCGGGAAACAGGACCTTTTGAAATACAGCTATGGGGAGTTTTTGGACAGCCTCGCCGGAAACCGACGTGTTACCCGGCAACAGGCCACAGCGGCCAGAACAACCCTCCGCTTTACCCTTTCGGCAGTCCGGGACTACGCCATCGGCATCCCAGTGGGTACCAGGGCCACCAACGGGGACGGCGTTTATTTCATGACGGAGGAATATGCGGAGGCACCCGCCGGGGCCGGGTTTGTAGACGTTGACGCCATCTGCACAAAGGTCGGCATTGAGGGCAACAATTTCCTAAAGGGCCAGATCAACGTACTGGTGGACCCGCTCCCATACGTTGAGAGCGTAGAGAACATAACCGACACCTCCGACGGCACCGACCTGGAGGACGATACCAGCCTTGCGGAGCGGACCTATTTAGCCCCCTCTGGTTACAGCACCGCCGGACCGCAGGACGCCTATACATACTGGGCCAAAACCTACAACACGGATATAGGCTCGGTGCGCCCCGTTTCCTTGCAAGAGGCCGGAAAGGCGGAGGTTTACATCCTGATGCGGGACGGGACCCTGCCGGGGCAAGAGGTTATAGAGGGCTTGCAGGAATTTCTCCGGGACCGAGAGGTCCGGCCCATGACCGACTTTGTAACGGTTTCGGCCCCCGGCGTGAGGACCTATGATCTTGAGCTGACCTACTACATAGGCCGCTCCGACAAGGCCCAGGCCACCGCCATACAGGGCCGGGTGGCGGAGGCCGTAGCAGCCTACAACAGGTGGCAGACCATGGAAATAGGCCGGGATATTAACCCCTCGGAGCTTGTCCGGCGCATACGGGAGGCCGGGGCAAAACGGCCCATCGTTGCAAGCCCCGAATATGCCCCCATAGGGGACACGGAGGTCGCCCAGGTAGGCACCGTAAAGGTGTCCTATGGAGGGCTTGAAGATGATTAACATCCACGACGGCCAGATCACCGACCTTTTGAGCAACAGCCTCCGGCACAACCCGGAAACAATAGCCATCGCCTACGCCGTCCTGCAGGAGAAACGCCGCATTTTGGCCCTTGCGGAGCGGACCCGGCTCATGGCCGCTGTTGACAGTTTGGAGGAAAGAATCCTGGACTATTTGGCCGTTGAGCTACGAACCCCGGCCTATGAGGACAGCCTCCCGCTCGAAACAAAGCGGACCTTGATTAAAGGGACCTTGCCCTATTATGCCAGCCTGGGGACCCCGGCGGCGGTTGACTGGGTTATAAAGGCGGTTTTCGGCAACGGCGGTATTGATGAATGGTTTAACTACGGCGGGGAGCCGCACCATTTCCAGGTAAACATTCCCATAGCCGGGATGATTACCCCGAAAATGATGGAGGAATTACGCCGCATGATCGCCAGCGTGAAGCGACTCACAAGCTGGCTTGACAGCATCATTACCTATTTGGAGCTTGATGGCAAGGTCTATATAACCCCGTTTTTGGGGAAACCGATGCCAATAACCACCCTCCCGGAAATTGAGCCGGTTTTTCCCGGCAACCTTGTCCACCTTACCCCCGTCCTGGGGGACGGGCCGCAAAGCACCACCCTCCCAACCCTTGAGCCGGTTTTTGCTACCGCCGCCATTTTCGGCAGGGCCTCGGCAGCGTTGCAGAGCGTCACAGAGACGGCCCTCCCGGCCCTAAAGGAGAACGACACCACCGTTATGCCGGAGCTGATAGAACACGCCACAGCGGCGGTCCAGACGGTCACAGAGACGGCCCTCCCCTTCCTTGAGGAATTGCCGCCCCATGATATGAGAGCCGTCCAGCGTATCAGCGTAAGGCCGCTCCTGCCGGTTACAGAGACAAGGCTCCCACGGCTTGAGGATTTCAGCACCACACTAACCGCCGTTTGTAAGGGCAAGGCCACCGCCGCCCTGCAAAATATCAGCGAAACCAGACTGCCAGAATTGGAGGAATGAAAAAATGAGCCAATACGGATGCACCATCCCCCGGCGGGGCCGGGAACTGATCGCCAAAATCCTGGCGGCAAAGATACCCCTCAAGATTTCCAGAATCATGATGGGGCAGGGGGTATGCCCGGACGAAGTTTTTCCCGGCGACCTTGAGGACCTTGTGGAGCCGGTCGCCGCCGGTACTTCCAATGAGCCGACCTACGATGGCGACACCGTACACATGACGGTGGAATACCGCTCCGACCTTAACGGGGGCCTTGACCACGGCTTCTGGATTAGGGAGTTTGGCGTCTTTGCCCAGGATGAAGACGGCAGCGAGGTCATGCTCTACTACGGCGTCCTGGGCGATTACCCCCAGTGGGTAAGCGCATACAGCACCACCGGCCTGGACGTCCGGCGGTACCCGATCAGCATTACTATCGGGGAGGGGGCCGAGGTCATTATTGACTATTCCCCGGAGGCGTTCATGACGGCGGAGGACGTAGGGGCATATTGCACCAGCGTTATGCTCCCGGCCTTTTTGGTCCAGGCCCAGGCACAGATTGACGCCCACAACACGGACCCCCAGGCCCACCCGGCCATTAAGGCAGATTTCAACGCTATGGACGCCAGAATGTCCCTCATGGAGTTGCGCTATAACACGGAGGTCAGCGGGAACCCGTTCACGGCCACCTTTGAGGACTTGAGCAAGCTCCGCATTGAGGGCGTCTGGAACGCCGCCCAAAAGCGGGTGGAATTTTAACCGGGAGGGCGCAGGATGGCCGAAAAGGAATTTCTGTTAGGCGTCAAAGCAAGGGAGCTTTTGAAACATACCAAACGGGAAACAAGAGTTGTCACCGATGATATTAACCCTCAAGACGTTAGAACGATTCTACACAAGATCGCCGCCCTTGAGGATATCCGGGACGCAAGGGAGGTCTGCTCCCAGGCCATCAACGCCATAGACCGCAAGAGGAAAGAGGGCTTTACCAAAAGCACCTTTAGGCTCTACGGGCAGGATATGCGGGACATTGCCAAGCAAATCCTTTTAGACGTACACGCCGCCAACAACACCCATTTCCTTACCGAGTACGACAGCCGCCTCCGCAAGATTGACGCCGTTCTTGACGGCTGCTCCCTCCTTTTGGAGTATATCACCGTTTGCCTTGAGGATGGAATTATCAGCAAGACAAAGGCCGGTCTTTGGACCCGGAAGGTAACGGACGTGAAATTTATGGCCGGAGCGTGGCGCAAGAACGACGGCGGCAGGGCCAGAAAGCTCCGAGAACAGGCACAGGCCGAAAAGGACCGGCAGCAGACAGCCCTCGTCAAAGAGGCCATCCGGCAATATAAGGCCGGAGAATGAGGACGCACGGCGGACCCCCGCCTTGTATCAGGGTATAGCTCATTTCCGCCACCAACTGGTGGCTCCGCTCCCCGAACACCAACAACACCAACAACGTGTGGAACGTCAATTCCAATGGCGACTACAACAACAACGATGCCACCAACACCTATGGCATCCGCCCCGCTCTGATGGAACGTTAGGACAAGTAAGCCCCGCAAGGGCCGAAAGCAGTACGCCATCTAATCAAAGGGAGCTATATCCTTTCGGAAGCCCACGGGCCACCGATAAACACATCACGCCGAGGCTTGCCGCCCTACGGGGCGCAGCGGGCTACCACGGGGAGGTGGACCGGCGTTAGGCATGACGGCCAGCCGGGAGCCTCCCCTGCCGCCCCGGCTGGAGGAAGAAAAGAAGGGACCCAGGCGAATGACCTACCAGGAACTATGCGCTTTTGAGGTCCTATATGACGCCTATTTAGAGGCCAGAAAGCGCAAGCGGAAGAAACCGGCAACGGCGCAATATGAGGCCAACGTTTTGGCCTATACCGACAGGCTATCCCACATTTTGGAGGCCAAAACCTACCGCCCCGGAAAATTTGAGACGTTCTACGTTTTCGAGCCTAAAAAGCGGCTGGTCCAGGCCCCGGCGTTTGTTGACAAGGTTGTCCTCCATGCCATAACGGACAACGTCCTTTATGACGCCATAACCCGCAGCTTTATAAGGGATAACTATGCCAGCCAGAAACGCAAAGGCACCCATGACGGCCTTGGACGGCTCAAGTGGGCCATGACCGACTATTACCGCAAACACGGGAACGCAGACGGCTGGGTGCTGAAAGCGGACGTACATCATTTCTTTGCCAGTATTGACCACGATCTCCTAAAGCGTAAGCTCATAGCCCTTTTTGAAAAGCGCAACCTTGATTTTGAGATTTTGGAGCTGCTTTTCATTTACATCGACACAACTGCCGGATTGCCCCTGGGCTACCAGACAAGTCAGCTTTTCGCCCTCATGTTTTTGGATGAATTTGACCACGCCATAAAGGAGCGTTTCGGCGTCCGCTACTACGGGCGGCAGATGGATGATTTTTTCATCATTGAGGAAAGCAAAGAGCGGTTGCAGGGCCTACTCCGGGATATACGGACCATTACCGGCAGTTTGGGCCTTGAGCTGAACAATAAGACGGCCATTTTCCCGCTCCGAAACGGTATTGATTTTCTCGGCTTTCATGCCTACCTAACGGACACCGGGGCCGTCATTCAGCGGTTGCGCCGGGACAGCATCAACCGCATGAAAAGCCGCATCAAATACTGGGCCACAGCCTACCCGGCGGGAGAGGTTACAAAGGATGAAATCAAGGACAGTTGGACCGCCTGGGACGCCCACGCCGCCCACGGCGACACCTACGCCCTTCGCACCAAGATCGCCCAGCAGGTCGGGGCCATTATTGGAGAGCCGCTCCAGCCCCGGCGCAAGATCACCGCCTCGCCGTCCGTCCGGCAGCTCCGCCGGTTGAGACAGCAGCGGCGGAGCCAACCCCAGAACCCGCCGGAGGCCCCCGCCCTGGCCGTCAGGCCGGACGGGATACCCCCGTGGGAATAACCACCTAAAGGAGGATACACACCAATGGCAAGCGCAGCATTAAGCACAAAGGCCGTCGGCAGCAAGGTCCAACTGAAATTGAACGGCGCAAAGAAAAACTTTATCGTCGTTCACCAGGGCAAGCCCAGCGGCATCTATGACGCCTCTTGTGACGGCACCTGGCTCCTGCTTGAGGACATTTACGAAAACAGGCCGTGGCACAGCAGCAGCGTGAACAAGCTGGAAAGCAGCACCATTCACAACTACCTCAATAGCACATTCCTCGCAAAGTTTGACGCCAACATCCAAGCGCAGATCAAACAGGTCAAGCTCCCGTACCGGCAGAACGGCGGCAGCGGCGGCACGGACCGCAACGGGGCCAACGGCCTCTCCTGCAAGATTTTCTTGCTTTCCGGCTATGAGTGCGGATGGACTACCAGCAACAACCCCTATTTCCCGGTTGACGGCGCAAAGCTGGCGTACTTTGAGGCGGGGACCGGCACCAGCGCAAATAACAAGCGCATTGCGAAGTTGAACGGTTCCGCCGCCGTCTGGTGGCTCCGCTCCCCGCACACCGACTACACCGGCAGCGTGTGGAGCGTCCGTTCCTATGGCGACTACTACTACGACGTTGCCACCAACACCTATGGCATCCGCCCCGCTTTGGTCCTTCCCTCTTCCCTCTTGGTCTCTGATGATGGCAGCGTGACCACGAACACGGCCCCGACTACGCCGGGGACCATCAACGTGCCGGGCACCATCCAGGGCGGCAGCACCATCGAAATTTCCTGGACGGCCAGCACCGACGCCGAAAAGAACCTTGAGGGCTATATTGTTGAGCGCAGTACCAACGGCGGCAGCTCCTGGTCCCAGGTTTACCAGGGGGCGGCACTCAAGACCACCAACACGGTGGCGGCGGGTACCCAAACCGTTATGTACCGGGTGAAAGCCTATGACAGCGAGGGGCTGGCATCCGCCTACAAGACCAGCAGCCAGGTAACGGTAATCAATAACAATGCACCCACCGCCCCGGCCAGTATCACGGTCCCCAATACCGTATACGGGGGGCAGTCCATTGTCGTGACCTGGGGAGCGGCCACCGACCCGGACGGCGACGCCATGACATACGCCCTTGAGCGGCAGGTGGACGGCGGCGACTGGGCGCAGATTTACACCGGCGGCAACCTTTCCTTTACGGACCCGATCACAAGGGGCTGGGTAAGCGTTGCCTACCGGGTAAAGGCCATCGACAGCCGCAGCGCAAGCGGCCCCTATGCCACGTCCCCCACCCGGACCGTGAACAACAACCTGGCCCCCACCGTTATCTGCAGCCAGACAAGCGGCACCGACCTCGGCCTCAAAAATACCGGCTTTTCCGTTGACTACAGCGTCACGGACCCGGACGGTGACGACGTAACGGTCACGGAGGCCATCGACGGCGCAACACAGCGGACTTTCACCGCCACCCCCGGCCAGACCTACACCTTTATGGTCACAGGCGAAACGTTCATGAAGGTTTTGAACGGGGACCACGCCCTCACCATTACCGCAAGTGACGGCAAGATGGACACGGTCCACAAGCTCCTTTTCAAGAAGGAGATCACCACCGCAATGATTACCCTGGTGGACGCAGTACCGGCGGACGCAAGAATCGCCGTTTGCGTTCTTTCCGTGAACGGCTCCCTCCCGGCGGACGCCGTTCTCAAGGTAGAAGTCACCAACAACGGCCTGGATGATTCCCCGGTTTGGGAGGATTGCACGGCGGACGTTAAAGCCGGGGCCAACCACGTCTTTACCAATGAGACGCAGTTGAGCGGCTGGGCTTTCAATTTCAAGGTCACGGCCACCAGAGGTCCCAGCGGAGAGGGCGGCTACATCAATTCTGTACAAGGAGGCTTTCAGTAATGGCTTTCAAAATCAAGACCGAATCGGTCAAGGCAAAGCAGAAGGAGAAGACCCGCAAGCAGCTCCAGGAGGAAAACGAGGCCCTCGCCGCCCAGGTCACCGACCTGCAGATGGCCCTGTGCGACGTTTACGAACTTGCCGCCGCCATGGCGGGAGGTGAGGGCAATGGCTAAAATTTACGCCGACCTTATCCGCAAGGGCAGGAAAACCATCGAAGACGTGCCGCCCCGTTTGAGGGCGGAGGTCGAGGCCATTCTGGCCGGGTCCGGGAATGAGTAGGCTCCGGGAATTGGCCGTGAAAATTCTTTTGAGAAAGGAGGCGCACACGATGGCCGTTGTTTACGCAACCCTCATCGTCAAGGGCAAGAAGACCTTGAACCAGGTACCCGCCATGCTCCGGGACCAGGTAAAGGAAATTCTGGCCGACCTTGAGGTCCACGTGGAGGCGTAGCCTCCCCACCGGGCCGGGGCCACCCGCAAAGGCCCCGGCCCACAGTCAGACCAAAGGAGGACCCAACCCAATGAGCAACATACAGACAATTTCGGAGCTTTGCGGCATTTGCGAGGCCCTGGTCCATATTGTTGAGGAACAGCGCAAGGCACTGGCCCAACATGACGCCCTGGTCCTTGAGGATGAAATCACAAAGACCCGCAGCCGATACACCGCCCTCCTGGGGGCGGAGGAATGGCCGGACGACTGCCAGCAGCAGGAGGAATAAAGAACCATGAGCGAAACAATTATTGTGGCACTGATTACCGGGGGGCTTGCCCTTTTCGGGACTTTGGGCGGCAGTTACCTCGCCAACAGGAAATCGGCGGCGTTGATTGCTTACCGGCTGGAGCAGTTGGAGCAAAAGGTCCAGGCCCACAACAACCTGGTTGAGCGAATGTACCAGGTGGAGGAACGGACGGAGCTGCAGGAGGAAAAAATCAAGGTCGCCAACCACCGCATTGACGATCTGGAGGGCTTTCACAAGCCCGCTTGAAAGGAGAACGCAACATGAATATTACCCCCATCATTGAGGCCGTTTTTGCCCTGATTGCGGCCATTGTTACCGCCGTTGTGGTCCCGTACATCAAGAGCCGGACCACCGCCGCCCAGCAGACGGAGATCGCCGCCTGGGTGAGGATCGCCGTCACCGCCGCCGAGCAGATTTACACCGGCACCGGCAGGGGCAAGGAAAAAAAGAAATACGTTGAGGACTGGCTCCTGGCCCACGGCGTGACCGTTGACAGCGAAAAGCTCGACGCCCTGATTGAAAGCGCAGTCTATGAGCTGAAAAACGGTTTCCTTACCATTGAGGGCGGTCTGCCGGGGACACCGTAACCCGTGGCCGCAAAGAGACGCCGCAAGAGGAAAACCGGCCTCAAGTACAACAAGGTCGTCGTTGCCCTTTTGCTTGTCGCAGTAGCAGCTTTTACCGTGGCCATGATTTGGATATACCGGGAGAAGGGCGGCGTCCCGGATTCTCTGGTGGCGGCGTTCTACGCTTTCGCCGGAGGCGAGGCCGGTTGTTTGGGCCTGATAAAGCACAGCGACAACAAATATAACGGCAGCGGCGGCAACACCAACGACAGCCCACCCGGCCCCGACGGCGGGGCCGGGTAGAAGGGAGAACCGGCAATGAACATTATTCAAAGCTACCTCACCAATAACCCCTGTTATAAGGCGGGGCGGAAAATCAACGTTAAGGGGCTGATGCTCCACAGCGTAGGATGCCCCCAGCCGAAAGCGTCCGTTTTCGTGAAGAATTGGAACCGGGCAGAGTATGACCGGGCCTGTGTTCACGGATTCATTGACGCCAACACCGGGGACATTTACCAGACCCTCCCCTGGAACCACCGGGGCTGGCACGGGGGTGGCAGCAGCAACAACACCCACATCGGCGTGGAGATGTGCGAACCGGCGGCGATCAAATACACCGGCGGCTCCAGCTTTACCTGTTCGGACCGGGCAGCAGCCCAGGCGGCGGCGGAGCGGACCTATAAGGCGGCGGTGGAGCTTTTCGCCTACCTTTGCCAGCAGTACGGCCTCGACCCCCTAAAGGACGGCGTAATTGTGAGCCATCGGGAGGGCCACGCCAGGGGCATCGCCAGCAACCACGGCGACCCGGAACACCTCTGGAAGGGCCTCGGCATGAGCTACACAATGGACACCTTTAGGGCGGCGGTCAAGGCGCAAATGAGCGGCACCGCCCAGACACCGGCCACACCGGCCCCCGCCCCGGAGAAACCCGCCACCGGCGTCCCCTATTTGGTCCGGGTGAAGATTTCCGACCTCCGCATCCGTAGCGGCCCCGGCACCAACTACGCAAGTAAGGGCTTTATTTCCCCCGGAGCCTATACCATCGTTGAGGAAAGCACCGGCCAGGGGGCCGCTCTTTGGGGCAAGCTCAAGAGCGGCAAGGGCTGGATTGCCCTCGGCTACACCGAAAAAATCTAAAGGAGGACAGCGAAAATGGCAAGAGGAAAGAAGAAGGACCCCGCCCAGGCGGCACCGACCCCGGAGATCACCGCCCCCACGCCGGAGGTCCAGGAGGCCCCCGAAACCATCCCCGCCCAGCCGGAGCCGGAGGCAGGGCAGACCCCGGCCACCGAACAGGCCCCGGAGGAAAACCAGGACACCGCCCCCACGGAGGCGGAGAACCCGGAGACGGAGGCGGCACCCGCCCCGGAGCCTCCGGCAGACCCGGAGCCGGAACAGCAGCAGGACCCCGCCCAGGCAACCACGGCCCCGGAGGACCCTGACCCGGAGCCGGACCCCGCCGGGGGGAGGCATACCCCCTATAAGGCGACGGTCGCCGTTGCCCTTGCGGTCCTGCACAAGGCCGTCGGCGTTGGTACCGCCGATATGCTCAAGGCGGTCGGCACCTTGCGGCAGGGGACGGAGGTCACGGTCACGGGCCGCAATGGGACCTATGCCCAGCTCAAAAACGGACTTTACATTTTGGAGGCGTTTCTTGAGGTCCGGCCCATTTCCTAAAAGTCCCCTGTCCGGGCCAGAAACGGCCCTTGTCGGCCTCTTTCCTTTGGGGGTATAGAATTACCTTCCAGGCGTTACACGGGCCTCTTTTTTCCAATGGAAAAAACGCACACGGCGGCGGCATAGGTGGTATAAAGATAGGCACAAAAACAAAAGCGGCTGTCGGCCCCTTGTGGGGCTTTCAGCCGCTTTTCTGTTTTCGCCTTATATCATTAGCGGTAGGTTTCGCTCTCGAACCCGTGACGGGCCAGGTAAGCCTCGGCCTGGGCGTATTGAGCAAAGGTGCGGGACTTGAGCTTTTGCCGGTCCCGGCCAATGACCACCGTGGAGCCGATACCCTGGATGATCCAGGCGTCTTTCCCGTTCTTGCGGATGGGGTTGAAGTACACCGCCTCGCCGCTTTTCTTGTTAATCATTTTCATTTCAGATACCCCTTTCATACCCGGCGGGATGCCCGCTCAATTTTGTTATAGGCCGTTTTCAAGTTTTCCAGCTCCCGGCCCCATACGCCATAAGAATCGCCGCTTTCCAAAAACTCGGACACGGTTTTTATATTCAGCCCAACGGCAACCTTGAGATAGAACAATTCATCCGCCGTTAGAGTTACGCTTGTTTTCCCGTACACGTTCAGCCCCCCCCTTTTCAAACCCCGGCGATTTCAGCAGCCTCGGCCAGCACGACCAGGAGGTGCTGGGCCGTTCCAACGTTGCCCCAGTTCACGGCGTCGGGGCTGACCCCCAGGTGGTTGTCCACGGCTTGAGCCTTGATGGCGTCCAGCTTTGCGGAGATTTCAGCGATCACGGCGACATAGGCGTCCGTTGCGTTTTGCTTTTTCATGTTGTACCCTTCCTTTCTTGAGTAGGAGCCGGGAGCGGGGCCTCCACCCCCGGCGGTTATTTTCAGTTCAGGACGTAGCGGCGGAGGTCCTTGTCTTCCGGGGCATCCTGTTCGAGCCAAGCGTCGAACCCCTCCGGGTTGCGCCTTTCGATTTCGTCCATCAACCAGCCACGGACCGTCGGAATTTCGGGGCTGTTCATGTTTTCGGTGAGATCCCACAGGTCACAGAGCTTATCCAGACTGTAGGCTTTCAGCGTTTCCAAAACGTTGTTTTTCATTTTCGTTACCCCCTTACTTAATCCCGGCCAGCTTCATCCAGCGATTCAGCTCGGCCTTGTTCTTGAAACGGTAATCATTGCGGGTACCGTCTTCCCGGTTGATAACGAGGATATAGCCCTTTGTGGCTTTCAGAATTTCGTATTTCATGATTGCTACCTCCGTTTGTTTGGTTTGTTTTCCTTCCCTTATCTTGATTACATTATACCATTCATGCGAATGAAAATCAATTGTCTAAGGTCACAAATATTTATTCGCATGAATGTCTATTTTGACGGATTGACAAAACAATTCAAGCGAATTATAATATAGCCATAGGAGGTGCGGCGAATGAGGAAAATACCGATTACCGGGAACATGACCCCGATAGACAAAAAATGCGTGGACGCAGGAATAACCAGGAGAGAGCTGGCGCAAATGAGCGGTATACCGTATGTTACGATAGACCAATGGGCAAGGCGCAAACGGCTCCCCCGTGACGTTTACCAGCTTTACAAGGTTGCCCAGGCCCTTGAGTGCCACATAGAAGATTTGATAGAGCCGGAGCTGGCGGAAAAAGGACCCGCCCCGGAGGCGCAACAGGAAAGCCCGGAGGGATAGACCCTCCAGGCGCAAGAAAAGGCACCCGGCCACAAGGCCAGATGCCTTTTTCTTTTACGCCGCAAAGGGGACAGACAGGACGATGCAGCAGGGGGAAACCGCAATAGAGCGGTTCGCCTGTGAGTACACAAGCCAGGTTGACTACTACACCCGGTACATCCAGGGCAACGCCGAGTGGGAATTTGTGTCAGTCTATACGGATGAGGGTATTTCCGGCACGAACACAAAGCGCAGGGCGGGTTTCAATCAGATGATCGCCGACGCCCTCGCTGGGAAGATAGACCTCATCGTCACCAAGTCGGTGAGCCGCTTTGCCCGGAACACAGTGGACAGCCTGACTACCATCCGCAAGCTGAAGGAGCATGGTGTGGAGGTCTACTTCGAGAAGGAAAACATCTGGACCTTTGACAGCAAGGGTGAGCTGCTCATTACCATCATGTCCTCGCTGGCCCAGGAGGAGAGCCGCTCCCTTTCGGAGAACATCACCTGGGGCCAGCGCAAACGGTTCTCTGACGGCAAGGTAAATCTTCCCTACAAGCAGTTCCTCGGCTACCGGAAGGGGCCGGACGGGTTCCCGGAGGTGGTGGAGGACGAGGCCAAGATCGTCCGCCGCATCTACACCCTTTTCATGGAGGGCAAGACCAGCTACGCCATCGCCAAGGCCCTCACCGCTGACGGCATCCCCACGCCCTCCGGGAAAAGCAAATGGGGAGCCAGCGTGGTGGAGAGCATCCTCACGAATGAGAAATACAAAGGTGCTGCCCTGCTCCAGAAATGCTACACGATTGATTTCCTCAATAAAAAGCGGAAGGTCAACGAGGGCGAGGTTCAGCAGTATTATATTGAGAAAAGCCACCAGCCCATCATCCAGCCCCACGAGTTCGATGTTGTCCAGGCCGAGTTCGCTCGGCGCAAAGGCATGGGCCTCCACTACAGCGGCGGCGGGGTATTCTCCTCCCGGCTGGTCTGCGGCGACTGCGGCGGCTACTACGGCCCCAAGGTCTGGCACTCCAACAGCAAGTACCGCCGGGTGGTCTGGCAATGCAACGGCAAATTCAGCAACGAGGAAAAGTGCCGCACCCCGCATCTGATGGAGGAGGACATCAAGGCCCGGTTTCTGGCGACATTCAATCAACTGCTGGGCGGCAAGGACACTCTGCTGGAGGATTGCCGCGTCATGCAGGACCACCTCACCAACTGCTCTGCCATTGACGCGGAACTGGACGAACTGCTCCGGGAGATCACGGTGGTGACGGAGCTGACCCAGCGGTGCATCCAAGAGAACGCCCGGAGCGCCCAGAGCCAGGAGGAGTATGCCGAACGGTACAACGGCTATGTGGCGAGGTACGAGAAAGCCAAGGCCAAGGTGGACGCCCTCCAGGAGCAGAAAAAGCAGCGGCAGGCCAGAGCCGACATCATCGGCGGGTTCATGTTCGCTGTGCATGAACGGGAGGCTGGTGTCACGGAGTTTGACAACGCTCTCTGGCTGACGGTGGTGCAGAAGGCCACAGCCTACCACGATGGGCTGCTGGTGTTTACCTTCCAGAACGGGCTGGAGATTGAGGGATAACTGAATAGGAACACACATCTGGCCCGCTGGCTCATTTGGAGCTGGCGGGCCTTTTTTGCCTTGCGCACCATTCAATTAGATGGTATAATGCTGTGTAGAAATAACACTCACTATAGCATTCTTGGTGTGGGAGGAATAAGCTGTGGTAACTATGGGTAGGTTGGAAGAAATACATGATCTGCGAACCGTCTGGCCGCATGAGGCATTGGATTTTACACCGTGGCTCTCACAGGATGAAAACATAACGCTTCTTGCTGATGCCGTTGGCTTGGATATCACTGTGGAAGAAACCGAATCTTCTGTGGGAGATTTTAATGTCGATATTTTTGCGTTGGAAACGGGGACGGAGCGAAAAATTATCATCGAGAACCAGTTGGAAGATACTGACCATGACCACTTGGGCAAGCTAATCACTTATGCCTCCGGCAAATCTGCGGATGTCGTTATCTGGATCGTAAAGCACGCTCGCGAAGAGCATAAGGCTGCAATCGAATGGTTGAACAATCATACCGATGACAAGATTGGGTTTTTTCTGTGCGAGATAAAGCTGTACCGCATTGGCTCGTCCGCACCAGCCGTAAAGTTCGAGGTCATTGAAAAGCCAAATGGCTGGGCAAAGGAGATCAAGAAAAACGAAACAGCAAGCCCCACCCAGCAACTGCGCTATGAATATTGGATGGCGTTTATGGACTATGCGTTCGGCAATGCCACCTTCGCAAAAGAGTTCAATCGGCGCTCTCCCAATCGGGACAGTTGGATGAATTTCAGTATCGGTTCCTCCACCTGTTGCATTTCGGTGTCGCAAGTACGCAAGCGTGGTGTTGCGGTGGTCGAGTTGTACATACCAGACGACAAAGGGTTCTACAAACAGCTTGAAGCAAAAAAGGCTGAGATAGAAAACACAGCCGGAATGCCGCTGGATTGGCAGGAACTTAAAGAGAAAAAGGCTTGCAGGATTTGTGTAGAGGAGCCATCCGATTTTGAGGATAAGGCCGCATGGACCAGCCAGTTTGATTGGATCATGGATAGAATGCTCCGAATGAAAAATGCGTTCAAACCGCACATTTGAGTTTTACCCAATTTTTGTTCCTATTTCACTCGTAAAAATTTGTGTACAGTATAAAAATCCTACAACGGAGATTATCATATGGATATACCTAATTTGATAGCTAATTTTCAGCAGCTTGCTCCAGAATTTGCATCCTCATATTGCATTGTAAATGGAGCAATCATGAATCTTAATGAAATACAGAACATGGGTTATGATGAGTTCTCTTTTCGTTCAAAAATCAATATGCCACTACGACTTTATCGATATTACCCCAACAAAAAGGACATAGATAAAGAAACCGGCGAAGAAATCAATTACTCCATCCAAGCATTGGAGCATAATACAGTTTTCCTTCAAAGTCCAACTGCATTTGATGATGTATATGATTCGGATATTAATATTGATTATCCTGCGTATGAACATCTGCGACTGATTGAATATTGTAAAAGATGTGGAATAGAAGTTAATTCAGACCAACCAAGCCAGGCAATTGGAGATGCTTTGGTAAAAGCATTATGGGAGCATTATATTGCAAATGGAAACCTTAACAATGTATTTACAAAAACGCCAGACTCGGAAATTGAGCAACTGACGAATCAGATTTTTGAGCAAAAAATTCTCATAGAATTATGCAATACCCATGATTTTTGCTTAGCTCTATCAAAAACATTACAAGATGAATATTCAGATTACATCTCTCAACTAAAAACTACTTTTCGGACTGTTTGCTTTGCCACAACACCATATTCACAACTTATGTGGGGTGGTGCATATGCTAATTTCCACAACGGATTTTGTGTTGAATACACCGTATTGCCTAACGATGAAACTTACAAAGAAGTGTACTACAATTTATTCCCTATGATTTATTGTAAGGTTCGTCCGAATATGACTCTACGGCTTGTTGCTGCAAAAGATAAGGGTATGACAAAAGAAACCCTATGGGATATATATTCTCATGGCGTTTTACGAAAAAGTATCGATTGGGCATTTCAAAATGAATGGCGATTACTGCTTCCCTTGCGTAGTAAGAATGTAGCGGATTACAATGTAAAATTTTTCCCTATCTCAAAGGTCTATCTGGGTAACCGAATGGTTCCAGAGGAAAGAGGAAAAATAATAGATATTTGCCACAGCAAGAACATTCCGTATATTGGCGTAAAAAGAAGTCCTTCAGTTTTTGAGATGCAAGATTGTGAAATCAGATGTGAGGATTGCCCGCAATATGTAAATTCAAAGAAATGATGCCACATATGTCTTGCTTGGATCATACCCCTGATAAACAGTATTTAGGTCACATATTTGAACACTGCCAAAGGGTAAGATGGGCCTTACACCCCATTCTGCTGAATCTGCACACCCTTTGGAACCGTCCTGCACACCCCTCGCACTTAGCCTTGAAAACTGAAAGAAATCTGCACCCCCTATGCGGCAAGGGTGTGCAATCGTATCAAAATCACCAGCACTTTTCAGATGGACATTGGACGAACACCTACTATTTCAAAGGCGGCTTTGCCGTGATGGTGTTGTGCTGATGTCAAAAACGAATAGCGGAGGTCAAGGTATAAAAAGCCTTGACCTCCGCTGTTTTATTGTAATCCAAGAAGTTCTCTTGGCGCTTTTTTGCATGCCCAGCGCGAGTATCATGCAACGATGAAAGTCCACTGCGAGCTCGGCGGCAGGAACCGTTGCCGATAGAATGGCTTCTGAGATTCACAGGCAGGGAGAAACCGAAGAATCCACAATCGCTAACCCCCTTTTTCGTCTGAATCCATCGTTTTGAACGATTTTCGATAACGTCCCGGCGTTATTCCGACATATTTCTTGAATACCGTATTAAAATGATTGATCGTCCCATAGCACAGCCTGTCTGCGATTTCTCCGATGGGGGTATCCGTATCAATCAGCAGGCTCTGTGCCTCGCCAATCCGCCGCTTGTACAGATATTGCATCGGCGCTTCCCCATATTCCTTTTTGAACACATGGGAAAGATAGGATGGGCTGATGTTTAAAGCGTGGCCGATCCGTTCAAGCGAAAGCGGCGCGCTGTAATGTTGATCAAGATAGGTTTTGATACGCTTTGCGATGGCGTCGTCGATTTTTGGGGGCGGGGTGCGATGGCTGCCGCTGCGCGCAATTTCAAGCAGCATCAGGAGAATCCCGCAGGACAGGCTGTCACAGATAGGCCCAAGGGCTTGGAGATCGGCGGAAAACATGGTCAGCAGCTGCATGATTTCTCCGATCTTTCCGGAAAGGCGTCCGCAAGGGATGATGGGATATGCATCCAGCGGCAGCAGATAATTATCCGGCAGTCCGTACAATGCAACATCGGTCAGCGAGATGCAGTAGGACAGGATTTTCCGTTTTGCGGCTGGCTCTTCGCCATGAAGTACGCCCGCATTGCAGATAATCATATCGCCGCACTGTACATAATAGGGGTGCCTGCCGACCTCGTATTCCCCTGAACCCTGGGCAACATAAAACAATTCCAGCATATCCTCGTGAAGATGCTGCAGCCGGGCATGCTCCGCGCTGTGTTCGGCGGTAATCACATGGGTCATTACCAATCGTGGGAGTTTTCCACCGCGAAACTCCCGAAAGATGGGATGCTCATACATTACGGATTCCTCCTCCTCATAGAAAAGAAAGCAAGATTTTGGTATACATCCGCTGGCGGCACCGTCTGTGTAAGGGTTTTTTCGCTACAATTCGAGCAAGATACCGCTCACGTGGCCTGATGAAACGGATGTATAATAATTGTCAGAAGGGGCGGGACGGAAAAGCAGGATTCAAAGGCCAAAGAAAGGGGATTGTTGATGATACCCCAAATATTAACACAATTTCCTGGCAGTGACTTCAAACATTTTGCTTTTTCTCAGTTCCCGCCGGAAAATCTGCCGGGCGGTCAGGCGATTCCCGGCGCTTGCTAAAGAAGGAGGACGGAATTATGAGTAAAAGAGTACGTATTGGTCTGCTGGGAGCAGGCCGCATCGGACGGCTGCACGGTGAAAATCTGGCGCACGCAGTGCCGGAAGCAGAGCTGTACGCGGTTGCCGACCCGTATCTGAACGATGAGGGCCGCGCGTGGGCCAAGGAAATGGGGATTGAAAAGGCATATACCGACCCGGAGGAGATTTTCAATGACAAGTCGATCGACGCGGTGTTTATCTGCTCATCGACGAATACGCATGCCGATTTCATCATCCGTGCAGCGGCGGCAGGCAAGCATATTTTCTGTGAAAAGCCGATTGATACAAATCTCGCGAAGATCCAGGAAGCGCTAGACGCGGTGGAAAAGGCAGGCGTAAAGCTTCAGGTTGGCTTTGTCCGCCGTTTCGACCACAATCATAAGGCGGTCCGCGATACGGTAGCCTCCGGCCAGCTTGGCAAGCCCCATGTTGTCAAGGTCACTTCGCGCGACCCGGATCATCAGCCGATGGAGTACATCAAGGTTTCCGGCGGCATCTTCATGGATATGACCATTCATGATTTTGATATGGTGCGCTATCTGGCGGGAAGCGAGGTCACAGAGGTTATGGCTTATGGTGCGGCGCTGTCAGGCGCGGGTTATGACAGGCTGGGTGATATCGACACCGCGATTGTTACCATGAAATTTGAAAATGGCGCGCTTGGCGTGATCGACAACAGCCGCGCTGCGCATTATGGTTATGACCAGCGCACGGAGGTGCACTGCGACAAGGGCTGCGTACAGGTTGCAAACGATCTGAACAACACGGCAATGATTTCATCGGGTGACGGCGTCACGGTCGCGAAACCGACGTGGTTCTTCCTGGAGCGTTACAACAACGCATTTATCGCCGAAGCAAAGGCATTTGCGGAAGCGGTACTGAATGATACGGAAACGCCGGTCGGCGGTATTGACGGTTTGCAGCCGGTCAGGATCGCCATGGCTGCGGATCAATCCTTGAAGGAAGGCCGTCCGGTCAAGCTCTCCGAAATTGGGTGAGCCGGATGGAGAAATTTGTCGTAACCATCAGCCGCGAATACGGTTCCGGCGGACATGCAATCGGCAAACGGCTCGCAGGACTGCTGGATGTCCCCTTTTATGATCGCGAAGTGGTCGGACTGACTGCCCAAAAGTACGCGGTGGATGCGGAACGCCTGCACGAGATGGAAGAACAGTCCAAAATGCCCCAGCCTTTTGGCCGGGGCGGCGGGCTGGGTGCGTTTGCTGATTCTGACGACCGCCTGTTCATCTTACAGTCACAGACCGTGATTGAACTGGCGGAGCAGCCCTGCGTGATTGTCGGGCGGTGTGCTGATTTTGTCCTCCGCGACCATCCAGGGCGCGTCAGCTTTTTCCTCTATTCCGGGATGAAACAGCGGTTGGTACGTGTAGCCAGCCAGCCGGCGTTTTACCAGCCTGGCGATCCGGCTCAGATGGTTGCAAAAATGGACCGCCGCCGTGCGGCATACTATAAATACCACACGGGGCAGGAATGGGGGAGGCCATCCAATTACCACCTTTGTGTGGACGCCGGGCTGCTTGGCCCCAAGGCTGCCGGACTGCTAGCGGAATATATCTGGCTCCGCACCGGTTTGAAAGGGGGGCCGGGGGCATGACGGAAGAACGCAAGCTGGAAACCGGAAGGCTGGCCGTTGGGACACGCATTGCCTACGGCTGCGGCGATACGGCCTGCAATATTGTATTTGGCATGATTTCGACCCTGCTGACCTTGTTTTATACCGACTATGCAGGCGTTTCCCTGCTGACAGTCGGCACGGTCATGCTGGTGTCCCGTATCTTTGACGGTACATCGGATGTCATTATGGGCTTTATCGTCAACCGCACCCATTCCAAATGGGGCAAGGCACGTCCGTGGATTATCTGGATGGCGATCCCGTACTGCATCACGGCGGTTGCGCTGTTCACGATCCCGCAGACCGGCGGCTCCCTGCAATTCTGGTATATCTTTGTTACCTACAACCTGTGTACGACCGTGCTTTATACGGCAATCAACGTCCCCTACGGCACGCTGTCCACGATGATGACCCGTTCCTCGCACGAGCGCGACCTGCTGTCGGTGTTCCGTATGGCGATGGCCCCGGTCGGGCGCATCATTGCGGTGACTTTTACCCAGCCGGTTGTCAAGCTGTTCGGCGACGACCAGGCCGCGTGGGTGAAAGCAATGGCCCTTTGGGCGGGCATTGCGCTGGTGATGCTGGCAGTATGCTTCTGGAAGTGCGAGGAAACCGTGCAGATCGAAGCGGCGCAGACGGCGAAGGTCCCGCTGGGGCAGAACCTGAAAGCGCTGTTCGTCAACCAGTATTTTTGGTCTACGCTGGTGATGTGGACGGTCACAGTCGTACATGGTACAATCGTAGGCACCTCGCTGCCTTACTACTGCAAATACATTTTCGGGAACGATACCTGGATGTACAGCGTCCTGTATCTGGCGGAGACCGGCACGCTGGTCATCGGCGCAATGCTCTGCCCGCTGCTGCTGCGCAGGTATGGCAAGCGCAATATGTCACTGGTTGGAGCGGCCGTTGCGGTAGCGGCGCAGGCCGCCGTGCTGCTGAATCCGTACAGCTTCCCCTGGCTGCTTGGCGCCAGCATTGTCCGTGCGCTGGGTGAAGCGCCGCTGACAGCCCTGGTTTTCGGTATGATGGGCGATGTGGTCGAGTTTGGCCAGTGGAAGACCCATATCCGCCAGGAGGCGTTGATCTTTGGCGGCGGTTCGCTCGGCTTCAAGATCGGCAGCGGCGTTACCAGTTCACTGCTGACCCGGATGCTGGACGGGGCAGGCTATATCAGCTCAACCGGCCAGGCCGTGGTGCAGCCGCAGTCTGCGGTCGATATGATCCGGAATATTTACGTATGGGGCCCAACGATTGTCTGGGTAGTTGCCGTTGCCGCACTGGTACTGTACAAGTTGGATGATAAGTCCCCGATGATTATGAAAGAACTTGCCGAGCGGGAAGCCCGCGGCGAGCTTTGACCGGTTCCAAACAAAGGAGGATTCATTGATATGCTGAAACTTGGTTACAATGAAGCGACTTGCAAGGAGAATTCCGACGTCGCACGTGACCTCGAGCTGTGTGAACAGTACGGCTATGATTTTATCGAGCTGCGGCTGGATATGCTTCAGGAATATTTCAAGACCCATACGATAGATGACTTAAAAGCGTTCTTTGCAAAGAGCCGGCTCAAGCCGTTTGCGTTCAATTCGATCGAAAACATCAATTTCTGCACTCCCGCCGAGTGGGACGCGCTGGTAGAGCTGTTTACCTTTGGCTGCAAGACCGCTCAGGCGATCGGCAACCCCTATATCATCGTTGTGCCGACTATGACGGCGGAGCACTGCACGAAGAACGAAAAAGAGATTTTTGACGACTCGGTCAAGGTGCTGAACCAGCTGGCCGATATCGCAGAGTCGTATGGCGTCAAACTGTCCTTTGAGCCGATTGGCGACCGCCACTGGTGTGTGAACAGCGTCCGGCAGGCGCTTGAGATCGTGCAGGCAGTAAACCGCGACAGCGTCGGCCTGACGGTGGACTGCATTAACGTGTATCTGCATGACAAATGCGCCGATGTGGATTATATCCGGCGCATTCCGAAAGACAAGCTGTTTGTCTTCCACATCAACGACTGCGAAGACCTTCCGCTCGGCATTCTCGACCACTGCCACCGTATCATGCCCGGCAAGGGCACGATCCCGATTGCGGATGTTGCGGATGCAGTGCGTGCGGCCGGTTATGACGGCCCCGCCTGTTTGGAACTGTTCCGCCCTGAATACTGGGGGATGAGCGCAGATGCCGTGATTAAAATGGGCGCGGAATGCACCCGGCCTTATCTCTGATTTTGCTTTGGAAATCCATACTACATACACTCCTGCATTCTTCTCAGAAAGGGCTGCCATGCGCATTGCGGGCAGCCCCTTTTTGTAGCATCTGTGCGCAGGGCGCGTTAGCCACCGCCTGGCCTTGTGGAAAGCGATGGGGCAAAAGAAAGCAGAAAATCAGAAGTTTTCGTGCGGGAAGGCTGGGGATCGGGAAACGGGAAACACGCTGATTTCACAAAACAGACCTCTAAAACGCCACCCCGAGCAAAAACTGTAAAAAAATCGAATTGTTTTGGGCTGGAAATATTTTCGGGTTTTTGAATACAAAAGCGAAATGTCAGAAGAAATCCCGGCGGCGTTCTGCGATAATATAACCATCGAAAGCAAAACAAGTATCCACAGCAAAAAACGGATACATACCACAAGCCCTTTTCATTTTCTTTTTCATACCTGCCGCTGCCGGGGCAAACGCTCCGGCGTGGAAGCGGCAAACAACCGAAAGGAAGGTACAACACCATGCTTGACAAGAACAAGGTACGCATCGGCATCGCCCCGATCGCCTGGACGGAGGACGACATGCCCGAAATGGGGGCGGAAAACAGCTTCCTCCAGACCATCAGCGAAATTGCGCTGACCGGCTACGTTGGCACGGAAATCGGCTGCCAATTCCCGCGCGACCCCGCGATCCTGAACAAAGAACTGGGGCGGCGCGGCGTAGCAGCCATTACCGGCTGGATCAGCACTTACCTGAACGAGCAGCCCATGTGGTGGAACGAGCGGGCGTTCGTCGACCACATGTATTTCCTGAAGTCCATCGGCGCGACGGTCATCAACACCTCCGACCAGAGCTTTTCCATCCAGCACCAGTGGAACACCCCGCTGTCCCGCAAGAAAATTCTGAACGACGACGAGTGGGAAGTGCTCACAAAGGGCCTGGACCATCTCGGCAAAATCGCGGCAGATGAAGGCATGAAGATTGTCTATCATCATCACATGACCACCACCGTGCAAACTACCTCCGAAATTGACCGGATGCTGTCCATGACCGACCCGAAATACGTCAGCATGATCTACGACACCGGCCACCTGACCTTCTCGGGCGAGGACCCGATCGAAATCCTGAAGAAGCATCATGACCGCATCGGCCATGTCCATCTCAAGAACGTCCGCAAGGCCGCGATGGACAAGTGCTACGCGGAAAACAAGAGCTTCCTGAGCTCCATTCCCGAGGGCGTGTTCACGGTTCCCGGCGACCCGGAGGGCTGCGTCGATTTCCCGGCCGTCTTCAAGCTGCTCGATGAGTACAATTACGAGGGCTGGCTGGTCGTCGAGGCCGAGCAGGACCCGGCGATTGCAAACCCGCTGGATTACGCGAAAATGGCGCGTGAATACGTCCGCAAGCACATTGGATTCTAAATAAAAGCTTCAAAATACGTACCAAAAGGAGAAAAATATCATGAAAAAGCTGAAAATCGGTATCATCGGCGTAGGCCGCCTGGGCTATGAGCATGCCTGCAACATCGCGAACCGCGTCCCCGGCTCCGAGCTGGTTGCCATCTGCGATGGGAATTTTGACCGCGCAAAGCAGGTTGCCGAGGAATTGGGCGTAGCTGCCGTTTACAGCGACCCCAAGGCGCTGTGCAATGACCCGAATGTAGAAGCCGTCGCGATCATTACCAACACCGCCTCCCACGTGGAGATGATCGGCTACGCAATGGACGCGGGCAAGCATGTGTTCTGCGAGAAGCCGCTCGCTGAGACGGTTGAAAAGTGCAAAGAAGCCGAAAAGATCATTGAAGCGCATCCCGACCTGATCTTCATGCTGGGCTTCATGCGCCGCTATGACCACTCCTACCGCATTGCCAAGAAGAAGATGGAAGCCGGTGACATCGGCGACGTGATCCTTGTGCGCTGCTATTCGCAGGACCCAATCTCCATCATTGAAGGGACGCTGGAATACGCGCCGCGTTCCGGCGGGCAGTTCATCGATATGTCCATCCATGATATCGACCTGATCCGCTGGCTGACCGGCTCCGAGCCGAAAAACCTGTGGGCCATCGGCGGATGCTACGAGTTCAAGCAGTACAAGGACTGGGACGACGGCGACAACGTTTCCTGCCTGATGCAGTGCGAAAATGACGCAATGGCGTTCTTCTTCGCGGGGCGCGCCGCCGCCCACGGCTCCCACGTAGAGACCGAGATCGTCGGCACGCGCGGCACCCTGCGCATCGCCGGGATCCCGACCGATTCCATGGTCGAGGTCATGAGCAGCCACGGCGTTTGCCGCGAGTGCTACCAGGATTTCATTACCCGCTGGCACGACGCGTACATCACCGAAATCGAGGAGTTCTGCGACTGCGTCGCCACCGGGCGCAAGGCATCCCCCGGCGTGTACGACGGAACCAAGAGCACGAACATTGCATTTAAGTGCAAGGAATCCTTCCTTGCGAACAAGCAGCTTTCCCTGTAATGCCTGCCTTGCAGGCGCATAACCACCTGGGACATGCCGCCCGCCGGGCCGGATGGGCGGCACTTCCTCAAAACCGGGCTTTCAGTGCTGGCGGTTCCCATGGAGAAATTTCACGCGCTTTTTTGTGCAGGGTGACGGAAAAGGGTTTGCTACAGTCCGTGGGCCTGTGCGGGATATATGAGGAGCAGAAAGCAGGAAAACGAAAGCCCGAAGCGGGGGCAGGCGGGCCGCACCGCGTCAGGGGGGCTTTCGCGGCTGGGCGGGCACATCCTGATATTGCCGGAAAAGCGTCATATCCGGACAAAACAGCCTGTTTTTGAAACAAATCTGCGATTTTTCAAAAAAGAAGAGCCGGGCCGGAATGTGAAAGACAAATCCGGAAAAACCTGCCAGAATGGAAATATCGAAAAAAACATTCGCAATAATATAGAAAAATTTTTAGGAGGAATGATTTATGAGCAAGACAAGGATGACAGTCGGCCAGGCAATCGTCAAGTTCCTGAATCAGCAATATATTGAGTTTGACGGCAAGGTAGAGCCTTTCGTTGACGGCATTTTCACCATTTTCGGGCATGGCATGGTGGTCGGTCTCGGGCAGGCGCTCGACGAAGCCCCCGGCCGTCTGCGCGTTTACCAGGGCCGCAACGAGCAGGGCATGGCGCACGCTGCGATTTCCTACGCCAAGCAGCACAACCGCCGCAGGATTATCGCCTGCTCGTCGTCGATCGGCGTTGGCGCGGCGAATATGGTCACTGCGGCGCTGACCGCGACCATCAATAACATCCCGCTGCTGCTGTTCCCGTCCGACTCCTTCGCGACCCGCCAGCCCGACCCGGTGCTTCAGCAGCTGGAGGTCCCGAACGACCTGTCCATGACCGCTTCCGACTGCTTCAAGCCGGTTGCGAAATACTGGGACCGCGTTACCCGCCCCGAGCAGCTGATGAGCGCGCTGATTAACGCGATGCGTGTGCTGACCGATACCGCGAACTGCGGCACGGCGGTGATTTCGCTCCCGCAGGATGTGCAGGGCGAATCCTTTGATTACCCGGACTACTTTTTCCAGAAGCGCGTGCATCATGTATCCCGCCGGGGTGCGGACGATTACGAGCTGAAGCAGGCGGTTGAGCTGATTAAGTCCTCCAAAAAGCCGATGCTGATTTCGGGCGGCGGCGTGCGCTATTCCGAGGGCGGCGACGCGGTCATGGAGTTCTGCAAGGAATTCAATATTCCGGTTTCCCAGACCCAGGCGGGGCACTCCGCGCTACCGGACAGCTTCGACCTTTCGGTCGGCGGTATCGGCGTGACCGGTGGCCTCGCGGCGAACGCGCTCTGCAAGGATTGCGATCTGGTCATCGGCGTTGGCACGCGCTTCAACGACTTCGTGACCGGCTCCAAGTGGGTGCTGTTCCGCAACCCCGATATCAAGGTGCTGGCAATCAATACGTCGGAGTTCCACGCGGAAAAGCTGGACGCAACCCGCTGCATCGGTGACGCAAAGGTGACTATGGAAGCCCTGACAAGGGAGCTGAAAGCGGCGGGCTACAGGTCGGCGTACACGACCGAAATCCAGGAGATTCGTGATATCTGGGAGAAGGAGCGGCTGAGCGTCCTCGGCGTGCAGTACCACGGCGAAGGCTTCGGCGAGGGTAAGTTTGTGCCCTGCGTGCCGAGCTGGACCGAGAAGATCATGACCGACTACATCCGCGACATCGGCGGCACGATCACCGAGTCGAACGCGGTCGGCATCCTCCGCGAGGAGATCGACGACGACGCGATTGTCGTAGCGGCGGCGGGCTCGCTCCCGGCAGACCTCGAGCGGCTGTGGGTCACTGACGCGAAGGACTCCTATAACATGGAATACGGCGCGTCCTGCATGGGCTACGAAATCGCGGGTGCGCTCGGCTCCAAGCTGGCGGCTCCCGACAAGGAAGTTTACTCGCTGGTCGGCGACGGCTCCTTCATGATGCTGAATTCCGAGATCCCGACCGCCATCCAGGAAGGCGCGAAGATTACCATCGTCGTCTTTGACAACGCGGCGTTCGGCTGCATCAACAACCTGCAAATGGGCAACGGCGTCGGCACGCTGGCAACCGAAATGCGCCACCGTGACCCGGAAACCGGCAAGCTCGACGGTACGTACTGCTACACCGATTTTGCGAAGGTCGGCGAGGGCTACGGCATGAAGGGCTTCACCGCCAAGACCCCCGAGGAGTTCCGCGAGGCCGTCCGCGCCGCGAAGAAGGAGACCTGCTCCTGCATCATCGACGCGAAGGTGCTGCCCAAGACGATGGCCGAGGGCTACGAAAGCTGGTGGCATATCGGCGTTGCGTCCACCTCCAAGTCCGACGCGGTCAAGGAAGCGCGCAAGCGGATCGACGAGCATCTTGCGCAAGCGCGTATGTATTAAAAATTACATATTTCTGGCATTTTCCATCCGTATCGAAAGCCGCCCGTTTTCAGAGCGGGCGGCTTTCGCCTTTTAAGAAACAGGAAAGGAAGCAAAACGATATGAAATATACGAGCAAGGGGCCTTTTGAAAAGGGCTACAACAAGATGGTTTCCGCCGCCGATCACCCGGAAATGATGGGCATGGAGTTCGGTGTTGTCAAGATGGACGCGGGCGATATCCTGCACTTTGACTACGCGCAGGAGGTTGTTTATGACCTGCTTTGCGGAAAAATCTCTTTTGAATGGGACAAAAACAGCGAAGTCGTCGAACGGAAGGACTGCTTCCATGAGGGCGCGGTGCTGCTGCACGTCCCGCAGAACACAGCGGTCGTCATCACGGCTTTGAGCAGTGCGGAAATCGCGGTTGCCCGCACGGAAAACAAACGCAGCTTTGCATCCCGCCTGCTGCGTCCCGAGGATTGCCTGAGCGCCAACGAGGAGCGCGGCGCAGGGCTGATGAACGATATGTCCACCCGTCTGGTACGCACCTTTTTCGACCGCTCAAACTGCCCGGAAACCAACTTTTTTATCGGCGAAGTGGTACATTTTACCGGAAAATGGTCGTCCTACCCGCCCCATCAGCATGTGGAGCCGGAGCTGTATTATTACAAATTCCTGCCGGAAAACGGCTACGGCCTTGCGGAGTTCGGCGACGGCGCTTATAAGGTCAAAAACAACGACCTGACCGGTATGCCCGAGAACGTCACCCATTCGCAGTGCGCGGCCCCTGGCTACGCGGAATATTACCTCTGGTGCATCCGCTTGCAGGACGATAAAAACATCGTTACGACACCGGTTGCGGAATACGAATGGGTTACAAAACCGGACGCGAAGTTCTTCCCGGAAATCTGAGGAGGGGGTTAAAATGAAAGCGTTTCAGATTATTCCGAGTGTTGCCGAATATGCGGAGTTTTGCGACTTTGCAAAGGAAGTGGGGCTTGGGCAAAAAGACTTGGTTTTGACCAATGAATATATTTATCATCCGACAATTGCGGAGCTGAATCTGGGCTGCCAGACGCTGTTTCAGGAGCAGTATGGAGCGGGCGAGCCGACTGATGTAATGGTTGACGCAATCCTTGCGGAGCTTTCCGGGAAAGATTATGAGCGGATTATCGCAGTCGGCGGCGGTACGATTATTGATATTGCCAAAGTTCTGGCAGTTGCAGAGCGCTCTGATAAGGTGGATGATTTATATGATAAGATGTCTGCCTTAAAAAAGGTGCATCCGCTGATGATCGTCCCGACGACCTGCGGAACAGGCAGCGAGGTTACCAATATTTCGATCATCAACCGCACCACGAAGGGCGTAAAGCAGGGCATTGTTTCCCCTGCCATGTTCGCCGATCAGGCGGCGCTGATCCCGGGGATGCTGTCCAGCCTGCCCTACGGCGTGTATGCGACCAGCTCGATTGACGCAATGATTCACGCAGTCGAAAGCTGCCTGTCCCCGAACGCCTGCCCGCTGAGTGAAATTTTCTCAGAAAAGGCGCTGGAACTGATTTTACCCTGCTGGAAAGCGGCGGCAGACAGCGGCGAGAAGGACGGCTGGAAGAAATATAAAGCAGAATTTTTGAGAGCGTCCAACTATGCGGGGATCGCCTTCGGGCACGCGGGCTGCGCGGCAGTCCACGCGCTGAGCTATCCGCTGGGCGGAGTGCACCATGTCCCGCACGGCGAGTCCAACCAGGTTATGTTTGCGCCGGTTATGTGGAAATACCTCGAAAAGCAGCCGGCCGGGAAAATCAACCGTTTTGAGAGTCTGCTTGCAAAGATCCTCAGCTGTGACGAAAAATCTGCTATCCAGGAGCTTTGCGCATTGATGGATCGTGTGCTGGAACGCAAGCCGATGCGTGCCTACGGCGTGACCGAGGACGAGCTGCCAAAGTACGCAGACAGCGTGGTCGGGACCCAGCAGCGGCTCCTCGGCAACAACTATGTGCCGCTCAGCCGCGATGAAATCCTTTCCATTTATGAGAGCGCGTTTTAAGCGCTGGGAGGGCCGATATGGACTGGAGAAAATATTATAAAGAGCATACCGTGACGCCGGAAAAGGCGGTTTCCATGATAAAAGACGGCGACCGGGTTGTTTTTGGGCACGCGGTCGGCGAGCCGATTGTGTTCCAGCGTACCATGGCACGCATGGCGGAGTGCTTTCAAAACGTGGAGGTTGCGCACATGGTTTACCTTGGCTCGGGCGAGTATTTGCAGCCCGGTATGGAGTCGCACTTCCGTCATAACGCCCTCTTTGTAGGAGGGCTTGCGCGCAAGCCGATCGCGGAAAACCGCGCCGATTACACGCCTGCGTTTTTCTCGGACGTGCCGCGCATGTTCCGCGACGGGACGCTGCCAGTGGATGTGTTCGCGTTCACCTGCTCGCCCCCGGATGGGCGCGGCTATGTGTCCCTTGGGCTGAGCTGCGATTACGGCGCGCAGGCGGTCAAATCGGCGAAAAAGGTGATTGCAGAGTTTAACCCGAACATGCCGCGCACCTACGGCGAAAGCTTTGTGCACGTCTCCGAGATTGACGCGTTCATCAGCTCGTGGGAGCCGCTGCCCGAAAGCCAGCCCGCCAAAATCGGCGGCGCTGACCGGCAAATCGGCAAATATATCGCGGATCTGGTGCGGGACGGCGACTGCTTACAGCTCGGTATCGGCGCGCTGCCGGACGCGGTTTGCTCCTTCCTGGGCGAAAAAAAGGACCTCGGGCTGCATACCGAAATGATCTCGGACGGCGTGCTGCCGCTGCTGGAATCCGGCGTGATTAACGGCAAATGCAAGCAGCGTGATATCGGGAAAGTATGCGTGACCTTCCTGATGGGGACGCGCAAATTGTACGACTTTGTAAACAATAATCCCGTTATCAATATGCTGCCGGTTGACGTGTGCAACAACCCGGCAATCATATCGCAAAACGACAATGTTGTGAGCATCAATTCCTGCGTCGAGGTCGATCTTCAGGGGCAGGTCTGCGCGGAAGCAATCGGCCTGCGGCAGATTTCCGGCATCGGCGGGCAGATGGATTTCGTGCGCGGCGCAAATCTCTCAAAAGGTGGCCGTTCCATCATCGCGCTGCACTCGACGACCAACGATGAATCGGCTTCAAAAATCGTTTCAACTATCACTGCTGGCGGGCCGGTCACAACCAGCCGCTGTGACGTGAATTACATCGTCACCGAGTACGGTGTGGCGCAGCTGCGCGGGCAAACCCTCCGCGAGCGCGCAAAACGTCTGATTGCCATTGCGCACCCCAAGTTCCGCGCCGAATTGGCGGAGGAGTTTGAAAAGCGCTTTGGTGAAAAGCTTGCAGTCTAATAACACAAATTTCACATAAAGGAGAGGGAAGAAAATGCTGACAAAAGAACAGTATATTGAATCCTTGCGGAAGCTGCACCTCAATCTGTACCGCTTCGGCGAGAAGGTGGAAAACGTGGTGGACGACCCGATTGTCCGCCCGTCGCTGAACTCGTTTGCGGCGACCTATGAGCTGGCGGAAATGCCGGAATACGAAGATCTTATGACCGCAACTTCGAACCTGACCGGCAAGAAAATCAACCGCTTCACCCATTTGCACCAGTCTACGGACGACCTGATTAAGAAGGTCAAAATGCAGCGCTTGCTTGGTCAAAAGACGGCGGCTTGCTTCCAGCGCTGTGTTGGCCTGGACGCTTCCAACGCGGTTTACTCGACTACGTTTGAAACCGACGAGGCTTGCGGAACCAGGTATCACGAGAATTTTGTGAAATTCTGGACAGATGTGCAGGAAAACGACTGGGCGGTTGACGGCGCAATGACCGACGTAAAGGGCGACCGCTCCAAGTCCCCCTCTCAGCAGGCCGCCCCCGATTTGTTCCTGCACGTGGTCGAGCGTACCCCAGATGGCGTATATGTGACCGGCGCGAAAGCGCACCAGACGGGCTATCTGAACAGCCATTATGTGCTGGTCATGCCGACGATCTCCATGCGTCCCGGCGACGAGGATTATGCGATTTCGTTCGCGTGCCCGACTGACGCAGAGGGCATCACTTTGATTCTTGGCCGTCAGTCCTGCGACACCAGAAAGACCGAAAAATACAACGATATCGACGTTGGGAACAAGGTTTATGGCGGACATGAAGTGCTCGTGATTTTCGACCGCGTGTTCATCCCGAATAACATGATTTTCCTGAACGGCGAGGTTCAGTTTGCGGGCATGATGGTGGAGCGTTTCGCAGGCTACCACCGCCAGAGCTACGGCGGCTGCAAGGTTGGCGTGGGCGATGTACTGATCGGCGCGACTGCGCTGGCGGGCGAGATGGCGGGCTCGGCCAAGGCTTCCCACGTCAAGGACAAGCTCATCGAAATGACCCACCTCAACGAAACCCTTTACTGCTGCGGTATCGCGTGCTCCTCGCAGGGCAGCAAGACCAAGTCCGGCAACTACTTAATTGACCTCCTTTTAGCAAATGTCTGCAAGCAGAATGTCACCCGTTTCCCGTATGAAATCGCGCGCTTAGCGCAGGATTTGGCGGGCGGCATCATGGTCACTCAGCCAAGCGAAGCGGACTACCGCAACCCGGCAACCCATGATTATATTGAAAAGTATTTGAAAGGCGTCGATTCCGTCCCGACCGAGGACCGGATGCGCGTCCTCCGCCTGATCGAAAACATGACGATGGGAACCGCTGCCGTCGGCTATCTGCCGGAGTCTATGCACGGTGCAGGCTCGCCGCAGGCACAGCGCATCATGATTGCCCGTCAGTCCAACCTCGAAATGAAGAAGCAGCTGGCGAAGGATATCGCACGCATCAAGTAACGGAAAACGATTTCTTGTAAAGGCGGACAGCCCGTTCTTTTCGGGGCGGGCTGCTGCTTCAATAAGGAGGATCCTATGACAAAGAAGGAAAAGATGCAAAATCTAAAGGTTTTTGCAGCGAAAATCCGGCTGGAAACCCTGAAAATCATTGCATCGCGCGGCTTCGGCCACGTCGGCGGCTCCATGTCAATGGCGGATGCGATGGCGGTGCTGTACGGCGACATTATGAACATTGACCCGAAAAACCCGCGCTGGGAGGAGCGCGACTGGTTCGTGCTGTCGAAGGGGCACGGCGGGCCGGTGATGTACGCAACGCTTGGGCTCAGGGGCTATTACCCGGTGGAAAACGCGTATACGCTCAACCAGCCGGGGACGGATTTCCCGTCGCACACCGACCGGAACAAGACGGTTGGCGTAGACCTGACCACCGGCTCGCTGGGGCAGGGCATGAGCGAAGCGGTCGGCGCG